>CBDUMS010000020.1:0-42738 GCA_965368405.1 uncultured Cyclobacteriaceae bacterium
GCAACACCTACACCCATTAGAGGTTTTTTGTTCGCCATAATACTATTTTTTTATCCCTGGTACATTTATAGGAGCGGCCTGATGCCATTCAAATTTAGGTGCACTTTTCTGTCTTGGATAAACCTCATCCAAGCTATCTCCCTTGTACAAACGACCATTCTTCATCACATAATTAACGGTATTCGTGTTTCTAATATTCTCTAGTGGGTTAGCATCCATTATTACTAGGTCGGCTAGCTTTCCAGCTTCAATACTTCCTAAATCCTGTTCAAGACCAAGGGCCTCTGCACCTAGAATGGTTGCTATTTTTAACGCGTTATGCGTTGAAATCCCACCAGACTGCATGCTCCAAAGTTCCCAATGATAGCCTAGCCCCTGAAGTTGTCCGTGTGATCCAACACCTGCTATTCCTCCCGCCTCCACAAGATCTTTTACAAAAACGGCATGATCTTCAAACACATGTTCTTCGTCCATAAACCAACCCGCATTACGTCTTCGCGATTTTGCATCAAGCTCTGACTTCGGGGTATAAAAGTTAATCTTTGGGTCTCCTTGTACATCCTCGGTCGCATAATAATAATTCTCTGCCCACGGACCACCATAAGACACCAGCAACGTAGGCGTGTAGGCTGTTTTAGATTCAGCAACGAAATCAATTACATCTTTGTATAAGGGATAAATTGGGAAAGAGTGTTCATGACCAGGATATCCGTCAAGGATTTGGGTCATATTCAGTTTAAAATCCAAGCCGCCCTCTGTGGTTGGCATTAGCTTCTGCTCCTTAGCAGCCATGATAATCCACTGACGATGTTGGCGGTTACCAGTTAGGTACATTTTAATGGTCTTGGTATTATAATATTCTGAATACTGTTTAAGAATATCTCTAGCTTGATCGAGGCTTTTGATGTTATATGCCCAGAATCCAACACCTGGTCCTGTTGAATAAACTCTTGGCCCATAGAGCGAACCGGCATCCACCATATCAGCATAGGTAAGAACATCGGTCGTTGCTGTTTGTGGGTCGCGCGTTGTGGTAACGCCGTACCCTAAATTTGCGGCATAGACCCAGACCTGATTGCGGTGAATTCCCCATGCGGGCCACATATGGGCGTGGGTGTCAACGAAGCCGGGCGTGATCGTCTTACCTGACATATCCATTACCTCAACTTTCTTATCCACAGAAATACTGCCTGTAGCGCCAACTTGTTTAATGCGATTATTGACAATCAGAATGTCTCCATTTTCAAAGATTTCATCACCCTTCATCGTAATTACGCGAGCATTTTTAAGAAGCACTGACCCTTCTGGTATATCTCGTTCCACTTCAACTTTTATACGAATTTCATCTGGCTGGTATCCTTTGTCCTCTTTTTTCTCATCGTCTGTTTTCTCAGCCTTCTCCTCCTTATCCTTCGCTTCTTTCTTCTCCTTCTCTAATTCTTTATTACGAGCATCAGCCGCAGGAATATCATAGGTAAAAAAAGCATTTCCGAGCGACCAATAAACCTTTTGCGCATTCATACTCCAGCTGGCAAACTCACCACCGATTTTAGTAAGTTTTCTGGCAGGGAATGACGCTTTAGCCGCATCAGCAACATTAATTGTAATGGTTTCACCTCCCACAACCGGTACCGTTACAGTATAGATTTCATTATTAATCTGCGCCAGCGCTTGGTCTCCTTCGGGAGCCATTCTAATTACATCGGCAGTAGCTGGCTTCTTTTGTGGTTCAGAATAGGCTTCTTCCAACATATGGTTTTCCTCTCCTGCTATGCCAGATCCATAAGTAGTAATACCCGATATCTTTATTAACTCCTTCTCGTCTGTCCCGTCCCACCGAACAGAAATCAATCCCTTAGAGTTACTGTAAAGAAAAACTCGGTCTTTCCCTTTTACAAAGTGTGGCACAGATCGACCTTTAGCTTTGTCGATTATAGTAATACTGCCACCATTCGAAGAAATCCAGCCGATTTCGTCTTGCATACCAAAGGTAAATGGCCCATCACCATCTCTAAATGTTTGTTTTGTGCCCTTCATAAAAACAATTCTACTGTTGGTAAAACTCCATGCGGGCTCGGTATATAAGGCGGGTTCAGATGTTATTCGAACAGGCTTGGCCTTGCCTTTTGTGTTTACTTTATAGATATGACCACCATCCGTTTCATGCCAGGTTACAAATGCCAGATAAGCGCCATCGGGGCTCCAGGTGGGCATAGCTTCGGTATAATCAAAGTTTGTAAGTCGTTTAGGTTTATTATCGCTAAAGCTCATTAGATATAACCTGTTAAGTGCCGTAAATGCAACTTGAGAACCATCGGGAGAAACCCTAGCATCACGGATTTGAGTGACCGTCATGGTTGGTTCATCACTTATCGGATAGTTAAATTTTAACTGAGGCCCTAGCTCTAAATCAACATTAACCTTGAATGGAATGTTGGTAGCATCACCTCCAGCCACAGGAATCTTATATATTTTGCCACCATAAGAAGCAACTAAGTGCTTGCTATCAGGGGTGAAAGACATTGCTGGTAAAACACCTAGTGGTGCTATAGATTCCTGTTCGTCGCGTTGAACAGGGTAAGCCAGCCATCGTTCATCTCCCGATTTTAAGTTTCTAGCCAATAAACCCGTATGTTCATTCCAGCGACTGCCATAAACCAACCAATTTCCATCGGGTGATAAAGTAGGTGCAAAGGCGGAGCCATAACGAGATGTTATTTGCTCTGTTTCACCAGTTTCGCGATCGTATCGTGCCAGTTGGTATTGTGGAAATTGCGCATTGTACTGCCATGCACCCCTTCTTGAGGAATAGTAAATATATCTTCCTGTACCATCAAAGGTGGGTTCTACTGTTTTTAAATTGTCGGGTTTCTTGATTAGCTGAGCGCCCGACCCACCATCTCGATGATAGAGATAAAGCTTAAAGTTTCTAGTGCCCTTAGATACAACAATATACTTGCCATCGGGTGCCCATTCTGCCGACTGCATATTATGCGTATTGCCTTTGGTAAGCTGGGTAAACTCCTTGGTTTCTAAATCCATTATCCAGGCATTATTACCCCCACTTCTGTCTGAAAGAAATAAAAGCGATTTGCCATCGGGTGAGTATTTGGGATGTGAATCAAAAGCTAGACCTTCTGTAATACGTGTAGCCTCACCCCCTGTTATTGGCATTTGGTAAAGATCCCCGAGCATATCGAATGCAATGGTGTTGCCGTCGGGGCTTATATCAAGAGATATCCAGGAGCCTTCATCAGTATTGATATTTATTTTTCGATCGGATTCAAGAGGCAGATCCTTCTTTTCTTTTTTCTCTGTGTTCGTACTATCGCTAGCCGTTTTGTCATCGTCTTGTGCAAATAAGTAGAGACTGGTGGCAAGAAGCACCGTGGCGCTTAATAATAATTTCTTCATGGTGTAGGTTGATTAGTATTTTCCTTTTGGCGTGATCTCAAAAGTATAGAAATAATTGAGGATTGCTAGCCCTTTGACTGATCGTAAGCCATTCTCATATAGTCTGTAACTTCCTTATCTACGTCCGACACATCGGTTAATTGAATACGATGGCTACACATTGTCCCAAAAGGGCCTGATGTCTCCAAGCGTCCTTCGGGTTCTATATCCTTTAGTTTTAAGCCGAGATCGATACGTGTTTTTGTCGTTGGTTGAATGAGCACAAACTGCTTTTTAGTTCTTAAGCTAACACTGGATTTCTTAGGTGCAATTTCAATATCATCTCCAAAGTTATTAAGTTCATTGAGGAGTTTAACATAGATCATTAATAGGTTTTCTTTGCCTTTGTATTGATTATTAACCAATTCCTTGGCATCCATAGAGCCCGCATCGGATTTCAACGTTTTTAAGGCCACGAAGTTGGCATAACCATGAGTGAGGCCATGTTCTTCTTTTAGAAATTTAAGAATTTGGCCATGCTTTTCGAAACCAGATTGCTTCGCAATTCCTATCCAAGTATTTAAATCTTTACCTGTTTTCTCTTTTAGCGACTCCTCCATAAAATGGTAGTTTTAACCTTGTCATTAATGTTCGTAAATCACATGCTCCTCGTGCTCAAACCACTCCTTATACATGGGCATGTGTATCTTCTCCACTTGATTACGCTTAACTTTTAACGTTGGTGTAAGTAATCCGTTTTCAACAGTCCAGTCTTCTTTCATTATTACCACTTTTTGAACTTTTTCGTGCTTCTCTAAGTGCTTGTTAACTTCTGCTACCGTTTTCGCTAACCCTTCCTCAACTATTTTATCTCCTTTTGCCCTGCCTGATTCAGAGGTGATAACTAAGGCAATTGGTTGCGGGATACCCATGCCTACGAGGCAAATTTGCTCGATATCATTATTCTTTAAAAGCTCTAGTTCTATAGGGGCCGGCGAAATATATTTTCCCTTGTCCGTTTTGAACTGGTCCTTAACACGGCCCGTGATAAATAAATATCCATCATGGTCATATTCGCCTATATCTCCTGTTTTCAAATAACCCTCTTCATCGAACATTTCTGCCGTAAGTTCGGGCTCCTTATAGTATCCCTTCATTAGGGCATCGCTCTTAATACAAATCTCGCCCTCCGCCGAAAGCTTAGCCTTAATACTGGGTAAAGGTCTGCCTACTGAACCATTTTTGTTGCTATCGACTAAGTTATAATGCGATAGAATACAGTCTTCGGTCATTCCATAACATTGGTGAATGGTAATCCCCAGTTTTTGAAACCATTCCTGCACTGATACTGCGATTGGAGCTGCACCGGATGCGCAGAATACCGCATCCGATAAACCTAACTTGGCGACTATTTTTTTCTTTATGAGGCCACCTAAAATCGGAATACTCAACAAGGTGCTAAGTTTTTTCTGCGGCATCTTTTCAAGGATCTTTTCCTGAAATTTCGACCAAATACGAGGTACTGCAAAGAAAAGGTGCGGTTGAGCCTTTTCTAGATCTGCCGCGAAAGTATCTAACGATTCCGGGAAGGAGAAGGTAACGCCAATATAGACCCCATAAATTTCCACAGCAATTCGTTCTGCTACATGCGATAACGGTAAATATGAAAAGAAGCGCGCTTCCTGAGGCATTTTGATCAATTCTTTTGCGTTTTTAACGGTAAGGATCATATTACCGGAGGTGTGCATAACCCCCTTCGGTTTTCCCGTTGTGCCCGAGGTATACATAATTGTCACCAGGTCATCCGGCTGCTGCTCATAAGGTTCGGCAAGTGGCTCTGTAGAATCGACAATGCTTTCCCAGGTATACTCTTCTGTTATGCCGTACGTGGCAACTCCTATTTTTTTAATATTTTGAATACCCTTTTTCTGCTCTTCATAATTATCAAGTTTGCCTACAAAGATTGCACTCGATTCACTGTGTTCCAGAATTAACTGAATGGACTCTGAATTTAGGGTAGGATAAATAGGAATTGATATATGGCCTGCCATCATGATGGCCAAGTCTGCCATAATCCAATGTGCGCAATTCTTTGAAAGAATGGCAACTTTACTTTTCTCTTCCAGACCCATGGTGGATAAAGCCGTAGCAATTTTCCTGATCTCCTGGCCTGCCTCTTGATAGGTATATTGTTTTATAGAGCCCGGCAATGGCTGATTAAACATAATTCGATCGGGAGTGTTTGACTCCCAATGTAAAAAAGCTTCGAGCGTTGAATCAAATGTCATAATTACTTGATGTTATAACTATTAAAAATCTGAATATACGAAAATATGCAACTTCAATTCAAATATTAATCAGATTATTAAATCGCTGATTAAACCCTTTGATCCCTTGCAAACCACCAGTATGGATGGCGAGAACCCGTGCCTCTGATGGAAAAAAGCCTTTTGTAATCATGTCTACGGTCGCAAAAAATGCCTTTCCTGTATAGACAGGATCGAGTGGTATCCGATATTTAGCATTGAAAGAATTAATAAAATCTACCAATGTAGCATCAAACTTTGCGTATCCTCCAAAATGATAATCGAGATTGATTTCCCAGTTAGAAAGATGTTCGAGATTTAGCTTCTCAAGCCAACCATTAATAATTTCCGTATGGAAATCGCCCTTGAGTACTGAGACACCTACTGTTCTTGCATTATCTTCCAATCCGGCAATTACGCCAGTAGCTGTGCCCGCTGTGCCGCAAGCAAGCAGGACATAGTCATATGGTTCCTCTAAGCTCGTAATAATTTCAGCAGCACCTTTTATCGCCATAGCGTTAGTACCTCCTTCGGGAATTAGATAAAACGAACCATACCTATCATGCAAAGTTTCAATAAACGCAGCCTCGTCCTTTTTTCGGTAGGTGGTTCGATCGATATAATGAAGCTCCATCCCAAGATTTACTGCTGCATTAAGTGTGGGGTTTAGGGGTAGGTGCTCTTCGCCGCGGATAAGTCCGATACTTTTAAAGTTATAATGATTTGCAGCACCTGCAACCGCATGAATATGGTTTGAATAAGCCCCACCAAAAGTTAATAAGGTTTTTATTCCCTGCTTCTTCGCCTCCTTAAGATTATACTTAAGTTTCCGCCACTTATTGCCCGATATAACCGGATGGATCAAGTCTTCGCGCTTAATGAATAGGCGTACATTCTTCGGATTTTCATCAAGCGAAATTTCCTGAATAATGGGTTCTTGATACAAATTCATCTTCTCGCCCAAATTACGATATCTTTGTGATTAAATGGAAGAAGAAGAATATCAGGAAGATCAGGATGAACTCTTTGAGCATCATAAGATCATTGCCGACCCAAACCAATCGCCATTAAGGCTTGATAAATACCTGATTGATCGACTCCCAAACGTTTCGCGCAATCGCGTTCAGTCTGGAATTAAGGATGAATTTGTTAAGGTTAATGAGCTGCCGGTTAAGGCCAATTATAAGGTACGACCTGGCGACAGCATAACTATTTCCTTACCGCAACCGCCTCGCGATACAGAGGTTGTTCCAGAGGATATCCCCTTAAATATTGTCTACGAAGACAAGGATTTGCTAGTGGTGAATAAACCTGCAGGAATGGTAGTCCATCCGGCCTATCAGAATTGGACCGGAACTTTGGTAAATGCCTTAACCTACCATTTTAATAACTTGCCCGAGATGGCGGGCAATGAAGGTCGACCCGGGCTGGTACATCGAATTGATAAAGACACCTCCGGGCTTTTAGTAATTGCTAAATCCGAAAAGGCTATGACAGGCCTGGCCAAGCAATTTTTTGATCACTCGATCGATCGAACCTATATGGCCCTGGTTTGGGGAGAACCCGCAGAGGCAGAGACCGTAGATGTTAACCTTGGTAGAAGCCTAAAAGATCGCAGGATTACGGCGCCTTTTCCGGAGGGAGATTTTGGCAGAAGAGCCGTAACCCATTTTAAAACCTTAGAGTACCTACGATATGTGTCGCTTATTGAGTGCAAATTAGAAACGGGCCGTACTCATCAGATTCGAGCCCATTTAAAATATATAGGTCACCCACTGTTTAATGACGCAACCTATGGCGGTGACATTATTGTAAAAGGAACCCAGTTTTCTAAGTATAAAAGTTTTGTGCAAAACTGTTTCAAAGTGATTCCAAGACAAGCCCTGCACGCAAAATCGCTGGGGTTTATTCATCCTGTTACAAAAGAAAAAATGTTTTTCGATTCGGAGCTACCGGATGACCTAAGTGAGGTTTTGGAGAAATGGAGAAATTACGTACAACATCACTAAGCGAAGAAAAGCGTACCAAATTAAGGTATAACCCTGTAATTTTCCCTTTGGTTAAAGTACTAGCTTATCCTGGTTTATCATAAAACCAGAGTTTATGTGTTATAAAAAATTGCAGTCTATGGTTAACAGAGCCCTTTCTGAAAACTGCCAAATAACCTAATTGTAAGTTGAGGTTATCGGTAAACTGGTAGCCCCCAGCAAGATAAACTCGATTTTGACTAAAATTAAATGCGGGCTCCGTATCAATCATCATTTCATTAAAAACATTAGCAAAAACTGTTCCCTTGCTCAATTTAACGCCATTTAGCGGAATAGTAGCTTGAATCCTGTAGCGCATACGCTGCAATTTATTCTTATTAACGGTTCGAAATTCATATCGATAGCGGTGTTGTAAATGCACTCTGTCAATAGTTTGAAAAACTAGTGTTTGTAAGGTTATCCTAAACTCTTCGGACACCACCCGATCTTCAGGAATTTCGCTGTAATTCCAAGACTTATGGTACTCTAAACCGAGACCCGGCTGGACATTTTTATTTAAATTATAGGTTAAATACGGCCTAAAAAAAAACGTCTCTGGGTTGCTCAAAACTTCATAGGTCCGTAATTGCGACTCAAAAAAAATCTCGAACTGAGGGGTGAATTTGAAAAAGCCATTATAGATATACCAGCTACCAAGTTTGTCAGATGAATCCTGAGCCTGACTTAAATGAGCTGTAAAAAGCAGTACCAGTGTCGCTGCGGCTCTAATTGAAGAAGTAAATGCTTTATCCATTATGTCCTAGAGAATGTATGGATCAAATTTATGCGAACGATTTGATTAAATCAATTGGCTGGTATGGATAGCTTCTTGTTTTAGTAAAAGAAAAGCTTGTGGGTAAAGAAGAATTGGAGTCGACTTAAAGTACGCACCTGCTGAAGAACAGCCAAATAGCCTAGTTGAAGATTTATTTGATCGGTCAATTGATAGCCGACAGCTCCATATACCCAATTCTGATTAAAACTAAACTGGGTTGAGGTGCTAATGAAAATTTCAAAATATGAATTAAGAAAGAAAGTGCCCTTTTCGAGTGAGGGGTTATTGAGGGGCACTGTAGCCTGTAAGCGGTATCGCATCCTCTGTAACTTAATATCGCCAATATTTTGAAACTCATAGCGATAGCGATGTTGGAACCCTATTCGTGAAACTTTCTGGGATAAAATCCCTTGCAATGTGATTCTAAACTCTTCCGCACTAAGCTTATTATCAGGTAGTTCGTCGTAAGTCCAAAACTTGTGATATTCAAGGCCCAATCCAGCTTGAGCGTTGCTTGTAAAGTTGTAATTAAAAAAAGGTCGCACTAAAAACCTCTGAGCATTATTAATTGGCTCGAAGCTGCGGTACTGGGTGTCAAAGAATAATTCAAACTTCGGACTAAAATTGTAAAAACCGTTATATATATACCAGCTTCCCAAATTGTTTTCGGCATTCTGAGCCTTGACTGGGTTAGAAGTCAAGACTAAAATGACCAGACTCATTAATCCGAATATTGGCCGCACCCTCTTTAGTGCTTCCATTAAAACTTTTCTACTTATCATTCACTATAGCGGTTGCCTCTATTTCTACCAAACACTCTTCATCGATGAGTTTGCTTATCTCAACCATACTAGTAGCAGGTTTAATCGTTGCAAAAACCTCACCATGAGCCCTCCCCACTTCATCCCATTTTACAATATCGGTAACATATATTCGTGTGCGAATTACCTGATTAATGGATCCTCCGGCTCGCTCCAAAGAGTCTGAAATGATTTCTAAGATACGTTTTGTTTGGACATATGCATCTTTTTTACCAACAACTTCACCATCCTTGATAGCGACTGTTCCCGATACTTCAATGATATTACCTATTCTAACCGCTCGACTGTAACCAACCTTATCTTCCCAGAAGGCACCGCTACTAATGTTTATTCTAGACATTCACAAATATCAAAAAATAAAGCTTAGACCCAATCAATAATAGATTACCAAGATGGAACCCTATTTTTGTAGCCCTTGTTAAAATTGTCAGGTTTACAAAATGAAAGTTTCCGATCTTATAAAACTCTACAAGAACGATGGTCTCATCCAGACCATTGCGGAAGCAATCAAACCTAACGATGGGCATTCTGTACAAATAAAAGGGTTAAGCGGAAGTCTCGACGCAGTAATTGGCGCCGCGATATATGGCATTGGTCACCAAAATCATCTTTTTATCTTACACGATAAAGAAGAAGCTGCATATTTTTTTAACGACATTCAAAGCTTACTCGAAAACAAAGAAATCCTGTTTTTCCCTACATCTTATAAGAGGCCCTATGCCTTCGATGAAATTGAAAACGCCAACGTTCTACAGCGAGCCGAAGTGCTTAATAGCATGAACAATAAGTCGAGTGCAGGGGAAATAATTATTAGTTATCCCGAAGCCCTCACAGAAAAAGTAATTAGCAAAAAAGTACTTAGAGAGAATACCTTTTCGCTTGCTGTTGGGGAGACCGTTAGCCCAGATACTATTACCTCATTACTTGCCGATTTCGATTTTGAGAAAGTAGATTTTGTGTTTGAAGCCGGACAATATTCGGTGCGTGGTGGAATTATTGATGTATACTCCTATGCCCACGATTTACCGTATCGGGTAGAACTGTTTGGCGACGAAATTGAAGGAATCCGCACGTTCGACCCTAATACTCAAACGTCTGTGGACACGGTGAAGAGGATTAATATTATTCCAAATGTTCAGACACATCTGGTTGAGGAAAGCCGAGAATCTTTCCTGAAATTTCTACCGAATAACACCAAGCTTTGGGTTAAAGATCTTAGCCTAATACACGATACCATCGATAAATTTTTTGAATCGGCCTCTCAAAACTTTAAGGACATTACAGCCATATCGAATAATACTCAGGTGGTACTCGCCCCTGAAGACCTTTTCGAAACCTCTTTAACCTTTAAAGATTCATCTAAGCCCTATTGCACAATTGAGTTTGGGAATCGCTTTGCGGTTGCTTCAGGGAAAGTCTTTGATTGGGATTCGGCCCATCAGCCTTCATTTCATAAAAATTTTGAATTGCTGGCAAACGATTTAGACAATAATGATATCAATGGTTTCGCCAATATTATTGTTGCTGAAAGTGCGAAACAACTTGATCGCCTCCATAGCATTTTTGAGGAAATAGACCCTATCGCCGACAAGTTTCAAGGGATAAATGCCAGCTTAAGGGGTGGTTTTATCGATAGGAATCTTAAAATCGCCTGTTATACCGATCATCAAATTTTTGAGCGCTTTCACCGATTTAAGCTGAAGGAACGTCATAGTCGCTCAAAAGCGCTTACCTTAAAAGAGCTAAATACGCTTAAAACAGGTGACTTTGTAACCCATGTTGATCATGGTGTTGGCCGATTTGCTGGTCTCGTGAAAATTAATCCGGGCAATAACAAAGACCTAGCCCAAGAGGCTGTTCGACTTATTTATAAAGATGATGATATCCTCTACGTAAATATTCATGCTATTCACAAGATATCCAAATACTCCGGCCGGGAAGGTGTGGCTCCTGCCATGAATAAGCTAGGCTCTCCGGAATGGGAGACCAAAAAATCCCGTGCTAAGAAGAAGGTTGCGGACATTGCTCGAGATTTAATCAACCTTTACGCAAAGCGAAAGAACTCACCAGGTCATGCCTTTGCTACAGATGGATTTATGCAGGTAGAGCTTGAATCCTCGTTTATATTTGAAGATACCCCCGACCAGGCCAAGGCCACGGCCGACGTTAAAGAGGATATGGAACTTCGCCACCCCATGGATCGATTAGTTTGTGGTGATGTTGGTTTTGGGAAGACCGAAGTTGCCATACGTGCGGCGTTCAAGGCCATTGCCGATGGCAAACAGGTTGCCATTCTGGTTCCAACAACAATCCTTGCATTACAACATTATCATACCTTTAGTGATCGACTAGCTAATTTTCCGGTAACCGTTGAATATGTTAACCGCTTTAAAGGCTCCAAAAGCATTAAAGAGACTCTCGAGAATGTAAAAGAAGGGAAAACAGATATCTTGATAGGAACACACCGAATTGTGAATAAGGATGTGATTTTTAAAGACTTAGGGCTATTAGTAATCG
The DNA here is from genome assembly GCA_965368405.1 of uncultured Cyclobacteriaceae bacterium. GTDB lineage: Bacteria > Bacteroidota > Bacteroidia > Cytophagales > Cyclobacteriaceae > S012-113. The sequence continues at coordinate 11,840 of CBDUMS010000020.1, forward strand.
ACGAAGAGCAAAAATTCGGGGTTTCCGTTAAAGAGAAGCTGAAAAAGATGCGGGTAAATGTAGATGTCCTAACCCTTACGGCCACACCCATACCAAGAACCCTTCATTTCTCCCTAATGGGCGCCCGAGACTTAAGTGTGATTGCTACACCGCCACCAAACCGCCAGCCCGTTGTTACCGAATTGCATGTGTTTAACGAAGAAGTGGTTCGCGATGCTATTTCGTTTGAGTTACGCCGAGGTGGGCAGGTGTTTTTTGTTCACAACCGAATAAAGGATATTGAAGAAATTGCCAATATTATTATGCGACTTGTGCCCGATGCTCGAATAGGAGTTGCTCACGGACAAATGGATGGGCCTAAGTTAGAAAAAGCAATGCTACGTTTTATCGAGGGCGCCTACGATATCCTAGTTTCAACCAACATTATTGAGTCGGGACTTGACATTCCGAATGCCAATACCATCATAATTAATCAGGCACATATGTTTGGGCTTTCTGAGCTTCACCAAATGAGAGGTAGAGTTGGAAGGTCTAATAAGCAAGCATTTTGTTATCTGCTATCGCCGCCGGTTATTGGGCTCAGTACCGATGCCCGAAAAAGACTTAATACACTAGAAGAGTTTTCTGATCTGGGTGATGGATTTAAAGTAGCCATGCGCGATCTGGATATCCGTGGCGCAGGAAACTTGCTAGGAGCAGAACAAAGCGGCTTTATATCTGATCTTGGTTTTGATATGTACCATAAAATATTGGATGAGGCCGTTCAGGAGCTGAAAGAAACCGAGTTTAAAGATCTTTTTGTGAAAGAGTTGAGTGAAACAGCCCAGCTTTTGGTTCAAGACTGTATCATCGAGTCGGATTTAGAACTTATTATTCCGGAAGATTATGTGGAAAACATCACTGAACGATTGAGCCTTTATACGGCACTCGACAATACTAAAAATCAAGAGCAGCTCAAAGACTTTATTACCTCTACACGTGATCGATTTGGGCCGATCCCACCTGAAACGGAAGAGCTCATTCGGTCTGTGGAGTTACGATGGTTAGCAGAGAAACTGGGATTTGAAAAACTAGTGTTGCGAAACCAGGTTATCAAGGCGTTTTTTATTCCACAAGACAAGGAGGCCTATTATACTGGACCTGTATTCGGAAAAGTGTTAAAATATGTGCAAAGCAACCCCAGGAATTGTAAATTACGTGAAGTAAAGAAAAAGCTAATATTAACCTTAGACGATATACAAACCGTTGAAATGGCCATCGAGACACTAAGTCAGATCTATAATCTGAATACTTGAGCTCATGAATAGTGATAACAGAATTACCGAACTAGAAGAACGAATTGCTGAGTTAGAGCGAATCAATAAGGCCCTTGTAAAAGTTGCCAGCCATGATGTGCGGTCTCCACTTAATAAACTTTATGCATTGGTGGGCTTGTTTAAATTGTCGGAGGGCCCTATTTCGGAGGAGCAGCAGAGTTATCTTAAAAAAATGGAGGTAGTAATAAGTGATGGTCTCAATAAAATGAAGAACATCATGGATCTCCATGCGATTGAAACTGCCGGAGTAAACACAATGCCCCAATCGATTGATATTGTTTTGCTCACACAAAGAATGATCCGCGAATTTATAACTATTGCAAAACGGAAAAATATTGAAATAAACTTTAGCAATTCATCCAAATCAGTTAAGCTCTATATCGATCGCCTAAGCTATATTCGAATACTAGATCAACTCCTTTCAAATGCTTATAAGTTTACTCCGGAAGGCAAAACCATTCAACTTCATATAGAAGATGAAGCAGACCAATGTGTAATTTCAGTGATAGATGGAGGTTATGGAATTAAGGAGTCGGAACAAGCATTGCTTTATCAGAAATTTAAGGTGCTCTCCTCTACAGCTACTGGGGGTGAATCCTGCGTTGGACTGGGATTGTACTTAGCCCAATGGAATGCTCACAATATGGGCGGAGATATAAAATACGAAAATACTAGTGGGTCTACCTTTAGTTTGACCCTTCCTAAAGTAAGGATGGCCTAAATAAAAATCTGGAGGGCTTAATCGTCGAAATAGATATCGTCTTCGCCCTCAATCACCGAGATTAGAGTGCTGATTACTTTATCATCTTTTACGACATAATCGCGAACACCTTTCTTAATAAACTCCAAGACAAGGTTGCCGTCGTCTATGGCACTCATCATGATTATCTTGGTTTCATCAGTTATAAAGGGTTTGCTCTGTTCATAGAGCTCAATGCCCGACATGCCCGGTAAACCGTAATCTATAATTACAACATCGGGCTTAATCGACTTCATGGCTACCAGACATTCTTCTCCCGTTGTGAAAGCGTAGATCTGGTATTTCGTCCGTAAACTCTTTTTTACAAACTCGGCATAGGCCTCGTCGTCCTCAACTAAAAAAACTTTTAACGGCATCTCGATAGTATTCAGTGCGCCCTAAAATTAATGAGTCTTGGGCAAATAACAAGTATCATCGATTTTATCTTCCTCCAAAAAATCATTCTATTTTAAAAATACGTTTACAATTCCAAATTAATAATTTAGTGTTTCAACTTAAATCTGTAGCATGAAAGCCATTATCTGGACAAAATACGGTAACGAAGAGGTGCTCGAATTGCAGGATGTTCCCATTCCTAAACTAGGCAAAAATGATGTCCTTGTTAAAGTGAAAGCGGCTTCTGTTAATCGTACAGACTGTGCCATGCTAACGGCCAGAATGTTTATCATGCGTTTGCAGACAGGTCTTTTCGGCCCCAAAATACCCGTTTTGGGTACAGAGTTTTCTGGCGTCGTAGAAAAAGTGGGTGATGATGTTACGCAGTATAAAGAAGGGGACAAGGTGTTTGGTTTTAATGACGAAGGGGTACAATCGCAAGCCGAGTATCTAGTTATTGATGAGAATAGTCCGATGGCCAAAATGCCTGAGAACATTTCGTTCATCGAGGCAGCCACCAGCCTCGAAGGAGCACACTATGCTATTAATTTTATTAATAAAGTATCCATTAAATCCGGAAATAAAATACTGGTGAATGGAGGCACTGGTGGAATTGGCTCTGCAATTATTCAATTATTAAAGCTAAAGGATGTAACTATTACGGCCACGTGTAGAAGCGAACACTTTTCAATAGTAGAATCGCTCGGAGCTCATAAAGTCATTGATTATACTACCGAAGATTTCACGACGCTTGAAGAAAAGTTCGATTTTGTTTTCGATGCGGTTGGCAAGAGCAGCTTCAGTAGATGTAAGCCAATAATGAAGGACAAGGCCATCTATATTTCATCTGAATTAGGTCCTCATTTTGAGAACCCCTTTCTTGCTATAGTGGCTCCAATCGTTAGTGGAAAAAGAGTAAAATTTCCATTGCCCCTAAATAAAAAAGCCAGCGTTAAGATTATGCGTGATTTACTTTATCGGGGTGGATATAAGCCGCTAATCGATAAAACCTATCCTTTAGCAAAAACTGCTGACGCTTATCATTATGTATTGCAAGGCCTTAAGGTAGGGAATGTGGGTATTGAGGTTTCTGGGTCTGATTTTCCTTTAACTACTGATCAGCATTAATTGGTGGGGGGCCAGGAGGGATCATTCCTTTATATTGGTAGTCGCCTTTTCGCTCGATAAATTCTGCTGTTACCGATTTTCGCAGTTTTTCATTCTCAAACAAATCAACCATGGTCATCGACAAGGCCTTTGCCGCATATTGGAGTCCTTTATGGCCAATAGACATGCCGCCACAGGCTACCACAGCCCAGCTATGCCAAGGCGTATCTTTGGGAGCTATCGTAGCACTTAACCGAATCGTAGGAACCACAAAACTTACATCGCCAACATCAGTAGATCCACCCATTGGATGCTCTGCTGTTTCTTTTAATGGTTTTATCGAAGTATCCAACCCAACCTGTTCCTTACCAGTTGCCTCCTGGATTTTTTTTGCAAATGCTATCTCTCCCTCGGTATACTCTATTTCGCCTAAATACTCTAAATTCTTTTGGACTGCAGCACCCCCTGCTCTGTTCGGCAATATTTCATGAATCCCCGAAATTAAGTTTACCTCATAGTCAACGTCTGCTAGAATAGCTGCACCCTCTGCCATTTCTTCAACGCGCTTCCACACTTTTTCCATGCCTTCGCGCCTGGTGTCGCGTACCCTAACCCATAATTTAGAATAATCTGGAACTACATTCACAACTTTCCCTGCATCCATAATATGATAATGGATACGAACCGTTGGTTTTATATGCTCCCTATAATAGTTAATCCCTGTCGTATAGAGTTCAAGCGCATCCGATGCACTTCTGCCATTCCAGGGGTCGCCGGATGCATGCGCCGCCTGTCCGGTAAACTCTACCATAAAGTCTACCAATGCCAAACTACTTTGCACGTCGGCTTCAATATCTGCTGCTGGGTGCCAATCCATAATAAAATCGGCATCATCAAAAACACCCGCCCTAATCATCCATAACTTTCCAAAAAACTTTTCTTCGGCAGGGGTTCCATAAAAACGGATTGTTCCCTCCAGCTCTCCTTTTTCGATAAGCTCCTTAATGGCAGTCGCTGCTCCCAAAGAAGCTACCCCGTAGATATTATGACCACACCCATGACCAGGCGCCCCTTCGTTGCGAGGGTTTTTCACAGGAACCGTGTTTTGCGATAAACCAGGCAGGGCATCGAATTCTCCTAAAATTCCTATTACAGGTTTGCCACTACCATATTCCGCAACAAATGCCGTTGGAATTTCGCCAACGCCACGAGTAACACGAAAACCCTGCTGTTCGGCGTAATCCGAAAGCGCCTGAGACGACCGGGTCTCACGAAATGCTATTTCTTCGTAGCCCCAGATCTCGTCACTTAGATGAACTAGTTCGTCATTACGCGTTTCAACGGATTGAATTACAGCTTGTTTATTCTTTGAGATTTTAGGCTTTTTCTGACCAAAAGTGACACCAGAAATTAGCACAGCGAATAGTACGAGGGGAAGGTTTTTCATATCAGTTTAGTAATTAATGCTTTGAAAATACCAAAAATTCCTCATATCCGTACGAATTATAAACAAGACCACTATTTTCGACATGAACTAACCAATGGTACTCTTATCCGTATAATCCATTTATGAAAGCGATTGTTCACAGAAAGTACGGCGACACTGCCAACCTGAGGCTTGAAGATGTGAAGAGGCCTGTTCCTAAACCAACAGAAGTATTAATTAAAGTTAAGGCTACCGCCATCAACTCTTGGGATGCGGATTGGGTAATAGGGCGACCTTATGTTTATCGTATCTTATTTGGCTTTTTTAGCCCAAGAATGAAAATATTAGGTTGTGATGTTGCCGGTGTTGTAGAAGAAGTTGGGAGTGAAGTGAAAGCATTGAAAAAGGGAGACGAAGTATTTGGTGACCTTTCTGAAAGTGGCTGGGGTGGATTAGCTGAATACACAACAGCTAAAGAAGAAATACTATCTATTAAACCGCAAGCGCTATCTTTTGAAGAAGCGGCCGCATTACCCCAGGCAGGAGTGCTTGCTTTGCAAGGGCTACGATTTAACGGCCCGGTAAAGCCTGGCTCAAAAGTCCTATTCAATGGTGCCGGCGGCGGTGTAGGGACACTAGGCATACAGCTTGCAAAACATTGGGGGGCACATGTAACGGCAGTGGATTCCGCTGAGAAACTAGCGCTATTAAAATCGCTGGGTGCCGATGAAACCATAAATTACAAAGAACAGGATTATACATCATTAAACAACCGCTACGATCTCATTATCGATGTTGTCGTGAAGCACTCGTCGAAATCCTTTCGTAAAATTCTCAATGAAAACGGAGCACTTGGAATTATTGGCGGTAAGCCAGGCGTGATGTTAAAGATAGCAATTCAAGGGCTTTTTAAATCAAGAAGTGAGACGAAAAAGCTTGCTATTGTAGCACATAAGCCCAATGCTGTTGAACAAGATGAGTTGGCAGAATTAGTTGTTCGCGGCAAACTAAAACCGGTTCTGGATCGGGTATGGCCATTAGAGCAATCCGCGGCAGCCATACAAACTGTTGTTGCGGGTAAGGTTCTGGGGAAATCCGTTGTGAAAATATCACATGACTAAAAAATTATGTCGGATGTTCACTTGTCAATCTCTATTCTATTATCTTTAAATCCATTATAGCTAATTATTTTTCTGCCAGATTATGGAGAACATTAATAAGCCCAGGCTAATCACGGATTACGACAAATTGGGCGATGAAATAAAGGAGCAAATCAAGATGGTTTATCCTTATGGCTTTAGTCAGAATCTAATCACCTTTACAAATAAGGAAGGCAGAAACATTAACGGTCTACGATTCGAAGTAGAGGATAAAATCTATCTCATCCGAATGACCGTCTCAGAGGCGGATGATATAATTGATCAGGACGATGATTTTGATGATGATGGCAACCTCCGCGATGACATTAAGGACGAGTACGAAGATAAGTACTCTGATGATTTGGATGAATTGTCGGATTATAATGAGTAACGATTCTTAAATAAGTTGTAAAACGTTTACAGCTCATTTCTAAACCTTCTCCCTCTTTCTTATAATAAATGCAAACCCAGCCTAAATTTGTACGCTGATGAAAAATTCCTACTTCGATCTTATCGAACAGAGCTTCTACTTTCCACAAGAAGGATTCGACTTACGAGACGATCAACTTACTTTTCATGGAGTGTCCTTAAAACACCTAATTGAGAAACATGGTACTCCTTTTCGATTTATTTATCTGCCCAAAATAGGCGATCAAATTAAAAAAGCAAGAAACCTGTTCAATAGAGCAATTAAGAATAATGGCTACAAAGGCCAGTACAATTTCTGCTATTGCACGAAGTGTAATCATTTCTATCACGTCGTTAATGAAGCGTTGAAGCACAAGGTTAATATTGAAACCTCTTCATCCTTTGATATTGATTTAATTTTATCTCTCTATAACAAGGGCAAATTGGATAAGAACCGTAAGATCGTTTGCAATGGTTACAAAACGGATGAATATCTGAAAAAAATTGTAAGCCTGTACGACGCAGGTTTTAACAATACCATTTTGGTTTTAGACAGTTTGAATGAGCTTGAAAGGGTTCTTGAAATAAAAACTGATACAGTCTTTAAAATCGGCTTGCGCATGGCCATTAATGAAGAGGCTCAATCGGCTTATTATACTTCTAGGCTGGGTATTCCATCGAGAGAAATCGTAGATTTTTTTACCGAAAATATAAGGGACAACAAGAGAGTAGAGCTTAAGATGCTCCATTTTTTCGTTGATTCTGGAATCAAAGATTCCCCGTATTATTGGGGTGAGTTTCAAAAGGTACTTAAGCTCTATGTTGAACTCAAAAAAGAAAGTGAGAACTTAGACTCATTTAATCTCGGAGGAGGCTTTCCTATTCGTAATCATCTTGGTTTTGAATATGATTATGAATATATGATTAATGAGATCATTAAAAACATTAAGGAGGTTTGCGCAACAGAAAATATTCCTGAACCCGACCTCTATACCGAATTTGGCAAGTACACAGTTGGAGAAGCTGGTGCCATAGTTTTTGAAGTACTTGAACAAAAGCAGCAAAATGATACTGAAACCTGGTATATCATCAACAATAGCTTGATGAATACCATACCTGATGCCTGGTCTATTCAAGAGAAATTTATTCTTCTTCCAATTAATAAATGGGGCAACGAATATAAACGCGTAAATATCGGTGGAATAAGTTGCGATCATTCCGACTATTATAATTCCGAAGATCTTAACCAAGAAGTACTACTTCCTACTTATGAATCCTCAGAAAAAGAGCCGCTATATCTTGGTTTCTTCCATACCGGAGCTTACCAGGATTCGGTAAGTGGCTACGGCGGAATTAAACATTGCTTAATTCCTTCGCCTAAGCACGTTATAATCGATCGCGATGCTAAAGGAAATATCGTTGATACCGTATATCGAGAAGAGCAATCAGTAAATGAAATGTTCAATATTCTAGGGTATAATGAAAAATAATCGAACTTATGCCGGTATCGACCAATCGCTCGCAGAATTAGAATTTGCTAAGATTTTGCTGCAGTCGATACCCTACGACGGTACCAGTACCTGGGGTAAAGGAGCAGACCGTGGGTTTCAGGCCTTCCTAGACGCTTCTGAAAATATGGAGCTCTATGATATTGAGACCGCTTCTGAAGTATTTACTCATGGTATTCATCTCTTACCTGAAATAACTGAAACCGAAACACCAGAAACCGTTTACAAAAAGGTGCTCGAACGAACTCGTGAGCTCCTAAAAACCGAGAAATTCTTAACCTTCTTCGGGGGCGAGCATTCTATCAGTATTGGAATTATCGAAGCCTTTCAAGAAAAATATAATAACATCACCGTTTTACAACTGGATGCACATACCGATCTAAGGAAAGAGTATATGGGAACGCCTTATAATCATGCCTGCGCTATGCATCAGGCCAGCAAAACGACCGATCTTATTCAAGTAGGAATCCGGAGTATGGACAGCTCGGAAAAACAATATTTGAATCGCAACAAATGTTATTTTGCCGAAGAAATTTATGGAGATAACAGCTGGATGGACGAAACCATATCCATTATGGAAAACAATAATATCTATATCAGTATAGATCTAGATGTTTTCGATCCTTCTATTATGCCCGCTACGGGTACGCCAGAGCCCGGTGGACTTTTATGGAATGAAACAATCCAATACCTGAAAAAAGTGTTTGCCTTAAAAAATGTCGTTGGATTCGACATCGTTGAGCTGGCGCCAATCCCCGGTAACCGCGCTCCGGAATTCCTGGCAGCAAAACTTTACTATAAATTATTATCCTATAAATATCATGAGTGAGAAAGGCCCTATTTCGCAATTTATATTGGAACACTATAAGCATTTTAATGCCGCCGCTCTTGTAGATGCCGCAAAAGGGTATGAGCAGCAGCTAAATAACGGCAACAAAATGTTGGTGTCTTTAGCTGGAGCCATGAGTACCGCCGAACTCGGTAAATCGCTGGCAGAAATGATCCGGCAGGATAAGATACAAATTATTTCTTGTACGGGTGCCAATCTGGAAGAAGACATTATGAACCTGGTGGCACACTCCCATTACAAAAGAGTGCCCGAATACCGCGACTTGTCAGCGCAACAGGAATGGGATTTACTCGAAAAGGGTCTCAACCGTGTAACCGATACCTGTATACCGGAAGAAGAAGCCTTTCGTAAACTGCAAAGCCATATATTCAAAATATGGAAAGATGCAGAGGCAAATGGTGAGCGCCATTATCCCCATGAGTATATGTACAATATGTTGTTATCGGGCGTACTCGAACAATATTATGAAATTGACCCAAAGAATAGCTGGATGTTAGCTGCAGCTGAAAAAAACCTGCCCATAATTGTTCCCGGCTGGGAAGACTCAACCATGGGAAATATTTTCGCATCCTACTGTATAAAAGGCGAGCTGAAACCTGGCACCGTCAAGTCGGGAATAGAATACATGACCTTTTTAGCCGACTGGTACACTGAGAACACTTCCGGCAATGGCATAGGTTTTTTCCAAATAGGTGGAGGAATTGCCGGTGACTTTCCAATTTGCGTAGTCCCCATGCTCTACCAAGATTTAGAAAGAACAGACACCCCCTTTTGGAGCTATTTTTGCCAAATTTCCGACTCCACAACGAGCTACGGCTCATATTCAGGCGCTGTACCGAATGAAAAAATAACTTGGGGCAAATTAGATATCGATACACCCAAGTACATTATTGAATCTGATGCAACGATTGTTGCACCACTAGTGTTTGGCTATTTACTCGATTGGTAAATTAGGAAATGACTTACCGCAACATTAATTATTTGTGTATGCCGCGAAGACTAAATAGGTATTAAAACAGAAAAACATGAATGAACTCATTGGTTATATTCCGATCATCACCACCCTTTTCTCCCTATACTTTACCGTAGAAATTTATAAGCATTATAAGTTTCGGAAAACCTCTTATTTAATGTGGTGGACGCTTGGCGTAATCACCTTTGGTTTGGGCACGCTCTCTGAGAGCGTTCATGCCCTCTTCGGATGGGACATCATTAATTTAAAGTTTTGGTATATCATCGGTGCCCTCTTGGGTGGGTTTCCTCTGGCACAAGGTTCTGTTTATCTCTTAATGAACCGGCGATTTGCTAATCTTTCTTCTGTAATAATGCTCTCGATAGTAGCTATTGCGTCTGTATTTGTAATACTTACCCCTGTAACTATTCCCGATGGCTTTGATTACCGCTTAACGGGTGCCGTTTTCAGCTGGGAGTGGGTTCGCTATTTCTCGCCAATTATTAATATATATGCTTTCCTCTTTCTGGTCGGTGGGGCCGTTTACTCAGCCATTCGGTATTATAAACTGGGCCAGCGTGAGGCGCCGTTTAGAGGGAATATCTATATTGCAATCGGTGGGCTGCTACCCGGAATCGGCGGATCATTCACCCGAATGGGCTATGTAGAAATGCTTTTTATAACTGAACTGCTCGGGCTACTATTAATTTATGTGGGTTACCGAATAATTAAGTTGAACAAAGCTGTGCACCGCAAAAAGCAGTAATTGAATCTGTTTTGGTTTTCTGATGTTAGCTTGTTAGCGCATTGTTCGAATAAAGATAAATGAAGGATAAGGTTGTTGTTGTTGGAGGAGGTTTAGCCGGATTGGTAAGCAGTATTCTATTACAAAGAGCGGGAATAGATACCACAGTAATCGAGCGTAAGTCATACCCTTTTCATCGTGTTTGCGGTGAATACATTTCGAACGAAGTAATTCCTTTTCTTAAGTCTGAGGGTCTTTTTCCACATGAGCTTAACCCCTCGGATATAACCGAGTTTCAACTTACCGCAACTAATGGCAAGTCGCTTAAAATGCCTTTAGATCTTGGCGGTTTTGGTGTGAGTAGATATGCCTACGATTATTGGCTATCGCGAATTGCCGTACGCGAAGGCGTTACCCTGCTCGAGAATACTATTGTTGATGATATCGTTTTTGATAAAGATGTCTTCCGTGTTCAAACAAGACAAAAAGGTACATTAATCGCGGGCATTGTTATTGGAGCTTTTGGCAAAAAATCGATTCTCGATAAAAAATTAGAACGCCCCTTCATACGAAAGTCATATCCGTTTATTGGGGTAAAGTACCATATAAAAACCAATCTGGTGCCAGAGAATTTAGTAGCACTTCACAATTTTCATAAAGGGTATTGCGGGACAAGTAGAGTAGAAGACGATATCTACAACCTGTGCTACTTAAGTAGTCGAGAGAACCTAAAGAAACATGGCAATATTGATGATATGGAAAGCAGCGTGCTTTATCAAAACCCCTACCTAAAGCAGCTGTTTACAGAATCGGATTTTCTTTTCGACAAACCGGAAGTTATCAATGAAATTTCCTTTTCGCCAAAGGAGGCGGTGTACCAACATGTGCTTATGACGGGTGATGCCGCAGGCATGATAACCCCACTATGTGGTAATGGAATGGCTATGGCCATTCATGGAGCCAAAATTGTTAGCGACCTGGTCGTGGAGTATGCAACATCAAAATTGAACCGAAGTGAATTGGAACAACGCTATACTAAAGCCTGGAATGCAACCTTTAAAACAAGGCATTGGGCCGGTAGAAAAATACAAGGTCTATTTGGAGGCGAACTAATGTCTAATACTGCTGTAAATATCGGTCTTAAAACACCAGGAGTTGCTAAGTTCTTAATGCGACAAACGCATGGTCTACCCTTCTAAAGGGCCAGATAAAGAAAGAAAAGATTTAACATCGTCGACGAAATTAAATTTAGTCGCATAGTATGATTAAAATTGGCTTGGGTTAAATCTTTTCGAACTTGTAAATACCAGTACGCAAAATAGATAAGCACCGGACTGAGGAGGGTTAAGAAAATTTCGCCTGTCGCTAAGGAAAAATATTCATTGAAGAATATAAAGTAGCCTGCCGACGCCACTGTAAATGCTAATGCGGTAAAATGAAAAGTGCCGATTACCCCAAGTTTAAGGCTTAGGGTGATGTCGCCTCTTGCTTCATCTTCCTCATGTTGATAGATTTGAGTCATAGGATAAGAGCCAAAGAGTAGCAAAGAAGATAATATACCGGCAAACTGGATCTTAGCATCGAAGGTTTCTATGATGGACATATCACCGATTGCAATAACGCTCATTATTAGTGTAAAATATCCTTGAAAGATGCCAATCGCGAGCCATCCAATAATGGGCATTTTTTTTAAACGTACTGATGGGTGACTGTACATTTTCGATATAAGACCGTAGATAAATACCATCACGGCAAACTCAATCGAGATTAATAACGCTAATAAAGTACCGATCACATCGAATCCCAGCGAAGTATAATAGAGCTGCTTGGAGACTTTCGGAGGATTTTTAAGGCCTCCAATAGATTTTTCGTCCTTATCAAAAAAAGAGTTGTAGCCATTGCTGGCAGGATAGATCAGAAAATGCAAAATAACAAAGGCCAAAACTGCATCAAATAGATTAACCGTATCTACTACTGCCCAAGCAAATAAGAACACGGGCATTAAGAAAAATGAGAAGGGTATTCTTAAATGTAGTAGAGTAGATCTGTTCATTACTAAGTATATATTTCTTCTTCTTCGAACTTAAGAATTCAAAAGTTAGTTAATATAGGGAATAACAGAATTATGCCAGCATTAATTTCATCTATTGGTACTGCAGTGCCAAAATACAATACCAACCAGGTTGATATAGCCGAATTTATGGTAGATCGCCTTTCTATGGATGATGAAGCCGCGCGTGAATTAAAAATTCTCTATCGTGCCAGCGGCATCAAAACTCGTTATTCTGTTCTACCCGACTTTCAACAAAATGGTGGAATGCCATTCTTCAATGATGGTCCAGATCGTGATGAGCCAACGGTGGCCTCAAGAATGACCCTCTTTAAAAAAGAGGCCTTAGCCCTCGGAATCTCTGCTGTAAAGAGTGCTCTTGACCAAACGAATTTAGCTCCACCAGATTTTACTCATTTAATTGCCGTTTCCTGTACGGGTATGTATGCTCCAGGGCTGGATATAGAATTAATTGAAGAGCTCGGTTTTAATACGAACATTGAACGTACTGCCATCAACTTTATGGGTTGCTATGCTGCTTTTAATGCCCTTAAGGCGGCGCATTATATTGTAAATGCCGAGCCAGAGGCCAAGGTGATGATCGTTTGCGTTGAGCTTTGCACGATTCACTACCAAGATAAAACCGATGCCGACTCCTTATTGGCCAATGCCCTTTTTAGCGATGGTGCAGCAGCAGCTATAATTACTTCCGGTGGACATGGGCCAACAGAACTAGAGCTTCTACAACATTATGCCGATTTATCGCTGGTGGGAAAAAACGAAATGTCTTGGAATATTGGCGATACCGGTTTCGATATGAAGTTAAGCGGCAATGTACCTGAAGTCATCCAACAAGGAATTAAGCAACTCACCAGTAGTTTACTGAGCGAGTTACCGGTAAGCTTAACTGATATAGATTTCTACGCCATTCATCCAGGCGGTAAACGAATTATTGAGGTTATCGAGAAAGAACTAAATATTTTACCCGAGTCCAATAGGCCGGCTCGAGAAGTATTAAAATCATATGGTAATATGTCTTCTCCAACGATTCTATTTGTAATTAAGCATATTCTTAATTCCCTTTCAAGATCAGATAACAACAAAAAAATTCTCTGTTTTGCATTTGGGCCCGGACTAACGATGGAAAGCATGCTGCTAAATATTAAAAATATTCATGTTTAAGGAAAGGTCTTCCGAACCTGAAATAATGGATGATCTGTCAATTTCAGGAGAGGTCATAAATAAGACCTTACGCGAAATCAGTGCCATAAATGGCCTTCTAGGAGGAAATTCAATCAGTTTGCAGTCGTTTAAATCAATTGTAAAAGGCAGGAAAAAGGTGCGGGTCGCCGATTTAGGCTGTGGCAGCGGCGATATACTGATGCTTATGGCCGACTATTGTAGAAAAAATGATATTGACGCTTCTTTTGTTGGTATAGATGCAAATCCATTTATAGTACAGTATGCCCAAAAACAAGCTGCCGAATATCCAGAAATTTCTTTCCAGTGTTTAAATATTCTGGAAGATGAATTTAAGCAAGAACGCTATGATATTATTCACTGCTGCCTGTTCATACATCACTTTACTCAAAAGCAATTAACGCCCTTGTTCCTTCAATTCAAGCAACAAGCAGAACATATTATTATCAACGATTTGCATCGCCATTATTTAGCCTACTGGAGCATAAAAGCACTCACCGGGATTTTTTCTAAGTCCTATATGGTAAAAAACGATGCCGCGGTATCGGTAAAAAGAGGTTTTAGCAAAGCTGATTTAAAAAGCTTGATGAAAGAGGCTGGAGTTGAAATCTACCACCTCAAATGGAAGTGGGCGTTTAGGTGGCAATTAAGCTTTTAGAGCTGAGTCCCTTAGTCCTTTGCTTTCTCTTTGATGGTGCTCAAAGCCATTGTATAATTCTCTTCTAGTGCTTCAAGCCCTACGGCTCCTCTTCCCAGAGCGAAAAATTGTTCGTTTGCATACAATATCGTGGTAGGAAATCCAGTAACCCCTAATTTTCCAGACAGTTCAAAATCCTGACGCGTATAAGTAAGATATTTTTCATCCTTCATTTTTTCAAGGAAGGTCGACGGTTCCAGGCCAAACTCCTCTGCTATTTCAGCATAATGCTCGGTGTCTGTAGGGCCTATTCCATCATAATAAATTGCTCTTTGAATTCTAGAAGCAAATGCTAATTGGTGCTCAGGCCTTGATTCTTTGAAAACCGTTAATGCTACTGAAGGGGGTATCGAGTCGAAAATCACTTCACCTTCAACCATCGTTTTATTTAAAAAAGTGTCACCAAATTTAATTCCGGTTTTCTCCTCTACGGTTTTATAAGAATTTGAAATATAGTGCGCCATTTCTCTTAGCGGACCTACACGGTCGTTAACCACCATGCCGCCAGATATTACCTGGATATCAAATTCAGTTTTATGATTGCTGGCAAATTCAGTAATTATTTTAGAGAAGCCGTAGCACCAGCCACAAAGTGGATCATAAACGTAGAGCAGAGTCATATTATCGAACTAATGAAACTAATAATTTGTAGGTCAACAAGCCACCAGAACAATCAGTTCAATGATGGTTCTATTTAATTGCATCCAATGCCTGGCCAATATCCCAAATTAAATCTTTGGGGTTTTCTACGCCTATGGATACCCTTACCAAACTGTCGGTAATACCAATTGCCTTTTTATCATCATCGTCAACGTCGGCATGGGTCATGGTTTTAGGGTGCTGGGCAAGGGATTCTGTACTGCCCAGGCTCACGGCCAGTTTAATGAGCTTTAAGCTATTTAAGAATTTGAAAGCTTCTGGTTCACCTCCTTTTATATCAAAGGCAAGCATAGCTCCTGGGGAGCTGTACTGTCGCTTATAAATCTCGTACTGAGGATCATCTTCTTGGATCAAGCCAAGATAATGGACTTTGCTTATCTTCTGATGGGTAGTTAAAAAATCTGCTACCTCAACTGCATTTTTAGCTTGAGTCTCCATTCTGGTCTTTAAAGTTTCTAAACTACGCATCAATAACCAACCCGTCCAAGGTCCGGCCATATTGCCCAAAAATGTGCGTAACCCTTTAACTCTTTTCATTAGTTCCGATGACCCCAGACAGGCGCCTGCGATAACATCACTATGACCTCCAATATATTTTGTGGCTGAATAAAGGACTAAATCGGCACCATGCGCCAACGGGTGCGACCAGAGCGGCCCCATATAGGTGTTATCCACAGCCACATATACTGGTTTATCCTCTGCGGCAATCTCATTAGCAATCTCACGCAGCATCGAAATGTCTACCATGGCATTGGTAGGGTTTGCTGGAGTTTCTGTGTAGATCATTCCAACTTTCCCAACAGCATCATGTTTCTTAATAATATCAAGAATTTCGTCCTTAGATCTTCCTGCCCTGAATCCAATAGGTTTTATCCCAAACCGAGGCAAAACATGGTTAATAAAATGATCGGTGCCTCCATAAACAGGTCCACTATAAACCACATAGTCGCCCGGGTTTAAGAACTCCAGTAGAACCGTTGTAATAGCAGACATGCCGCTTTCAAAGACCGCGCATTCTTCAGCACCATCCCAAAGAGTTAATCGGTTCTCCAGAATCTCGAGGTCGGGGTTATTGAGTCGGCTGTAAATTAAGCCCAACTCTTCATTGGGCTCTTTTTCACGCAGACCATAGGCCACCTCAAAAAAGGCCTTCCCTTCTTCTGCCGATTTAAAAGTGAAGGTACTGGTTTGAAAAATGGGACATTTAATGGCTCCCTCAGAAAGCTCTGATTTATATCCATAAGACATCATTAAACTTTCTGGATGAAGATTCTGAGGATATTCGCTCATGACTTTAGGGGTTAGAAGGGTAAATTATTATCATCTGAACCATCGGATAACCACTCCGGCTCTTCGCTTGCTGGAGCTTCTGTGGTGTTTTGAGATCCGGCATTTTTAGCCAAGCGCCACGCTTGCAACGAGTTAAAATATTTAACAACACCTTGGGGATCGGTCCACTTGCGGCCTTTTAAATTAAAGCTCACGTCTATTTCATCGCCAACTTTGTATTGGTCGAGAATATCACACTTATCCTGAATTAGCTCAAATTTTATATACTCAGGATACTGTGGGTTCTCGCTGTACTCTACAACAAATTCTCGCTTGCGAAAACTACTACTTACTTGTGCGGTGTCTGAAATTTCAATAATCTTCCCTATAATATTCATTCTTTATTGTTTTTTTCTGATATCAAAGGTACAAAAATTGAACATTGATTCGGAGTTAAAACCTTAATGGAGTAGTTATTTTTGTAGTACAAAGCGCAAGCTATTATTTGCTCAAAATTCAATTATGACATCCAAACGAGATAGAAGTGAAATTTACGCTTCATTCAATATAATACGAGTAGGTAAAAGGTACCGCTTGGTTAACTACGGAGAAACTCATGAATTTGAAATTCTAGAAATATTTAATGAGGAGAACTGCATCGTACGCTCTTTAGATACGTTAGAAAAGTATAACCTTTCTGAATTAGTGCAATACGGAAAAGGGGATGACTTTGATTTTGAGGAAATATGAAATCATTAGGTATACTGCTGGTATTCGTATTAGTACTACAGGTGGTGCTCTTTATTTATGGTAGAAAATATCGTAAAAAAATTAAAGACTCCGTAGTCGAACGCTACAACCTTAAGTCTCGAGGAGATGCCTGGCGTGCACTTGCCGACCCTAATATCCCAGAAGAAGACAAAAACGAAATTAGAAAGCTATATGAGGGTGAGGAATAAATTAATTGTGGCACTGTTACTTCCGTTTTTATGGCTAGTTGCCTGTGCGCCAAAGGTTGTGGGCATTTACAATCCAAATCAACTTAAGACCAAACCAAAAACATTTTATGTTTATGGTATCGAAGAATTAAAATCATTACCCGAAGAAGAGCAAAAGCTTAATGCACAATTGGTGGAAATAATATCATCAGATTTAACCAGAAAGGGGCTAAAACAGAGTGCACTGGCCGACATTTACGTAAGTTTTATCATCAATGTACATTCTTCGCAAGAATCGAGAGAGCAACCAATGAACTACTGGGATTATCGATATAATAATAATTATTTATTCTCTCCCAATATCTCCACAAGGAACTATAAGGAAGGGGTTTTCATCATCGATATCAAAAATCAGGATAACAAGCTTGTGTGGCAGGGAAACAAAACCTTTAAGTTATCCAGTAGAGAAAGTGTACGTGAAATCTTACCTGAATTATGCACGGAAGTAATTAATAGCTTTGATCTTGCCAAACTTTAATGGCTGCTGATGGGCTATTGCCTGCCATAGTTAACCGCCATGGTTGCCGGGCGTATGGATGCAATAATCGTAATTAGAACGATAACTAAACTGGTGGCAAGAAAATCTTGCCATTCCATCGCCACGGGATAATAATTTATAACCGAAGTCTCCAAGCCCATTCCTATCAGGCCAATCGTATCCTGGAGCCAGCAAACTACATATCCCAGCGTAAGCCCAAATACCGCACCCGACAAGCTAATAATTGCTCCCTCAGCTATGAATATAGTTCTTACCTGGTTAGCCGTTGCACCCATCGCAAAGAACATGGTTAGATCCCTTTTTTTATCTATGGCGAGCATCGATAGTGCGAAGAAAATATTTATAGAGCTTACCCCAAGAATGAAGCTAAATGTTATAAAGACAAATAGTTTTTCAATTTTCACGGTCCGCAGCATCACCGCATGCTGCTCATCGGCACCTAACACCTTGTATTGACTCCCTAACTTCTCTTGCAATGAAGAAATCGTTGAATTACCATAACCCTCTGATAATCGAACTTCGAGCGCTGTAACCTTATCCTCATACTGCATCAGTTCTTGCATAAACTCAAGCGGTACGATAACGTACTTTTCGTCGAACTGTCTTTCTATGGCAAAAGCACCGGCTACATGTAAACTTCTTTTCGATAGCGCCGAATTAGGATTCAGGCTTTGCGTCCGTAAATTCTTAGGATAATATACCTGTAGCGATACAAAATCATTGCCCGGCGCAATGGCCAGGTTAAATTGGACTCCCTGACCGACAACAGCCATCGGCACATTACCATTCCATAATCTTAGATTACCCTCGGTAATATTCTCTTCTAGCCGATTAACTTCAAGGTAGTTTCTACTAACGCCTTTTAGTACGGCAACCATTTCAGCATTATCATATTTCAGGTAAGCATTATCTTCAATTACTTCCACCACATCCGTAACTCCCTCCTGTGCCCGAATTATCTGAAGTAATGAGTCGTTGATAACAAATGATTTACCAACCGTTGACTCAATTTTTATATCGGGATCGAAGGTGCCGTACAGTTCCTTAAGTAGGCCTTCGAGGCCATTAAATACAGATAAGATAACTACCAGCGCCATTGTAGCAATACCAACTACCAACATAGATATGATAGAGATAATATTGATAAAGTTCTTCTTGTTTTTAGACCAGAAGTACTTGCGCGCTATGAGGGCCGGAAAATTCAAGGTCTAGTCTTCGTCGTTATCCGCTTGTTCTGGTGGTATTTCAAGGTCGCGGAATAAAGTATCGATATGCGATGCCCGCTCTTCGGTGTCATCGTGAAAAAACCGTAAATCGGGTACAATTCGAGCCTGTTTACCTATTTTTCTTCCTAATTCTCCACGAATATGGCTTTTTTTAGCGGCAAGTGCCTCCATCACTCGATCTCCTTCGGAGGTCGGTAAAACACTTACATAAACCGACGCAATACTTAAGTCGGGTGAAACCTCTACGCCAGTAAGCGTTACAAAGGCAGGATTAAAACTATCCCGATAATCGTGTTGAAAAATATTCGCCAGGTCGCGAAGAATAAGTTTGGCGTACTTATGCTGTCGTTTCGATTCCATAGTGCAACAAATTTGAAATTAAAGGTACAGATAATTACAATATTAAAGAGTTCATATACAGTACAAGTTAATTGCTATTAGTATTGCCTAAGATTTGCGAAGTTTGTACCCACCCAAAGCAGTTAAGTAATTGTTCAGCCTATTTAAAATAAACGATCCGTATCGGCTTATAGCCATTGTAATTTTGGCTTTTGCCATTAAGTTACCCTATATGTTGGGTGGGTGCGATTATCCTGAGATGTATCGCTGGTTGCTAATCGGTGAGGCTGTGGGCTCAACAACCATGTACTTGGGAGTTTTCGATTCCATGGCTCCGCTTGCTTCTTTTGTATACTGGTTTATCGTTTTACTTTTTGGAAAATCTACCTTAGCGCTACATGTTCTAGGTGTCGGGCTATTGGTTGTACAAGCGGTGATTTTTAATAACCTTACCATCCGAAATAAAGTTTTCGAGCAAAACACCTATTTGCCCGCTTTCACATACCTGATTATAGCTTCCAGTCATTATAGCTTAAGTGTATTCTCGCCCGTGCAAATAGGCATGACCTTTGTTCTACTAGCCTTTGGACAGCTGCTCTCTCATGTTGAGTTTCGCGCCAAGCGTGATGAACAGATAATGAGCATTGGTTTACTCATTGGCCTCGCGAGTATGTTCTATTTACGATTGATCATTTTCCTCCCCATTATCATAATTATTCTGCTCGTCTTTACCAGTACTTTAAGTAGGCGATATATTATTATTACCCTGAGCACCCTGATTCCTCTTTTTATTGCCATGGCCTATTACTGGATAATACAGGGTTCCATTGGATATTTCCTGGTTAATTTTATTAACCCTGAGTTTGATCTCGACTTCTCGGTCTATGCCGATATAATCAGTAACTATATCTTGCTGGGGCCGCTCTTATTGTTCTGGACAATGGGTTTTATAACCATGCCTAAACAAAGGAGGCTAAATAATTACCAGAACCGGCTCGCTCAATTATTCTTCGTGTCCGGCATTCTGTCGCTATCCATTATCTCGCTGGCCAATACTAATGTGTCTACGGTAATGGTTATTCTACTGCCTATCAGTGCTTTCTTTGCCTCTCACCTCTTTTTCCTGATTAAAAAACCTCTTACCGATTTAGGCGTTTCCCTAGCTTTTATTGGAATTACTCTTTTTATAGCCTTCGATACGGAGTTTAATATATCTGGACTTCTTCCTAAGGTGTACACCTCAAAAACCATCGCTGCAGATGTAGCAGAGCTTATTAAAGAAAAACGTATTTGGGTTATTGGAGATGATATTGAGCTCTATAATCAAGCAAAAATTGGAACCAGCTTTTATAATTACGCTCTCTCAAAACCCGTGCTTGATAACCTTGAATACTACGATAACCTTGTTCTTGTTGCTAATTCTGTAAACCATTTCAAGCCAGAGGTAATTCTTGATTACAACTTTCAAATGAAAAAAATAATGAAGAAAGTACCTGCTTTGGCCGAAGAGTATAATCAGGTCAGGCCATTTGTCTGGGTAAGGAAATAACAGAATGAGCCTCATGCCATATCTTTGTAAAAAAATTAATCCATGACCAGTTTTTTTAAGGATTTTAAGGTTGGTGTTTTAGGTGGTGGCCAGCTAGGCAGAATGCTCATACAAGAAGCCATAAACTATAACCTCGACATAGAAGTAATAGACCCAGATCCCGAGGCACCCTGTAAAGGAATAGCACATAAGTTCACTTGCGGTAAGCTCACCGATTACGATACGGTTTTATCCTTTGGTAGAGAGCACGCATTGTTGACCATCGAAATTGAAAATGTTAACACCGATGCACTAAAACAGCTGGAGTCTGAAGGTGTTAAGGTTTACCCGCAGCCCGATATCATTGCATTAATTAAAAACAAGGTCGACCAAAAGACCTTTTATAAAGAGCACGACATACCAACCTCGCCATTTAAAATAGTCTCAGGACGAGCAGAGGTTAAAGACTCAAACTTCAATTATCCGTTCGTTAACAAACTAGCCACCGAAGGTTATGATGGCCGAGGTGTGCAGATAATACGCTCAGATGCCGACCTGGCAAAGGCCTTCGACAAACCAGGCCTAATCGAGGAGTTTGTGGATTTCGAAACTGAGATATCTGTAATTGTTGCCCGCAACCCACAGGGTGAAATAAGAACATTTCCTACGGTAGAGCTTGAGTTCCACCCTGAACAAAATCTTGTAGAATTTTTACATACCCCGGCTAAAATTGACGCCGAAATTGATGCCCGAGCGAAAATAATAGCTATCGATCTTATTAAAAAACTAGATATGGTCGGCTTATTGGCTGTTGAGATGTTTGTGACCAAGTCGGGAGATGTATTGGTAAATGAAGTTGCGCCAAGAACGCATAATAGTGGTCATCATACGATAGAGTCCTGTAAAACCTCCCAATTCAATCAACATCTTAGGGCTATTTTAGGCTTACCGCTCGGTAACACCAGTTTAGTAACCTCAGCTACCATGGTTAATCTGCTTGGGGAAGACGGGTACACGGGTAGGGCGGAGTACGAAGGTTTGAATGAAGTGCTCGAAATGAAAGGTGTATACGTTCATTTATATGGCAAAACTCTTACCAAGCCATTCAGGAAAATGGGACATGTTACGATTACCGGTGAAAAGAAAAAGCGTCTCTTAGAAAAGGCTAAATTTGTAAAAGAAACCTTAAAAGTTAAAGCATGAAAGATACTTTAGTAAGTATAATAATGGGAAGCAAGTCTGATCTACCTGTTATGCAGGAGGCTGCCGATATCTTAAAAGCGCTTGGGGTAGGCTATGAAATTACCATCGTATCAGCTCATCGAACTCCACACCGTATGGTGTCTTTTGCAGAGGAGGCTAAATCTCGTGGAATTAAAGTAATAATCGCAGGAGCAGGTGGCGCCGCCCATTTGCCAGGAATGGTTGCCTCTATCACGACGCTTCCTGTAATTGGGGTTCCCGTTAAGTCAAGAAACTCCATCGACGGATGGGATTCCATATTATCGATTCTACAAATGCCAGGTGGAATACCCGTAGCCACGGTAGCCTTAGATGGGGCCAAAAATGCTGGCATTCTCGCCGCGGAGATTATTGGTGCTTTCGATGATTCTGTAGCTGAGCGCTTGAAAAATTATAAACTTGAGCTTAAAGAAAAAGTGGAGGCCACGGCCCGCGAACTTGAGAAGTAATTGTCAAGTAACTTAAAAAATGCCACTTTCCATTTTTATACCGCTCTCTTGAGCACAACTAATTATTAATTATCCTACCTATGAGAACTTTACCATATTTAGCCATACTACTAATACTAACCATTTGGAGTTGCAAGAGCGAAAGCGATACTGAAGGAGAAGGGCTTACTACCATTGAAATGGTTACAGACCACGGTACAATAACCCTCGCGCTATATAATGAAACACCTTTACATCGTGATAATTTTGTAAAGCTCGCTGAAGAAGGAGCCTACGACAGCTTACTTTTCCACCGTGTAATCGAAACCTTTATGATTCAAGGAGGAGATCCCGATAGCAAATATGCGGAGCCTTCAAAAAGTCTTGGTGGTGGTGGTTTAGATTATAGGGTTGATGCAGAATTTGTGCCAACGCTGTTCCACAAAAAGGGAGCATTAGCAGCTGCCCGCGATGGTAATCTCGAAAGAGCATCAAGCAGTATGCAGTTTTATATCGTTCAAGGAAAGATAGAGAATGATAGCACTCTGGATGTCGCAGAAACAAGAATTAACCAATGGTTAGGTGAGCATTATTTTAAAAATGAGGCTAGCAATAAGCCATTGCTGGATTCGCTTCAGGCAGCAATTGAGGCAAGAGATAGGAGCAAGTACCTGTTTTACGATGATAGCATAAAGCGAATGTCAAAGGAGTTTGTAGATTTCGAAAAGTATATCATCCCTGATGAACATCGAGAAGTGTACAAATCTATTGGTGGAACACCCTTCCTAGACCAGAACTATACGGTTTTTGGAGAAGTAATTGAAGGCCTTGCTGTAGTGGACTCCATCGCAGCGGTACAAACAGGACCTAATAATCGTCCAGTTATGGATGTTCGAATTTTATCTGTACGCGTCCTAGATTAAGTAAATCCGATTGTAATCAGATGATAGAGTTGAAGCTTTTGGAAATTGGGGATGCAAAAGCACTGTATGAGCTTGTCGCCCGCAATAAAGAAAGACTGCTTCGCTATTTTCCAATTACCATAAGAAATAATGAAACGCGCATTGCGACAAGAAAATACCTTAGACACCTCAAAGAAAGAATCAAAAAGAAGGACCTCTATACCCTCGGAATCTACTCCAGCAAGGGCTTAATTGGCGTGTTCTTTATTAAAAATATCGATTGGAATTCGCTAAAGTGTGAGCTTGGCTATTTTATTGATAAGAATGATGAGGGGAAGGGAATTATGACCAAGGCTTTTGACCAAATCATTCATTTTTGTTTTGATCATCTCGAATTAGAAAAGATTTATGTCAGAACCAGTGTTGACAATGTTGGCAGCAGGCGCTTGGTTGAAAAGAAAGGGTTTGCCCTAGAGGGTGTCTTACGAAATGATTTTAGAATTGAAACCAACGACCTGGTTGATGTTGCTTATTACGGAATATTAAAAGCAAAATAACATCTTGTTTGATCTAAATAAAAGACTTTATTCACTCCTGTTAATCATGCCTGGTGTGGTGCTCCTTCTCATTACTATAGCAGGTTGTAGCAATAAGCCCGATTTGCCCGACCCACTTGAAGCTGGGTGGGATAATAAGCCGGTGTGCGAAGAGTTGTTGAATAATGATGAAATGCGAGTACTGAAATGTACCTTCCCTCCGGGAGTTGGACACGAAAGACATTATCACCCCACTCATTTTGGCTATACTTTGGCAGGAAGTACGTTCAGAATAACAGATACCACGGGAACTCGTGAGGTGACAATCCCTACCGGAACAGATTTTTTTAATGATTGGGTAAAATGGCATGAGGTACTGAACATCGGTGATAGCACAGCAGTCTTCTTAATTATTGAACCAAAATAACTGAAGCTTATGGAGGGCAATTCTGGGACTATATCTTGGATCAGAAGAGACATGCCTACCTCTAGCGTTCCCAGGCATAACCTAATGCTGATCTTCTCGCTGCGGAAGTTATAGGTGCTTTCGATCATACGATTGCCTAGAACCTTGGCCTGAAAAAAGAAGTAGTGGCTATGGCTTCAGAAATGGAAGTTCTGTAATTATAATCGATCTTTCACAAGGCAGCTGATCCTATTTTTGTGAACTAATCATTTCAGAAGATTGTTCTGCAATCATATAAAAAATAAGTATTAATGCGTTTAAAACTACTTTCTCTGCTACTGGTTCTGTTTCTAGGCGTTTCATGTTCCGATGAGGAACCTGCTCCGAAAGTAAATCCGTCAATCGATGATTTTAATACCACAATTGATGAAAATCCAGCTCCCAATCAAATAATTGGTTCAATTAACGTTATTCAATCAACCGGTTCGCTCAACTTTTCATTAAGCGATCAAAACCCCGTCGGTGCGCTGAATATCAATTCGCAATCTGGTGAATTATCTGTAGCGGATGAGTCTTTGTATAATTTTGAAGTCAACCCCGTAATTACTGCTCTGGTAACCGTGACTGACGATAATGGTAGTGCCACCGCCAGTGTAACCATAAACCTGAACGACATCAATGAAAATACAACGTTCAACATATGGAGTGGACCATCAATAACATTTACCAAAGCTGCCAATGCAGACCCAAATCTTTCTGCTAATCAAGACAGAATTTCTGCCAGTGTCTCCTTAACTCGAGGTAATGGTGGTGGCCAAATCTATAACGCTACCCTGGAGAGTTCCTCGAATAAAACGAATAGCCCAGCAGGAACTTTATGGGCAGTCGGTTCGATTGAAAATATTGCATCGCTAACTTTCGATAAATTCAGAGCTGCTGTAGGCGATCCTAAAGATGTGGTAGGGAAAAACCTTATACTATATCTTGAAGCAGAAGACGTCTATCTACCCGTAACGTTCTCTATGTGGTCGCAGGGTAGTAGTAGCGGTGGTAGTTTCACCTACACTCGAGCTACCGAAAATTAAGATTATTCCATTGCATTAATTCCTTTTGGCTGATAATTCACCTTTCTGAATTATATTTAGTTTAATGAAATACAATCGGCTCGGACAATCGAACCTCAGGGTAAGTGAAATAGGCATGGGGTGTATGTCCTTAACACCAACTGATCCCCAAGCAGGCTATGTGATCCATAAAGCCATTGATTATGGCGTTAACTTTTTTGACACCGCAGATCTTTACGAAGGTGGACTAAACGAAGAATTGGTTGGCAGAGCAATTTCTCCTAAGCGAAAAGATATAATCCTTGCCACCAAAGTAGGAAACCAACTTAGTAGCGATGGCCAAAGTTGGTCCTGGAACCCTTCTAGAGCATATATCGTTCAGGCCGTAGAGGCAAGCCTGTCTCGGCTTAAGACAGATTATATTGATCTGTATCAGTTGCATGGTGGCACCATCAATGATCCTATCGATGAAACCATCGAAGCCTTTGAAATTCTTAAAGAACAAGGAAAAATCATTGAATATGGTATTTCTTCTATCCGCCCGAATGTTATTCGTGAATATATTGCGCGATCTAATATTGCATCTGTAATGATGCAATACAGTATTCTCGATCGCCGTCCCGAAGAAACTTGTTTAAAACAGTTGCAGGAAGCCGGCATCTCCGTTATCACACGAGGCTCTCTTGCTAAAGGACTTTTGGCGGGGAAACCCATTGCTCCTTATCTTGAACATCCAGCGGAGACTGTAGCCACTGCCATATCTCAACTGCAGAAACTGCAGTCGTCCACTGGAGAGTCAATATCCCAACTTGCTTGTGCCTATGTGCTCAACCACGAGTCTGTTGCAACAGCGGCTGTGGGTTTTCGAACGATTTCACAAATTGCAGATTTGTTAGAAAATGATATTCGTGATCAGTTGTCTGTTGAATCTATGGCAGAATTGAAGCAGCTTGATACCTTTACTGTTTATCAAGATCACCGATAGCAGCAGCTTGCAAAGATTATTTAATAAAATTATCGTACCATCGTAGTTATGAGGAGGTCGAAGATTCTAGCGATTATAGTCTTTGCTCAGTTTTGCTGCACATCATTGTGGTTTGCAGGAAACGGCATTATCGATGACTTGGCAATGAGCTTTCAACTCAGCGACGGAGCGCTAGGACACTTAACCGCTGCGGTACAATTGGGGTTCATTGCAGGCACCCTTCTTTTTGCCTTTTTCACAATTGCCGATCGCCATTCGCCCTCTAAAGTGTTCTTCATTGCGGCAATACTAAGTGCAATAATTAATGCAGCTATTATATATCCGGGTAACACTTATCTGAGCCTACTCCTGTTCCGATTTCTTACCGGTTTTTTTCTTGCCGGAATATATCCTGTTGGAATGAAAATCGCTGCAGACTATTTTAAAGAGGGGCTTGGTTTATCCCTTGGATTTTTAGTTGGAGCACTGGTTATAGGCACTGCCTTTCCACATTTGCTAAAAGGAATTGGTGGCCTCAACTGGCAGCTCGTTATTATAACCACATCGGGCTTAGCCCTATTAGGCGGTTTGTTGATTGGTGTTCTTGTTCCGGACGGACCGAACCGCAGTAAGGCAGTTGGCATGGACTTCAAAGCAGTATTTAGTGTGTTCCATCATAAACAATTTAGAGTTGCAGCAATCGGCTATTTCGGGCATATGTGGGAGTTGTATGCTTTTTGGGCATTCTTACCAGTAATTCTTAAGGCATACTCGGTTATAAATCCTGAGGTATCATATAGTATACCCCTACTCTCATTTACGATAATTGCTATCGGAGGCCCTGCTTGTGTTGCTGGCGGGTACCTTGCAAAAAGGTTTACGGCAAAAAAAGTGGCCTTTTCTGCCTTGCTGATCTCAGGAATTTGCTCCCTATCTTCTCCTCTATTCTTTTCATTGGAGAGTGAATATCTCTTTGTGGGCTTCCTGCTTATTTGGGGAATTACAGTTATCGCCGACTCCCCACTATTCTCAACCTTAGTCGCTCATAATGCTCCATCAGAAAAAAGGGCTACGGCCTTAACCATTGTAAATAGCATTGGCTTTGCCATTACAATTATTAGTATTGAGCTAATGAATATCCTAAACGCTCGCACAGATTCTCAGGCCATCTATGCCGTACTGGCTATTGGGCCCATCATTGGCTTGGTTTCAATGACTCAAAAGGCAAAGCTTACTCGATCTGTAAAATAACTGCAGATTTAGCTGCAAGATTCAAGGGCTGGCTAATTGAAACATTCTTCCCGCCTAGAACGTCCGTTGCCTGTTTGTGACCTGTTAAGACTTCTGCGAACTTATCGAATGTAAGGTCGATCGTCTCATCATTCTTATTAAAAACCACCATCACCTTTTCTGATTCAGTAATTCTAAAAAATGCATAAATCCCATTCTCTGGTGAAAACTGAATTAGACGACCATCATGAACTGCCTTGCTGGTTTTTCGCCAGTTCAGTAAGAGTTTAGTGAACTTCTGGGCTGCTTTCTGATCTTCAGAAAGGCCTTGTCCAGTGAACGCATCTACAATATCGCCTTGCCAACCACCAGGAAAATCGCCACGAATCGTTCCATGATCATCTCGGTCTTCGTCGCTATTCATAAGAACTTCGGTTCCATAATAAAACTGAGGCACCCCACGCACCGTTGCAAAATAGATCATTCCCATTTTAAATAGATCGAAGTCCCCCTCTAGCTGTGTGTAGAAACGAGCCATGTCGTGATTGTCGGGAAAAACCACTAATTGATTAGGGTCCGGATATAAGAAGTCCATTGAAAGCGCTTCATATGCCTTAATCATCCCACTGCCATACTGTTTTTCTTCTTCTATTAAGCTGTTGATCACAGCATCTTGTAAGGGAAAGTCCATCAAACTTGGCAAACATGATGTATAGCCATCGTGGTTAACCTTTCCTTTCTGCCAATAAGAAACAATAGCCGGGTTTGTCGTCCACTCTTCACCAACAATATTGAAGTTAGGATACTCTTCCATTACAGCGCATGTCCAATCTGCCATAAAAAACTTATCTGGATAGGGGTAGGTATCCATTCTGATTCCGGAAATTCCCGTGTACTCAATCCACCAGAGCGTATTCTGAATTAAATATTGTGCCATTATTTTATTGCGCTGATTTAAATCGGGCATTGTTTTCACAAACCAGCCATCTGAAAAGGATTTTTTATCATATTCCGATGCATGGATATCTTGATTAACATTCCTTCGGTGACTCGTCTGTACAAAATTGTCTTGGTAGTTTATCCAGTCGGATGTTGGCGGGTCTTTTACGAACCAATGCTCAGAGCCTGCATGGTTCATAATCATGTCCATAATTATCTTTATACCCATTGAGCCAGCCTCTTTGCATAAATCTCGATATTCTTCGTTACTACCATAGCGACGATCTACTTGATAAAAGTCTGTAGCCGCATAGCCATGATACGAGTAATCAAACATATCGTTCTCGATTATCGGATTAATCCAGATTGCCGTAAACCCCATTTCGTTTAAATATCCTAGCCGGTCCTGCATTCCCTTAATATCGCCTCCATGCCTACCTAATTTAGACGAACGGTTGGCGACCTCTTTCATGCCTTTTACTGAGTCATTACTTTCATCGCCGTTAGCAAATCGGTCGGGTGTTATTAAATATAGAACATCTTCGGTGGTGAAGCCCTTAATCTCTGCTCTTCCATTTTCACGTTCAAGTAAGTTAAAGGTATAGGTATCGATTACTTTCTTCCCCTTATAAAAATTGATTGGATATTTTCCCGGAAGCGCGCTATCCTTAATAACTAAATTTAAAAATAGATAGTTTGGGTTTTCAACAGAAACCACGCGTGTCATTGCGATAGACTCGCTGGCCACCGCAGGCCTAAGGGTCGAAATATTCTCTCCATAAACCAAAAGTTGGATTTCGCTGTGCTTCATTCCAACCCACCAGTTCGGTGGTTCTACGCGTTCAACTTTCTGTGCTAGAAGTGATGGGGTAAAAAAAAGAAATAAAAGTGCTAATTGAATTCGCATACCTGCATTGATTTTGATTAAGGATCAATTGAAGGCATTACTACTGCTGAGCAGTATTGGTACTTGGTCAATACAACTGCTAAGATAAATTGATTTTGACATCAATGACCACAAATTCTCAATTTCTTGTCTTTCTGTAGTGTAAAATATTAGAGCCCTGCCAATATTTCTACCATGTCCTTTTCTATGGTTCGCCGAGGGTATTCTACAATACGACCAAGTTCTACACCATCTTGAATGAATATTATTGTTGGCACGAAAGAAATGTCATACCCTTCTTCTTCACCATTCGGGCCCACTAAGCGGGTATCTTCTAATCGCTCAAGAGCATAGACCGTCATGTTGTTAATATCGTAGCCCACATGATCTAACATTTTATAAAACTGGGGTACTTGAACCTGGCTATCGCTGCACCATGTCCCAAGAAACATCACAATTTCAACATTGCCTAATACCGGTTCTACCATTGCTAAAGAAGATGAGTCGACCTGATAGTTGAGGTACATAGGTGTAAACCACTCGCTATACGGTTCCGTGGTCAGGCCATCCCAGTTAACTGTTCCCACCAAAATCTTTTCGTCCTCATAATTTATTTTTTCCTGGTTGGTCTCTACAGAACATGAAACGAAGAGTATTGCTAGAATGAAAAGTGTAAATCTCATGGCTATCCGTAATTAAGTCAGTTTTAAAGAGAGATAGCAAGTTAGTTGTCAAATCTTTAGAATGGAATGATTTGAATCAGGTCTATGCACGTTGAGGTAGGAACGCTCAGAAATAATTCGCATTTATTGCGTATTATTAGTACTAAAAAGGGTTCTATGGCCGAGTTAAAAACTAAACCAAACGACGGAAGTGTTGCCAAGTTTATTAATAGCGTTGACGATACTCAAAAAAAAGAAGATGCGTGGAAACTGCTAGAAATAATGGAAGAAATTGCCGGTGCACCGGCAAAAATGTGGGGACCAAGCATCGTTGGTTTTGGCACCTATCATTATGTATATGATTCCGGTAGAACTGGCGACTGGATGCTCACTGGATTCTCACCTCGCAAGCAAGCACTAACCTTATATCTAATGTCTGGATATGCTCCGTTTAAAGAAGATCTCAAGAAGTTAGGAAAGCACAAAATAGGAAAATCCTGCCTCTACATTAAAAGACTGAGCGATGTTGATGAAAAAGTACTTCGAAAAATGATTAAGGAATCGATTATAAAAGTTAAAGAGCGCTAT
>CBDUMS010000021.1:0-41848 GCA_965368405.1 uncultured Cyclobacteriaceae bacterium
CTTGTTCAAGATTTAAACCCAGCGCAATTAAAATGGAAGTATCGGCCAGACGGCTGGATGATAAAGCAGGTAGTTCATCATTGTGCCGATAGCCATATGAATGCCTACATCCGATTTAAGTTAGCCCTTACCGAAGACGCCCCGGTCATTCGTCCTTACTTCGAAGATAAATGGGCAGACCTTCCCGACTCAACCACTGATAATATGATCGATTCACTTTCGATCATTAAAGCAATTCATGGAAAATGGGCGCATTTGATTAGATCGATGTCATCAACAGACTTACATAGGATTTTTGTTCATCCCGAACACGGCCAGTCATTCACATTATTCGAGTCTATAGGAAACTACGCTTGGCATTGCAATCATCATTTGGGTCATATAAAAAATGCCCTGGCCTCAAAGGAAAAATTCAGTTAGCCTGCTGATGAGGTTCTTAATTCCTAGTTAACCAGAATGTCTTCATAACTATCTTAAATTAGCTGTTATCTGACCCCAGATATTAATAATATTGTACCAAGTTGAAACCCTAAGTAGAGAAGATGATAAGACGAATTACTATTTTCTATATTGCCCTTATTGGATTATCCGCAAATCCCGGATTCGCCCAATCTGAGTGGGCTGACAGCCCAACAATTACACTCGATGGATTCGTAGATGCGTTTTACGTTTATGATTTTAATAAGCCGCAGCAGAACTATCGGCAACAGTTTCTTTTTAACCATAATCGCCATAATGAGTTTAATATCAATCTGGCCCTACTACAATTAGGCGTTCAAAGTAGTAAATACAGGGCAAACCTTGGCATTCAAGCTGGAACTTACCCCAACGACAACTACGCCGCCGAGCAAGGTGTTCTAAAGAATATTTACGAAGCTTATGTTGGCATCTCGCTAAACAAGAAGGACAATTTATGGCTAGATGTTGGAATATTTGGTTCTCATCTAGGGTTTGAGAGCCCTATTTCGATTGTAAATATGACATTGACACGATCTCTCGTTGCAGAAAGCTCTCCCTACTTTCTTTCGGGAGCTAAATTGAGTTATAGTCCAAATGAAAAATGGGATCTTGTGGCAATTGTAACAAATGGCTGGCAAAGAATTGAGCGAGTTCAAGGCAACTCAATGCTCTCTTTCGGCACTCAAATAGTATTTAAGCCATCGGAAAGCCTTAGCTTTAACTGGAGTACTTTTATTGGCACCGAAGATCCGGATGCAACTCGAAGAATGCGCTATTTCAGTAATCTCTTTGGACAATTTCAATTTAATAGTAGGGTTACCCTTTTAGCGGGCATTGACTATGGCATGCAGCAAATTAGCAAAGGCAGTTCCACTTTTAACACCTGGGTTGCTCCCGTTGTTATTGGACAGTTCCTTATAAATGAACAATGGAAGACAGGGGTCCGTTTCGAATATTATGGCGACGAAGCGGGTGTTATCATTCCCACCGGAACTGCAAACGGGTTTAAAACTACAGGCTTATCAGCCAATATCGACTTTTGCCCGATACCGAATCTTGCCTGGCGTTCTGAAGTACGATGGTTTAACAGTAAGGATGACGTTTTCGAAAAAGATAATGGCTTCGTAAGTAGCAATTTCTTTATTGGAACATCACTGGCTTTACAGATTTCTACTATCCTGAGTGAATAAGTACAGTATTTTAATATTAATAAATACTATTTAAGATAAGTATGACTACAGACCCTAAGAATCCTTTCGAAAACTCAGCGCTAACAACAATATTGGTGGTTTCCGACATGGAAAAATCAAAAAAATTCTACCTGGACATTCTGGGTGCGAAACTAGAAAGAGAATACGGCGGCGATTCTGTTGTGCTTGAGTTTTTAGAGAGTTGGCTTCTCCTCGTAACCTCGGGAGGGCCAACGGAAGACAAACCAAATATAAGTTACAGTACGCCTGATCATCAGCACATGGTAGATCATAGCTTTACCATTAGAGTTGAAAATTGCCAGCACGCGTATCAATTACTTGTTGAGCGCGGTGCGAAGTTTTTAACGCCTCCCGTTACCAACGGTCAGGAAACTCGGTGCTTTTTTCGTGATCCTGATGGCCATTTATTTGAAATCAGCGAGTATAGGAGTTGATTTATTTTCCCAAATCGGGAATTCGTTCCCTGGCTAGGAGATATAAAGTAAGCCAATAGGGCTAAATTGCGAATTATTGCTATTTTTAAATACTGGCACAGTTATTCTACTACTAGTTGTAAGAAAATGAGGTGTTCATTAAAGCAAACTAATCATGAAATTCACAGAAATAATCGGAATCTTTAAAGCTAGTAATAGTATAAGCAAGAGTCACATGAAAAATTTATTCGAAATGGCCATGGTCGATAGCCATTTTGATGATTCGGAATACGAATTATTACAAAAGCTTGCAAAAAAGCATAAGGTATCTGAAAAAGAGCTTAATGCAATTAAGGACGACCCTTCGAAGATTGAGTTTGAGCTCCCTTCAAATGCTGATGAGAAATTTGAGCAATTCTATGATCTGGTTCATATGATGACCATTGATGGCAATATGTTTAATGAAGAGCTAAACCTGTGTAAAATCTTCGCCAAAAAGTTCGGGTACAGTAACGAAAGCGAACTCGTAGATGTTGTTGCTCAGAATATTCAAAATAATCTTTCCTGGCAAGAGTCTAAAAAGCGCTTAGATATGTATAATGCGTTATAGCATAGGTCAGATTTAGCTTTAACGTCGCTCCTTAATTTCTAAATAAACAGAATTACTATGATAAAATATAGCTGGAATTTTCACGGCAAAGATGGCAAGGGCACGGCCTCTCATCATAGAATTCATTTAGAAGGGTTTGCGGCCACCCATAATATCCCATTCAATCAATACAAAACAGGGCAGATAGACCTAAATGAGAACCATTCAGTATCCTTTATCGAGGTGCCTGAAACGTTAAGCCAGCTGATCGAGGACCTTCTAAAGCCACACGAGAAAGCCGCGAGCTAACACTAAATAGACAAAAAAAAGAGCCGGCATCCTCTGCCAGCTCTTCTCAAATTGCATATGCTTCTGTTTATTGATACACTATATCAAATCGATCGAGCATCATAATTTTGTCCCAAGCCGCAACAAAGTCGTTAACGAATTTTTCGCTCGCATCATCACTGGCATAAACTTCCGCTAGCGCTCTTAATTCAGAATTTGACCCAAAGATCAAGTCTGCACGAGTTGCGGTATACTTTGCAGTACCGGTACTTCTGTCGGTTCCTACAAATTCTTCTTTTGCATCCGAAATAGCCTTCCACTCCGTGCTCATATCAAGCAAGTTCACAAAGAATGTATTGCTAAGCGAGTTGGTTTCTTCAGAAAAGATTCCATGTTTTGAGCCATCGAAGTTCGCTCCCATGGAACGCATCCCTCCAATTAAAACCGTCATTTCTGGAGCCGTTAAGGTTAGTAACTGCGCCTTGTCAATGAGCAACTCTTCCGTTGAGATTGTGTACTGAGTTTTTAAATAATTTCTAAAACCATCAGCCATTGGCTCAAGTAATGCAAACGACTCAACATCGGTTTGCTCTTGCGTTGCATCGGTACGGCCAGGGGTAAAAGGCACCCTAATAGCATGACCAGCATTCGCTGCCGCTTTTTCTACACCCGCAGCACCAGCTAATACGATTAAGTCAGCCATCGACACCTGCTTACTAGACGATTTAGCGTTGAAATCTTCCTGAATTTGCTCCAGAGCACTTAACACTTTCGATAATTGAGCCGGATTATTCACTTCCCAATCCTTCTGCGGGGCTAAACGTATTCTGGCTCCATTAGCTCCACCTCGCCTATCCGAAATTCGATAAGTAGAAGCTGAAGCCCAGGCTGTAGATACCATTTCACTAATAGACAAATCAGTACTTAAGATACTTGCTTTAAGGCTTGCAATATCCCGGTCATTAATTAGCTCATAATCTACCGCTGGCAATGGATCTTGCCAGATAAGATCTTCCGTTGGTGCTTCTGGTCCTAAATAGGTAGACCTTGGTCCCATATCACGATGGGTTAGCTTAAACCACGCACGTGCAAAGGCATCGTTAAACTTCTCTGGGTTTTCGTAGAAATCTCTAGATATCTTCTCGTAGGCAGGATCAAACCTTAAAGATAAATCGGTGGTAAGCATTGTAGGCTTATGTAGCTTTTCAGAATCAAATGCATCAGGCACCATCATCTTCGGATCTACAGCCTCCCATTGATGGGCACCAGCAGGACTTTTCGTTAACTCCCACTCGTTCTCGAATAGGTTGAAAAAGAATAGATGGCTCCACTGCGCCGGTGTAGAAGTCCATATTACCTCTAAACCCGAAGTTATAGCGTCTGCGCCTTTCCCTGATTTATACGTACTCTTCCAGCCAAATCCTTGCTCCTCTATAGGTGCCGCTTCTGGCTCAGGGCCAACATTCGATGCTGGTCCAGCTCCGTGTGTTTTACCTAGCGTATGACCTCCAGCGATGAGTGCTACTGTTTCTTCATCGTTCATCCCCATTCTACCAAATGTTTCGCGAATATCCTTCGCAGCAAGTACTGGATCGGGGTTACCATTAGGTCCTTCCGGATTAACATAGATTAAACCCATCTGTACTGCAGCTAATGGATTCTCAAGTTCACGGTCGCCAGAATAACGTTCATCGGCTAACCATTTCTGCTCCATCCCCCAATATACATCGAGTGCAGGTTCCCAAACATCTTCTCGGCCACCGGCAAAACCATAAGTTTCAAAACCCATAGACTCTAAGGCAACATTACCAGTTAAGATCATTAAGTCTGCCCAGGAAATTTTATTTCCATACTTCTGCTTGATTGGCCAAAGTAACCGTCGCGCTTTATCTAAATTGGCATTATCGGGCCAGCTATTTAGTGGTGCAAATCGCTGCTGACCAGACCTTGAACCACCACGACCATCTCCGGTTCGGTATGTACCGGCACTATGCCATGCCATTCGAATGAATAGACCACCGTAATTACCATAATCGGCAGGCCACCAATCTTGTGAATCTGTTAATACGTTTTTGATATCTGCTTTTAACGCATCATAATCAAGAGTCTTAAACTCTTCGATATAATCGAAATCTTCACCCATTGGGTCAGACTTTGCAGAGTTTTGCCTTAAAATAGTTAGGTTTAACTGATTTGGCCACCAATCGCTGTTACTGGTTGCCCTTAAATTCGATAGGCTTTTCACCGTGGCTCCCGATTGACCATCGGCGTACTCCTCTTCTCCGCTTGTCTGATTACAAGCCGGAATAAGTGCACTACTAGCCAAAACCAGAAGAAATAGAAATACTTTTTTCATTTTTTATAAGTTTAGTTTTGAATCTATTGAAGTAACATAAAGATAAAAAATCTAACCCCAAGTATTTTATAATTCAAATTGATTTAATCTATGCTATTATAGATTTTGTCAATAACTCTAAGAATAATTTATAATGAATAGTCCTAGCGTCGAATTCATCCTAACTACCCTTAGCCTTGTTTTAAATTATTTGGTAATCAGTTAACTTTAAAGGGATGAGAAGTCTTATACTTTTTGCAATATGTACAGCCAGCTGTTTGGCCTGTTCGCATAATAGCCCTTCGGGCGAGGAGAGCAATCTTGAAAGTGAAATCGCCTTCGATCCAGAGAAATGGCGCATTAAAAAAGGAGAAGATTATCCGCATCGGGCGCTAATGCTGAACAGTATTGTTTATAATGATACAATCCGCAGCTTAACCAAAGGGCAGCTCATTGAGGTGCTTGGTGAGCCCGATCGCGAGCAAGACGACCATCTTTATTATACCATAGACCAAGATAGAATAGGATTATGGCCGCTCCACACTACAACGATGGTTGTTAAGCTATTTGGCCCAAATAGAATCGAGTGGATTAAAATTCATGAGTAAGTTAATGTATTGATTCACCCTAGTGACAACTATAGGTTCGAGAATTGGATCAAATTAAGCTAAGCACCATCCTCTTCGTATAAATCCGCACATTATATTGTTTCCTTTTTCGTATTTTTCAACACTAACACAGAAAACATGAAAAAGCCAATCCTCTACCTCCTACTAAGTTTCCTTATTTCAACTGTCTGCATAGGTCAACAAACTCCGTTTACTGTTGAAGACATCATCAATGTTAAAGCCTTAAATGCTCAAACATTGAGTCCAGATGGAAGTTGGCTTGCAGGAATAACACGTGATGGTTCAGCTCGTTTTGACACTGATCATTTCAGGTTTAGAGATCCGAGCTATCTTAATTTAAGAGCAGGAATGCCAGTAGTTATCAACACCCAAACTGGCGAACAAATATCCCTTTTCAGCGGAGAAGCACAAATCACCGCATTAACCTGGTCAGAATCCGGTAAGCGACTGTATTTCTTTGAGCAAAAGGGGAATAAATTGGTATTAGCCTATTTCGATATGGAGAATAAGAAACTGAGATACCCAAAAGTGAAAGATGAGCGCTTGCTTACAGATAATATTGGTATCACGATCATGGCGGATGATGAAACGGTAATTCTTGGGGTTCGCAAAACCGGTTGGATGGCAAAGGCAATGGCTGAGTACAAAGAGGCGACTGAAGGTCCTATTGTGGTATACGATGGTAACAAAGACTTGCTCAAATGGGATCAAATTGGTGTAACAAGCGATTATGTTGAAGTTATTTCTATTAATACAAAATCCGGTCAAGTTAAGGATCTATTGACAGAGTCTGCTTATAGTGATATTCGAGTTAGTGAAGACAATCACTACCTAAGCTTTGACGAAGCAATAAAGACGAAGACTTCCTACAAACGCAATGATGGTGTTGAATACCAAGTAAGCTTTCTTGATTTAACAAGTAGTGATTCTGCCACAGTGATCTATGAAAAAACGGACAAACGAAGAAGGTACTATTGGGATGATAGCAAAACGCAATATGCCTGGATCGACTCCGGGCAAGTGTATTTGCACAGTATAACAGCAATGGATACGATCCCATTAAGCTTAACCAAAGACAAAGCCTTCGACGACGAAGAAAAGAAGAAGGCCGTAAAGTTTAGTATTGAAAGATGGCACCCTCAAGGCGACAGAATACTCCTGACCTCTGAAAAAGGTTGGTGGACCATTAACACAGATGGAAGTGACTTAAAGATGATTTACGAGCTACCTGAAAAGAAGGAAAGGAAAAAGGCCCCTTCCAGATCTGTCGTTAAATGGTCTGAAGATGGTAATTATCTTTATACCTCCTATTCGGAGAAAGATAAATGGAATAGAGGCATTCAAAAGTACGATATCACCTCTGGTGAATTCGAAGACTTAATGGTTAGTAGTAACCTATACAGCGGCTGGCGGTTTGCTGAAGATTCAGATGTGGTGATTTATTCTTTATCT
Organism: uncultured Cyclobacteriaceae bacterium; assembly: GCA_965368405.1. GTDB lineage: Bacteria > Bacteroidota > Bacteroidia > Cytophagales > Cyclobacteriaceae > S012-113. The sequence goes on from CBDUMS010000021.1 coordinate 7,377, forward strand.
GATGGCGACAAACCCAATAACCTGTATGTAAATAACTTAAGTTTTGATTCAGAAAAGCAACTAACCGATTTGAATCCTTGGGTAGCGAATAAAAAATGGACGAGATCGGAATTGATTAGCTATCGTGATGTAGACGGCGCGGAATTGAAAGGGATTCTTTATTATCCTGTAGATTATGATGACTCTAAAACCTACCCACTCGTTGTAGAGGTGTATGAGACCTTTTTTAATAACGGCTACCGTTCCTCGATGAATTTGATAGCCAATCAAGGGTATTTTGGTTTGCGCCCTTCGGTTGACCTTGAACAAGGGTACCCGGGAGAGGCTTGGGTGAAAGGGGTTACGAGTGCTATTAATAAATTAGTGGAAGAAGGCAAAGTGGATAATGAAAAGGTGGGCATCCATGGCACAAGCTATGGTGGCTACGCTGCTTCGTTGCTCATTACACAAACCGATCGTTTTGCCGCGGCCATTAATATTTCCGGCAAAGTAAATATTATTAGCTTTTTAGGAGATAGTCCTAAGATTGGCACTAGAAACTATGCTGCAGCGGAGGTAGGACAAGATAGAATTGGTGGCTCATTTTGGGATGAACCTCTAAAATACTTTCAGACCACGGCAGTCCTCTATGCGGATCGGATTAAAACTCCTCATTTATTATTAACGGGCGAAGGAGACTGGAATGTTCCGGGTACCAATACGCGTGAACTATACTATGCGATGCGCAGATTGGGTAAAGATGTAACCTGGGTGAACTATATGAAAGGTGGGCACGGAGCAGGCTGGTCTAGTGTGGAAAGCGATTATTACGATCAATGGCAGCGCATGTTGGAGTTTTATGATAAATACTTCTTCCCTAAAGAGAAAGAGGAAGCCGCAGAAGACTAAATACAAGAATCGCTAAACTTGAGCAATATACGGATAAGCGAATAGACAACTACATAAAACGGATGCAGCCTGTCGCGCAGGTGCGATCGTAGTCTTCTATATCAACCTTCTATTTCTGAATACAATCCCAGAACCAGACTTTAAGTATTTTTCAAATTCAAAAGCCTTGTATTTGTCAGTGAAAATGATTATCACTTCAACAGATACTGGCAACCTAGACTTGGCATAATGTACCTCACATCATCTATGTTGTACAAGTCTTTTTTCAAGATTTGAAGTGCAGCCGGTACAATAGGAGTTATCGGAACATTTAAGGATATAAACAGTCCTTTGTCCCACAAAATAAATGTACAAACCATTGTGAATTGTATTCGCCGAAGCTCGAGTATATTATGAAGGTGCTAGGAAATTGTGATTTGTCTAAAACAAAAAGCACCCCTTCGTGTAAAGCTTAGTGGCAGATTGGGTGGATTGCATCCACCGAAGCCCGGAGACATATTTGGTACTCATATTTATCCTGCGGCAAGAATAGTTAAGGAATAAAAAAGCCCTCCTATGCGTAAAGCTTCGGAGGGCGAAGGTGGAGCCGCATGGGGGACCGAGCGATAAGAAAATGTACGGTGTACATTTTTAGCTTATTAATCTCTTGTTTCTAAAAGCTATTCCTGATCCAGATTTAAGGTATTTTTCGAACTTATAGGCTAAATGTTTATCTCTAAACTCAATTTTGGTCTCTACTGTAACAGGTAATCTTGTTTGGGTATATTTGACCTCCCCTCGAGAATGTCGTATTAGGCGCGCCTCGAGATTAGATGTACAACCAGTGTAATAAGAATCATCTGAACATTTAAGAATATAGACTGTCCAAAGGGCCATAAAACAAATGTACAAACCATGGTGGATGGTATTCGTCGAAACCCAAGTATTTTATGAAGGTGCTAGGAAATTGTGATTTGTCTAAAACAAAAAGCACCCCTTCGTGTAAAGCTTAGTGGCAGATTGGGTGGATTGCATCCACCGAAGCCCGGAGACATATTTGGTACTCATATTTATCCTGCGGCAAGAATAGTTAAGGAATAAAAAAGCCCTCCTATGCGTAAAGCTTCGGAGGGCGAAGGTGGAGCCGCAGGGAGTCGAACCCTGGTCCAGATAAGGAAATAATGCATCCTCTACATGCTTAGTTTCCCTTTAGATTTTCGAAGAAAGGTCTGCCGGAAACAAGCCAACCAGATCCCTTAGCTACGTAGAGTTTCGCAATAAGCAAGTAGCCAGCCTATCACTAGTTCTGTTTTTCGACACCCCAACTCCTAACCAACAAAACAAAATCAGGTGGGATGTGGCCCGACTCCGGTCTTACCGGTGTTCGTTTAAGCCTGCAACCTCAACATCGTCGAGATTAGGCAGCCATGGCGTAATTAGATTCGCCAATTATAAAAGAAGCGCATTGATTAAGGATGTACACTCACCACCCTGCATGCCAATACATTATATTCGCCTACTGTCAAGTCCAGTCGGCCCCATTACTTTTAATCGGATTACAAAGATAACGGTAATTAGTAGATTTAAGATGGTAGATAACAGACATTAGAGAGGTTAGTGTAAAATATTAGCTCGTCACAATAAAATTCTATTGCCTTATATCTAAAATCTAGTATCCTATATCTAATATCTACTCTCAATTTCCTATCTTCGAGCCAATGGAAAGTTATGTAGTATCGGCACGTAAATATAGACCCACTGGCTTCGAAGAAGTAGTAGGGCAAAGCCACATAACTACTACGTTGCAAAATGCCATTGAGAATAACCATTTAGCACAGGCCTTGCTTTTCTGTGGCCCAAGAGGCGTTGGAAAAACGACTTGTGCTCGTATTGTAGCTAAAATGGTAAACAAGGCAGCTAATGCACCAGATTCCGAATCACCGGATACCGAAACTGCCTTAAATATATTTGAGCTTGACGCCGCATCGAATAACTCAGTTGATGATATAAGAAACTTGATTGATCAGGTGCGATACCCGCCGCAATACGGCAACTTTAAGATCTATATTATCGATGAGGTGCACATGCTTTCGGCATCGGCATTTAATGCCTTTCTCAAAACATTAGAGGAGCCTCCTCCTTATGCGATATTTATCTTGGCAACAACGGAAAAGCATAAGGTGATACCAACCATTCTCTCACGTTGTCAGATATACGATTTCAATAGGATTGAGCCTAGCGACATCACCAGCCATCTCAAACTAATTGCCGAGAAGGAGAATATAAAAACAGAGGATGAAGCCCTCCACCTAATAGCTCAAAAAGCCGATGGTGCACTCAGGGATGCCCTATCAATTTTCGATTTAATCGTTACATTCTCTGAGAAGGATGAAATCACTTACGAGGACACAATCAATAATCTACATATCCTGGATTATGATTATTACTTCTCAATCACAGAGTATTTACTGAACGAAAATGTACCTCAGACTTTACTGCTGTATGATAAAATATTAAGAAATGGCTTCGATGGCCACGAGTTTTTAATCGGGTTGGCTAATCACTTCCGCGACTTAATGATGTGCAAGGATAACGAAACAGTATCATTGCTCGAAGTCTCACAGTCGGTCCGCGAAAAATATGCCGATCAGGCCAATAGCTCACCAATGTCCTTCCTACTCAGCGGACTTAACTTGTTAAGTAAGGCAGATTTGGAATATAAAAGCCGTAAAAACCAACGTTTGCATGTAGAGCTTACGCTCATGAAGCTGGCGCACCTTAATGCAGCAATCCAGTTAGGGCCAGAAGCAGGCTCTGGTGAAAAAAAAAAGTAGTTACCCCACTACCACCGCCTAAAGCGGAGGAAAAACCTAAGCCATCTGAACCTACTCCTAAGGAAGCTACCCCTTTACCAAAGGAAATAACCGACACGCCTAAATCCACTATTCAGCTTCCTACCCTCTCGAGCTTGGCAACAAAGGTAAAAGAGCAACCCGAGGAAAAGGAAGTTCCTGAGATTGATGATGAAACTGAGTCAGATTCTAAAGATGAGGTTGGTGGCCACTTCACACAGGAAGATTTAGATGAGAAATGGCATGAGTTTATGGCATTAAAGAAAAAAGCGGGTAAAGACCAGGCTGTAATCCTGCTAAAAGAACCCTATGCCTATGAGGATAACCGAGTAACACTTACACTATCGAACGAAGTGCTAAAAATAACTTTCGATAAGCTAAAGTCGGATTTACAAGGGTTTTTACGAAAAGGTCTTAACAATAAAAGGGTGATTCTGGAAGCCATAGTTGTTGAAGCTGCACGGGAAGATATGATCTATACCAATAAAGAAAAGTATAATCACCTTGCCAAAAAATATCCAGCACTTAAAGACTTACAAGAAAAACTAGGTTTAGACCCAGACTATTAACGCTAATATTTCATCTCTCGGATTTCCTCAAGCGTTTTTTCCGTTAGGGGTTTTGTCACAAATTTGATTACGAAATCATTGTTCACAATCTTGTCGATATCACGCTTGTTATCAGAGCTTGATAAGATAATTACACGACATTTATCTTTGATTGAATTAGCAAATTTTTCGTACTCGTATAGGAACACAAACCCATCTACGATAGGCATATTGATGTCGAGAAAAATAATGTCGGGGATTGAATTAGGAGACTCTTGATTCTCATGCAGATAGTCCAAGGCGCTTTTTCCAGAGTTCTTAACAATAACGTTCTCTGAAAACTTTGTAATCTCAATGATACGCTTGCTGATAAAGTTATCAGTGTCGTTATCATCTACCAGCATCACGGTGCCAATCTTATTCATAAATCTCCTCTAGCTGCGAATTAATATACAAAAATAAGGATATTAAGATACAAAAAACCTTATTACAAGCAAAGAATAAACTAATTATCCCCTGTATTGCCCGACGGCCAATACTCCACGGGTAAATTTGCTGGACGTTTCTTTTTTAACCACAAAATACGGCCCGGCTCAAGGGTTTCATCTTCATCTTCAATCCGATTTTTCTTGATTAAACTAGCATATTTTATCCCGTAGTTTTGGGCTATCATCCAGAGACTCTCACCTTCTTGCACCGTATGATAGTAAATTCGGGCCTTGCCTCGTTTTGCCTGTAAATAATATACCTGCCCAACCGTAATTCTTTCGTGCGGCAGAATATCGTTATAGCCAATCAACTTATTAGGGTCATTATCCAATAGATCCGCAAGTTCGTCTACCGTCATTTCCTGATTTGTAATAACAGCCTTTAGCCCATTCAAGGTTATTCTTCTAAATGCATCCTCACCAAGAACAATTTCTCGTTTAGGTGGAAGTTCAGAATTATTGCTGCCAACGGATTTTATAGTATTTGCCGTTGGAGCGGCATTGGCTAAAGCATTGGCTGCATCGCTAGAAGGAACGATAACCGGATAGAACTTATCATCGGGGATTCGCTTTGTCATGAGCCACGTATTAAACTCCTCCAACTCATCAGGAGAAACCTTCAATTCACTGCCAATTTCATCCAGCGTCTTTCCAGAACCCTCTTCATATACTAGAAGTTTAGGGGCAGCTTGCATTGCATTTTCCAGAGCAGCTTCGAAAGCAATTTTATGAGCGAGGTATTTTTTTACGTACCAATAGGTTTTTTTATCGATAGTTAGTTTTTTTTCACCCCCTTTTACATCGCCAAGCGCCTCCATTGCGCCTCCAGCACCCATCTGGTAAGCTTGCAGCGCGTAAAGCCAGTTGTTAAAGTAAAAATTGTTTTTCTGAAGATATTGAGCCGCGCCACGAGAAGAGGCTATGATATTTTTCCGTTCATCGATATTTCTATCTACCCTTAGGCCTACTTCATTGGCCGTTAGCTTCTTAAATTGCCAAAATCCAACTGCGTTTGAGGTAGAAACGGCATCACTAATAAAGCCACTTTCTTGAATTGCGAGGTACTTGAAATCTTGGGGTAGTTTCTCTTCTTCAAAGACCTGCTCCACAAAGGGCATATACATTGCTGCTCGATCTACTTTTGCATTAAAGAACCTGGCACTAGCGGTTAGCGCATCAACATCTGCCTGAATTTCACGCCTTGCATGCTCGGTGATTTTGAGTTCGATATCCGCGAATTGCATGTTAGTGGGCACCTGCGGCGTTCTTACCTCTTGAGCCTCAGCGAGGCTATGCAAAAGCAAGTAAAATGTAAATAATAAAACTACTCTCATATCTTACGTATAATCATTAGTCCGTCTCGTACTGGCAAAAGTATATTTTCTACTCTTTTATCTTCCTGAACAAATTTATTAAACTTTATTAAGGCGGGGGTATCTACATCATCGGGTTCAATGGTTGCAATAACCTTGCCCGACCAAAGTACATTATCAGCAATAATATAACCCCCTGTATTCACCTTATCAATTACCAGGTCATAGTAGTTTTGGTAGTTCTGCTTATCGGCATCGATAAATACCAGATCTATTCCCCTGCTTAACTCTGGCAGAAGCGTACGTGCATCGCCAATCTTTAATTCCAGCTGATCTTTATAAGCGCTGTTTTTGAAATAAGATAGAACACGCTCTTCCAGCTCTTCATTTCTATCGATGGTTATAAGCTTCCCCTGTGGCGCTAGTCCCTCTGCCAAACAAAGCGCAGAATATCCGGTATAGGTGCCTATTTCCAGGATATATTTTGGCTTGATCATCTTCGACAGAAAAGACAACAGCCTACCCTGTAGGTGTCCGGAGAGCATTCGAGGGCGTAGCACTTCTAGGTATGTTTCACGATGAATTTTATGCAAGAGCTCCGATTCCGCTGAGCTATGCTCCTCAGCATAATTATTTAATTCTTCATTAATAAACTCCATTCTTCCTTGGTATAAATGTTAGTGAGCTCATTTTATCCATATTCAGTTCTTCATTGGCGAGGTCGAGAATTTGTTCTGCCGATACCGCCTTGATTTTTGCAAACGAATCATCAATAGAGTTAATCCGGTCGAGATCGAGTAGACTTTTTCCCATTCTAAGCATCATGCCAGCATTGTTTTCGGCTGCCATTGCCAGGTGACCCATCATCTGCTCTTTAAGTGAATGTAGCTGTACTTTCCCCAACTTAACTTCTTTTAAACGCTTTATCTCACGCGTAACCACATTAATACTACGCTTTAAATTTCTTTTTTCTGTTGCAAATAATATCGAGAAAAGGCCGGTGTTCGAATATGCATGATAGTTGGCTTCAATCCCATAAACATATCCTAAGCGTTCGCGAAGGGCTAAATTTAAACGAGTATTCATTCCCGGCCCACCAAGTAAATTTACCAGCATAGCAAAAGGCACCCTATTCTTATGGGTAATCTCGAAAGATGGCATACCCAAGGCATAATGCGCTTGTAGAATATCTTTTTTAATCGATTTATGATCTACATCTATTGCACTAACCTCCACTCTTTTTCTGCCATTCGTTCGCTGCTGCAACGGTTCCAAATGCTTCTTAACAAGTTTTTCGATTCGCTTAAGGGGCAGATTCCCAACGAACGACACCACTATCCTGTTCGTATTGATATTCTCAGCAATAAAAGATTTAAAATCAGCCGATTTAAATGTCTTTACATTATCTGAAGTACCCAGGATATTATGTGCCATAGGGTGGCCTTCAAAAACCATTTCTTCAAATTCGTCTTGAATGGCATCTTCAGGTGTATCCTGATACATCGCCATTTCTTCTAAAATAACCTGGCGTTCTTTCTCAATTTGTTTGTCAGGGAACGAAGCGTTAAATGTAATATCTGTGAGTAATTCTACGGCCTTGTCATCGAAGCTATCGAGAACTGATGCATAGAAACATATTTTTTCTTTGGTGGTGTAGGCATTAAGTTCACCTCCTACGGAGTCCAGACTATTAATTATATGATATGCCTTGCGTTTGCCAGTGCCCTTAAAGGCCATGTGTTCCCAAAAATGCGCAATCCCATATTGCTCTGGCAATTCATCTCTGCTGCCTATATCAAGTATAATACCGCAGTGTAGAATTTTGGTATTGGTTACTTGCTTATGTACCACCCGTATCCCATTATCTAGGGTGAAAATATTAATATCCTTCATATCTATAACGCGCAAAGGTAACCCAATTTTTGAGTAACCTTTGATCTTGTCATGCCCATAGAATAGCATTAAATTTGATAAAAATTGGTTCATGATCTACAGCCCTCCTGCGAAAGAACTTTATACTCAAAACCGAATAAAATTCAATTCTCTACTTAAGCCGGGGTCGATTGCTATTTTCAACTCTAACGATCAGATGCCCACAAATGCCGATGGAACAATGCCGTTCCGGCAGAATAACGATTTGCTGTACCTAACGGGTATCGATCAGGAAGAAACCACATTGCTTCTTTTTCCCGATTATCATGATGAATCGAAACGAACCATCCTTTTTGTCAAGAAAACCAGTGAATTAATCGCCATATGGGAAGGCAAAAAGCTAACCAAAGAGGAGGCTGCCCAATTATCCGGTATCGACCATATCTTTTGGGTTTCAGAATTTGAGGAAGTATTTAAGTCTTTGGTTTTAGCAGCCGAACACATTTACCTGAATGCCAATGAGCACGCCAGAGCAGACGTACGTGTGGAAACCAGAGATGATCGCTTTAGGAAATGGTGCCACGAACAATTCCCGGATCATACTTTCGAACGATCGGCACCCTTAATGCATACTCTGCGCGCAGTTAAATCACAGGGAGAGATTGATATGATGCAAATAGCTTGCGACATCACCGAAAAGGGGTTTCGTCGGGTATTAGCGTTTTCCAAGCCGGGTATTATGGAGTATGAAATCCAGGCGGAATTTATTCATGAATTTCTCCGGAATAAATCACGAGGTTTTGCCTACCAACCAATTATTGCCAGTGGCATAAATGCATGTGTATTGCATTATATCGAAAACGACAACCAATGCAAAGATGGTGAAGTAATTTTGATGGATGTAGGTGCAGAATATGGCAACTATAATGCAGATATGACCCGCTGTATACCTGTAAATGGCAGATTCACAAAGCGACAAAAAGATGTTTACCAAGCCGTTTTGCGCGTTAAAGAAGAGGCTCAAAAATTACTCGTTCCAGGAAGCTTAATCCCGGAATACCATAAAGAAGTTGGCAAGGTGATGGAGCAAGAATTATTAAAGCTTGGTCTGCTCGACAAAACAGATATCAAGAATCAAAAGCCTAATCAACCTGCATACAAAAAATACTTTATGCATGGTACATCGCATCATTTGGGGCTCGACGTTCATGATGTTGGCGACGTGAATAGAAAAATAGAACCAGGAATGGTTTTTACTGTAGAACCTGGTATTTATATACCAAAAGAAAAGCTCGGTATTCGCTTAGAAGACAATATCGTTGTTCGAGAACAAGGGTTCGACAACTTAATGCGTAATATTCCCATAGAAGTAGAAGAAATAGAAGATTTAATGAATGGCTGATGTAATTAAACTTACTTCTGATGAGCAGGAAGCTCTGCAGAAGTTATTGAAATCTGAGAAACTGTGCTACAACGATATCAACGAATCGGGCGTACAACTCTACGGTGTTAAAATTAAGCACGTAACCGTGGGCTACTTCGGCTTCGAGGTGTTTGATAACAATGCACTTTTTAGATCCTTGTTAGTACAACCCGACGCTAGAAAACGAGGGTATGGTACTGCAATATGGCAAGCGAGCAAGGAAAAGCTGGCAGAACTCGGTGTAAATTCCGTATTTCTGCTTACCGATGCCGATACCCAGGACTTTTTTCTTAAGCTCGGTTTTGAAATATTTAAACGTGATGAAGTGCCTGTGAGCATTGCCAACACAACTGAATTTAAAGACTTCTGTCCCGATAGTAGTATATGCATGAAAACAACAATCCTATGACGAATACAGATAATGTAAAAAACTCCGGGAAAGCACCCGAGCCGGTTGGGGCATACCCCCATGCCCGTGTAGTAGGTGATTTACTCTATCTATCCGGTGTTGGTCCGCGTGCCAGAGGCACTAGCAAGATTCCGGGTGTTGATTTAGATGACCGTGGCAATATTGTTTCTTATAATATCGCAACGCAATGTCATTCAGTTTTCGCTAATGTAAAAGCCATTTTAGAAGATGCTGGATCATCTTGGGAAAACCTGGTAGACATAACTGTATTCTTAACGAATATGAAGGACGATTTTGCAACCTATAATCGCATTTATGCTGAGTACTTTAAGAAAAATCAGCCTTGCCGAACCACAATAGAAATTAGCGCGTTACCTACCCCAATTGCTATTGAATTGAAGTGCATTGCTACAATGAAATAAGAGCAGCAAAAAAGAAAAATATAATATTATGGACATTACCATATCTACCCCGGCTTTACTATTTCCAGCAATCACGCTATTGCTGCTTGCCTATACCAACAGGTTTTTGGCAATAGCCACTCTCATCCGCAGTCTGCATAAGAACTATAAAGAACATCCCGACAATAAGATTATCAGTGCACAGCTATCAAACCTAAGGAGGCGTTTAACGATGATAAAGCTGATGCAACTATTCGGGATTATCAGTCTATTTTTGTGTATTGCAAGTATGCTAACACTTTTTCTTGGAAATGAGCTCTATGGTAATTATGGCTTCGGCACAAGTTTATTGAGCATGCTCATTTCATTAGGATTTTGCCTTCAAGAGATAATAATTTCTACCAAAGCCTTAGAAATTGAATTATCTGATATGGAGTCCTAATTTCTGAATTTCTTATTTAAAAATCACAATTGGGAAATCCTGCCCTTTAGAAAAAGTATATGGGTATTGTACCTGCCCTTTGAACTTCTGGGAATACTCCGGTACGAGATTTTCGATATAGCTTTTTAGCTCGTAGATTGAAACGCTCCCGTCTTTGGGGGCACCATCGGCTTTGCCAGATAAGCCCTCCAGCAATACATAGGTAAAAACACCATGTCCTATCTCTGCGTATTCGGTGGCGAATTGTTCGCTACCCGCGGCAGAGAGCACATGTATTCCTGCACTTCTGGATAGTTGTGCCATTGCTTTTTCTTCTCGTGCACCCCGCTGGGCCAATAGTTCTACCGACCCACCCGACTGACAGGCATCGATGAGGACCATCTGTTTTAATGCCTGAATTTTCATTAACTTCTGTTGCAGTAATGTCGCTGAAATTCCATCTTTATTCAGCTTCTCGGAGCTATAAAGCCTGGTATTCTCGGTGGGTATAAAATAGAATTCGTCATCTACCATACTGCCGTGCCCGGCATAATAGAGGTAAAACACGTCATTCGGCCCTATTTTTTGACTAAGAATATCCAAAACGCCCAAAATATTCGCCTTCGTAGCATCCGTATTGAAAATTTTATGGACTTCCACACGATCATATAGTCCTGCACCTGCCGTTTTTATGATAGAAGAAAATGCCGATGCATCATCGAAAGCATAATTCAGGTTCAATGCCGGATTTTTATACTCATTTATGCCGATAGCCAATACATAGCAAATAGAGCTTTCTTCTTTTGAGGTGTAGTTCACCAATACTTGAGAAGATTGAGATTCAATATACTGATCATTAGCGGCACGAATATTTATCGTATTAAGACCAGGTACCAGCTCAAGATTAAACTTCTGGAATACCGACTTCCCTTTAGGCAATTTCTCATAGAAGTCTTCCTCCTTGCGCTCAACCACCTTACCATTAAGGATAAGCGAGACAGATTTAAGTCCACCGCCCTCATTCGTAATTTTAGTAAGCACTTCTAGTTTTGCTATGGAGAACTCATCTGCTTGCTTCGGGGTCGTGATTTCAACTTTAGGCGGAGGGTACTCGCTCAACTGCTGTAATAGTCCCTGTCTCTTATCTGAGTCAATCCCAGATTCATAGGCCTTCTTAATCTCTTGTGGATTGTAATACTTATCAAAGAAACGGTTAAGGGCGTACGAGTCCAGGCCGCTAACAAAAAACACTTGCTTTTGTGCATCGCCAGTTCCATTAAAAAAGCCTTGGGTCGTTGTTACCAACCAATCTTTGCTACCAATACTAAAATGAGTGATAATTTCCTGCGCTGTCTCAATATCCCAGACCTTGGTAATTCCATCTATTGTGCCGGAAACAATCCTTTTCTCATCGGGAGTAAATTGAACTGAAGTTATTGTGCTCTTATGCCCCACAAATCGTTTCAACGCTCTACCCGTTGCAACATCCCAAAGAATAATTTCACGGTCGGTGCCTCCGCTTATCATTTTTGAGCCTGCCTTGTTCAAGGCAACTGCATGCACAGGATCCCTATGTCCTAAATATTTACGCTCCTGCATGCCTGTACCCATATCCCATAATCGTAAAGACATATCCCACCCTGTGGAGATCAACTGGCGGCCGTTAGGTAAAAATTCGAAATCGGCGGTGGTGGCAGTGTGCCCAATTAATTCACGGAACTCGCGGCCTGTGTCTATTTCAAGGACTTTAATAACATCATGGGTGAATGAAACAACCAAATACAGGTCATTAGGAGTAAACTTAACCGTGTAGGCAATCTCAATAATTTTAGGGTCTTCTGATAAGGTAATATGCTTAATTAATTCTCCTGAGTTAGCATCCCAGACCTTTATTGTACCATCTGCGCTACTCGAAACAATTTTGGTCTGGTCATGACTAAAATCTACGCTATAAATAAATCCACGATGCCCTTCAAAGGTTTTAAGCTCCTTGCCCGTTGCGGTGTCCCAAAGTTTTATTGTTCTATCAGCACTACCAGTAAGCAATCGTCGGCCATCTACAGACACCTTAAAACAAATCACCCCTTTACTATGGCCAAAATATGATTGCACAACTTTACCCGTTGCCAATTCCCACTTTCTGGCTTCGAAACCTACTTTAGCTCGATAGGCATATTTCCCATCAGGCGATAGCTGCACCTCGTTCTTTAATGCAATTAATCCCCAGGAATAGCTGGTCCAATAGGAATTCGGGTCGAAATTCAAGCCATCATCTGCCGGGATACTCAAGTAGCCATAAAAAATAGATTCTTTTTGGCCGGTCTTCGCATTCCAAATCGTTATCAGATTACTGTTGTCGCCGGTAGCTAGCCACCTACCATCCGGCGAAAAAGCTGCGTCATTAAACTGATCAGAACTACGCACAGGCACACCTCTTAGCATTCCTAATCCGTACTTAGCATCACGCTCTTGTTGATTCTTATTAAGCTTATAGGCTTGCCGCCCCGTCTTCAAATCAAAATAAACAGCCGAGTCTTCATCCACTACAATCAATCCTGATTTGTCCGGACTTAACAATAGGGCGTTAAGTCTTTCTGGAGAATCTTGTACCAAAATCTTTCTTGTATCGCCAGACATCGAACGAATAGCAAGCGGGCTACCACTACTACCCTTAATTATCTCGTTATTACTGAGAACCGCCGACCTGGTATCGCAGCCACCGCAACTCCCGAACTCTTCGCCAATTTCGTTGAGGAGCTTTCCTGTTTCAATGTCGTAGATTTTTACTGTTCGGTTATCCTCTCCTACCACAAGTTGTTTTTCGTTCTCCGAAAAAACAACATGAGATCCATATTGTCCGACCCTCGCCTTTTGGGTAAAGATTACGGAATCGGTTGCAAGGTTAAGAATACGCACCGTACGATTGGTAGTACCTATGGCCAAGAACTGGTCATCGCTAGAAAGGTCTATTGAAACCACATTCTCATCGGGATAAGTATACTGCTTCAAAATGGATGCAGAGTTTATATCCCAAATTATTACTTTCTGATCCCTCCCAGCAGATATCAATCTTGTGCCATCGGAGCTGTATAAGACTTGATTTACTTGAGATTGATGACCATTTAAAGTCTTGAGCTCCCTTCCCGTCCTAAATTCCCATATTTTAATGGTCTTATCTTCCGAGCCGGAGGCCAGATACTTGCCATCTGGGCTAAAACAAACGGTTTGTACCGCGAGTGAGTGACCTCGCTGCACCACAGTTTCTAGCCTGCCCTGTGCTAACAGCGTGGCGCGTGCGATTAAGATTATAGCTATAATGTAGTAGATCCTCACAAGTAGTCGAATTCTTAATAAAGGTAACACTCAAAAATCGAAATAAGTATTGAGTATTAGCCGAATCAGACTTTGTTGATAATCCTTAGGGCTTCTCGCTGACTTAAGCCTGACAATTGGTGCTGCGCTACAAAATCTCGAACATAGTCAGGATCTAACTTAGAGTGCTCTCTTAGTATCCAACCAATTGCTTTTCGGATAAAGAATTCTTTAGAATTCTTTAATGGGATAATAAACTGCTCAAGGAGCTCAGTGTCGATATCATTTTTATATTTAAGTTGAAAGAGAAGACAAGTACGTTGCAACCAGATATTACCCGAATTCATCCACTCGGTGGTTTTAGAAGGGATTTTTTCAGGGAAGTTCTTAAAATATACGCCAACCAAATTGCTTGCAATAAAATCAACCGTATCCCACCAAGACTTCTCAACGATCATATACTGATATAAATCCAGAATTGACTCATCCTCGCTGCGGGCAGATTTGCCTAGCAAGTCCATCGCTGCGTATTGGTATTCGCGCTGCGGCTGATACCAGCACCAATTTACAATTGCGTGCTTGCCAGGCTCTGGAATAAGACCAAATTTTATCTTATGCTTTTGAACAAGTTCCTTTCTAATTGGTGCCTTAATACCATAATAATCAAATAAGCCTTTCACATAGGCCTTCATTTGTATGGCATTTGCCGAATTACGATGTCGTTCAAAGTCTTGAGAGAGGGGTGCTATATATCTTGGTCCTGACATAAAAAGAGAGGCAATACTAAAGTACTGCCTCCTCAAATATATAAAACTTACAACCGATAAAATCTTTAGGCTTTAGCCTTTGCTTTATCTTTTTTGCCATTACCGTTCATCGACCAGTCTTTAACATAATAGTCGGGGTCGGTAGGAACACTGGGCTCCTCTTCTAACTCCCCTCTTAGGTATTTATCGATGGAGTAGGCCGCTTTTTTTGCCTGCCCCATAGCTAAAATAACGGTCGAGCCTCCTGTAATAGCATCGCCACCAGCAAATACACCTTTTTTACTAGTCTGACAGGTTTCTTCATCAACCAAAATAACTCCCCATTTATTAATTCTCACTTCTTTATCCGTAGACGGAATAATAGGGTTTACGGAACAACCTAAAGACATTACAACGGTATCGCAGTCCTCAATAAAAAATTCTCCCGTAGGCTTTGGACTCCTTCTACCCGATTCGTCAGGCTCAGAGAGTTCCATCTTCTCACATTTTATCTGTTTGATAAAATTATTCTCATCAACAATAAACTCCACTGGGTTACTCAGCCAATGCCAGTTTAAAAATTCCTGTTGTGCATGTTCTAATTCCTCTGATCTGGCTGGGGCCTCATTTTCTGAACGGCGGTAGTAGCAGGTAACTTCAGATCCCAGTCGTTTTGCAGTACGCAATACATCCATCGCCGTGTTACCAGCGCCGATTACACCTACCTTCTTTCCATGAAATAATGGCGTGGAATAATCTGGAAACTTATCCGCCTCCATAAGGTTAATGCGTGTGAGGTATTCATTGGCAGAATAAACACCATTAGCATTTACACCAGGGATATTCAACATATTGGGTAGTCCCGCTCCAGTACCAATAAATACAGCATCGAAACCTTCTTCTTCCAATAAATCATCGAGCGATAGAATATTGCCGATTACCATATTGTAAATAAACTGTACTCCCAGGCTTTCTAAATAAGCGATATCTTCATCGATAATTTCTAAGGGCAACCTGAAACGAGGTATACCATAAACCATTACGCCTCCAGCGCGGTGAAAAGCTTCAAAAACAATTACATCGTGCCCTTTAACACGAAGTTCATAGGCAGCAGAAAGTCCGGCAGGTCCTGATCCAATTATGGCTACTTTCTTACCTGTATCCGGCTGCATTTTAGGTGGCTTCCGTGTACCATGCTCTCGCTCGTAATCCGCGGCATAACGCTCTAGTCCACCAATACCTACGGGCTGGTTTCTTCGACCAACGACACAGACGGCCTGGCACTGTTTGTCTTGCGGACAAACTCTACCGCAAGCGGCAGGAAGGAAATTGGTCTCTCTTATTTTGCGGGCTGCGCCTGCTGGGTTTCCTTGCTCAATCAACTTTATAAATGCAGGAATATCGATCCCAACGGGACAAGCTTCTACACAATGTGGCTTTTTACACTGTAAGCAGCGCATAGCCTCGGCATATGCCTGGTCTTCAGTATAGCCTAAAGGAACCTCATCGAAACATTGTACGCGCTCCCAGGCATCACGCAATGGCATTTCCATTGCAGGAAGGTTCATCCTTTCCTTATTACTTAACGGCATTTTTATTTGTTCGCTCATAGCAATATTCTTATGATTAGGCACTCACGAGTGCTTCTCTTTCTTCTTTATTAAACATTTTCTGACGCTTGGTTAGCTGATCAAAATCAACATCATGGCCATTAAAGTCTGGCCCATGGAAACATGCGAATTTTGTTTCTCCACCAACTGATACGCGACATGCTCCACACATTCCAGTACCGTCGACCATTATTGCATTTAAAGAAACAAAGGTTTCAATCTCTAAGGGTCTGGTTAACTCACTTACAGCCTGCATCATCGGTACTGGACCAACAGCCAATACAGAGCTCACTGCCTCTCGGCTAGTAATCTGCTTTAAGGCATCGGTTACAAATCCTTCCATCCCGCGAGAGCCATCGTTAGTAGTAATCATTACTTCATCGCAAACTTCGGCTAGCTCTTCGGTCATAAGGAGGAGGTCCTTGTTGCGTGCTCCAACTATTCCAATTACTTTATTACCGAGTTCTTTTAGGTCTTTCGCCGTTGGAATTATTGCCCCTGTACCGTAACCTCCGCCAATCACAACGCAAGTGTTGTCGTAGCTAGCTACATGCGAACGTTCGCCGAGTGGTCCAACAATATCGGTAAGGCTTTCACCTACTTCGAGGGCATTGATTTCGCCAGAGGTTTTACCAACTGTATTAATGATAATTTCAACAACACCAAGTTCACCATCCCAGCCACAAACAGAAATTGGAATACGCTCACTGTGATCGTGTGGACGGATAATTAAAAACTGGCCAGCCTTTAATTTTTTAGCGATCATTGGCGCCTCTATAACAAAATGATACGTTTTATCGCATAACTCTCTTTTCTTTAAGATTTTAAAACTCTGGCGGTACCGGTCACCCAGTTTATGGGTGCCGCTGAAAAAAGGGAGGAAATGCTGTGCTTCGTTTCTAACAATATAAGCTCTATCCCATTGATGGCGATCGTCGGTACCTAATATAGATTTATAAGCTGCCTGAATTTGTATTCTTTGCGGCTCGGTTAATAAGCCTCGCTGTTGCATTTTACCCATGGCCATCACGGCGTTCTGACGTACAATGGGCTTAGGATCTGCAAAGCAGTGATGAATGGCGTCATAAAGCTTCAACTGGGTTACTTCCGCAAAATCTTTTGCTTTAAACCGCTGCGCTAGCTTTCCTAATGCGTATAACGACATTCCTCTAATTTGAAAACTCTCTGATTTAGTACCCACTAATAAGAGCGGCAATGCCTTCACTATATCCTTTGTTCGGTAGTATGAAATGGCCAAAATAAGATTGGCAACTGCAAACTCATCGTCCTCATTTTTCTCCCAAGCTTCCAAAACAGGTTGAATATCCTGACATGCATTAAGTGCAATTGCCTTACCAAAATAGGCGGCAGACTCAGCATCGGCATTCATCAACTCTTCGATTAAAAATGGGATTACATCGCATCCCATACTTGCCACCAGTTGCTCTGCTCTTACGGCTAGCTTAGCCATGCTCGTAATTCCTGAGTGGTCGTGGTAATAAAAGATCTCAGAAAAAGCTTCAGTGAGGGCAATTTTCTCCTCGGGAGCAAGCTCATCTAAATCTTCCGCTAGCTTAAGTGCCAGTGTTACTTCATCCTCATCATGCAATAAAATATGCTTCGTGATTTGCTCTATGCGATCCGTCATATTAGTCCGATTTTATGATTGCCCGTTGATTTTCATAGTGTAATGCGTAATCTGTGACCAATTACACTGCTATTTTACGGACTATTTCGCACGGATTTTATGATATTTATCAGTGCACGATAAATTGTTGTCTAGGAATAATCTAGAAGTAAGAAATTAAAGAAAAAATGTCTTACAGCAATTCCAATATTTCGGCACGATTTGGGGTGTCGTTAAAATGCCATTTACCAAGAACTGTTCCGTCTTTTAAGAGCATTAACCCTGGCGAAGACCTGATCATTGCCTTCAACACAGTGGCATCGCCATAGAAAAATGGTATTTCCAGTCCGTTGGAAGCTAGAAAATTCCTGAAATCATCTCCTGCAGAAGAAGTTAAAGCGATAGTTTCGCCATTAATATTCAGCGTATTTATTAATGTTGATATCTCTTCCATATCCTCGGCGAGAACTTTGTTAGATTCATATACAATTAAGAATAACTTTACCCCTTCAAAAGATTGCTGGGTATAGTCGCCTATTTCTTCATTCCAAATATTGTAGTCGGTAATTTTAGGAATAGTGTTTTCTTCGTTAATTATTCTGTGGTCGATATACTCGTAGCCTTCATCGGCACTTAGGTACTGCTCCGACTCAATTTCCTCACCCCCTTTTTTAAAGGTATATACAAAGATGGGACGTTCTGGCGCTATCATATTAGCTGGCAGATTATCTCCTATCGAGTAGGGCCTAAAATCGATATATGGAAGGTGGTTGATAGCATTTATCCCCAAAATGGTTGAGATTATTGTTACTGCACTTAATGATACAAACCCCAGTCTTTCTGGCATTGATGTCGAATAAACTTTCCTTCTTAAAAGCATGAACCCTATTAAAACAACAAGAATTACATCTTTTATAAAAGACTGCCATGGTGTTAGAGGGATAGCGTCTCCAAAACAACCACAATCTGTAACCTTATCGAAGTATGCCGAATAGAAAGTTAGAAAAGTGAAAAATATTATAAGTAATGCGGTGATGCCTAAGGTCCAGTTCATCTTATATCTAATAAGCATAGCAACGCCTAAAACAATTTCCAAGACAATAATGGCAAAGCCTATCACCATTGCAGCGGGTATGAAAATTTCGAAAAAATGCCCGAAATCAGTCGCAAATACTTCGAAGTACTCCTGCATTTTAATCTCGGTACCCATGGGGTCATTCAGTTTCACCAGACCCGAAAAAATAAAGAGGGCGCCAACAATAATTCTCACGCCATTATCTATGTACTTCATGGTTATTCGTTTAATAAAATAAGAGCAAAGACAGCGTAATTGATCATATCCATATAATTGGCATCGATACCTTCCGACACCTTGGTTTGGCCCGCATTATCTTCAATTTGCTTAACCCTAAATAGTTTCATTAAAATGATGTCGGTTATTGAGCTTACCCGCATATCACGCCATGCTTCACCGTAGTCATGGTTTTTGTCTTCTAAAAGTGAGTACGTTTTAGTGGCATAGCTATCATAATGTTCCATCAGCTCAGGTACTGGTATCTCCATTCGGCTATCATCCGCAAGATCGATTTGGATTAGCGCGATAAGACAGTAATTAATTATTCCAACAAATTCATTACTAATATCCTCGCCTACTTTATTCACACCTTTATCTTGAATCGATCGGATTCTATTTGCTTTAATAAAAATCTGATCGGTGATCGATGGTAAACGGAGAATTCGCCAGGCTGTGCCATAATCGGATGCTTTATTTAAAAACAACTCGCGGCAGGTTGCGATAATTTTTTTATATGCTGTGGAGGTAGATTCTTTCACCCTTCTAACTATTGATTAAATTTGGCCAAATTTAGTGGCAATTGTTAAAAGGAAAGGAGAAATTGGGAAAAACTACCTTAAATATTCGTGGTCGGTTGATTAATTTGAGTACGCCACAGGTTATGGGTATCATCAATGCAACACCAGACTCTTTTTATTCAGAAAGCCGGACAACCTCTGAAAAGGCTGTTTTAAGAAAAGCAGAAACAATGCTCAATGATGGAGCCGATATCTTAGATATTGGTGGTTACTCTACGCGGCCAGGGGCTACGGATATCGATGTAGCTGAAGAAATTAATCGCATTGTGCCAATAATAGACGCTATTAGCAAAAATTTCCCCGATGCACTCATTTCGATTGACAGCTTTCGTAGCAAAGTTGTAGAAGCTGCTATCGATCATGGCGCGAAGCTTATTAACGATGTTAGCGCAGGCTCCGATCCACAGATGTTTAGTGTTGTCGCGAACTCAAAACTTCCGTATATCATGATGCATATGCGCGGCCCGGTTAGCAAAATGATGGACAATCTTGCTTACGACGATCTCTTAGTTGACATGACAAAATACTTTCAAGATAGGATTGAGAAGTTAACAGAAATGGGGGTTACCGACATCATCATAGATCCTGGTTTTGGATTCTCAAAATCTTTAGATCATAACTATGAAATTCTTAGAAATTTATCGTATTTTGAGGCACTTGAACAGCCCATTCTTGTTGGGGTTTCCAGAAAGTCTATGATTTACAAAACGCTGAATACTACACCTGAAAAGGCGCTTGTAGGTACAGCTGTGTTAAATTATGCTGCATTAGAAAAAGGGGCAAGAATATTGCGAGTTCATGATGTAAAAGAAGCAAAAGAAACAATAACATTATTTTCAAAAGTACAGCATTGATTTTAGGTTTTAAGATAGGATTTTTAAGTGTTGGGTGGTTAGATATAATTGATATCGTACTAGTTAGCCTGCTACTCTATCAGGTCTATAAATTGATGAAAGGAAGTGTAGCCGTTAAAATCTTTGGTGGCTTTTTATCGCTTTACCTCATATACCTGGTGGTACGAGCTGCCCAAATGGAGCTATTAACTTCTATTCTTGGCCAGTTTATGGGGGTTGGAGTTATAGCCGCCATCATTCTATTTCAGCAAGAAATACGAAAATTCTTACTACTTATTGGAAAGTCTACCACCCTTAATCGTGACACTTTTTACAAATCATTATTTATATGGAGAAAGGCAGAGAATTTCGATTTCAATATCACGCCAATCATCGATGCTTGTAAGAATATGAGTGGTACAGCTACAGGCGCCTTAATCGTATTTTCGCGTGATTCAGAATTAAAATTCTATGTAGACTCTGGCGATAAGATTAACGGAAATATCTCAAGTCGATTGCTCTTATCTATATTTAATAAGCACAGCCCGCTGCATGATGGCGCTGTAATTATCTATAATGGAAAAATAAGTGCTGCACGCTGTATCTTACCGGTGTCTGAGAACGATAACCTGCCGGCTCAATACGGACTGCGGCACAGAGCCGCTATTGGAATGTCGGAAGTAACGGACACCATGATTATTGTTGTCTCCGAAGAAACTGGTCAAATTTCTATTGCTCGAAATGGCTACATATGGCATAATCTTTCTGCCCTCGAAGTAAGAAGGAAGGTGAACGAGTACTTATTCGAAACCGGCGATGAAGCTCCAGAGGGTGCAGTTGAAGAAGGTGAAAGTACCGATCCGATACAGGCGCAAATTATTCCTGAGACTGAGGCGAGCACAAAGGTCTAGTTTTTCGTTGCCACTAAGAATCGGCAGTTTTTTCTACTTCGCTGCTCCAAAATAATACCTTCGGCAGGAGTGTTCTTCTTCAAATAATCGGCCGTATAATTCTTGAGTGTAATCAATTGCAAGTTGCTCATATACTGCATCGAGAATTTTCCATCTAATTGCTCTAAGAGTGCCTTGATATACTCATTTTTATAATCGAAGCATACCGAAATCGTAATGGCCGAACTCTGGATCATATTTATATTAATATCATGCATATGCATGGTACTAAAGATTCGAGCCAGGCTCTTTTCATCTACAAAAGTGTAGTCTCGAACCCGAAAAGTAAACAAGCATTGGTTCTTCTTAATAATCATGCTTGGCTCAAGATTATCCATCTTCAGCGACCTTATGGTCGTTGGTTCATGGGTAGGGTCATCGAAGCTCCGTACAACAAGTGGGATATTCTTATTGGCTAAGGGCTTTATGGTTTTTGGATGGATAACCGATGCGCCATAATAGGTCATTTCCGAGGCTTCTGTATACGGCAGATCGACAATCTGTGTGGTCTCTTCTGCGATTTTTGGGTCGGCAGAGAGAATTCCTGGTACATCCTTCCATATTGTAACACGCTCAGCATCCAGGCATGAGGCAAAAATTGCTGCTGTATAATCAGATCCTTCTTTACCCAAAGTTATTACATCGTTCATGGCATTACTGCCAATAAAGCCTTGTGTAACAAGAATGTGATCTTCTAATAACGCTGGTACATCATCGATAATATTTACGCTGGTAAGCGGCCAATTAACCTTACCTGCCTGATGGTTACCTGTGCAACGAATAAAATCCGGCGCATCAATTTTTAGGGCCCTTAAATTACGTTTGTTCAAATAGGCCGCAATGATGGTAGATGATATAACCTCGCCCGTCGAAACGATTCTATCATAAAATTTACCGTGGGCAATTTCATTATAATCTACATCCGGTAGGGCATCGAGAAGTTCTTCTATGGTTTGAAATATCTCATCTGAAGAGTCGAAGAGCTCATTCAGTATTTCCTTGTGGTATTTTTTTAGTGCTAGAAGTTTTTCTTTACCTCTCTTTTGGTTCGCTCTTTCATCAATATAGTCTTCTAAAGCGCGGGTTGTTTTTCCCATGGCCGATACCACTACCACCAAGGGACGTTCGCCATATGTTTCTATAATTTTAGCCATGTTTTTAATGGCCATTGCGTTACGAATAGAGGCGCCCCCAAACTTAAAAACTTGCATAATGTGCGAAAATAAAATGATTTTTAGATATCCCTTTACAGGGCTCAATAATTCTACTAAATTTGTACGGTATTTTAACCAAGTACCCATGATTGAGAATTCCAGAATTGCAATGTCTATTGGCACTGCACTTGACCGCTTTATTAAAGAGTATCAAGACCAATTTAAGTACGCGACAGGCGAGCTTTCACAAATATTAAGAGATATAGCACTTTCAAGCAAAGTGGTTAATCGAGAAATTAATCGTGCAGGATTGATTGACCTTGCAGGAAATTATGGTGCCCAAAATACTGCTGGTGAACATCAGCAAAAACTTGATGTATTAGCGAACATTCGCTTTACGCGAGCGCTAACTAAAGGCGGTGAAATCTGTGCAATAATCTCCGAAGAGGAAGAAGAAGTGATTGAGGTTAATAAGGATGCGAGTTATGTTATAGCAATTGATCCTTTAGATGGCTCATCGAATATAGACGTAAATGTATCGATCGGGACTATTTTTTCTGTATATCGAAGAGTATCGGAAAAAGGCAGCAAGGTCACTGAAGCAGACCTGCTCCAAACTGGAGAAAATCAGGTAGCAGCTGGCTATGTGCTATATGGCTCATCTACAATGCTAGTATATACCACCGGCCATGGTGTAAATGGATTTACATACGATCCTACACTTGGCGAATACTTCCTCTCACACCCAGACATGATTCTGCCGGATGATGGTAAAATCTACTCCGTAAATGAAGGGTCACTCAATAGTTTCGAAGAGCCAGTCCGTTCCTATGTAGAAGACTGCAGAAATAATGAAATATCGGGTAGATATATTGGATCGCTCGTCGCCGATTTTCATCGTAATTTATTAAAAGGTGGAATTTATTTCTACCCCTCTACAGCTAAATCACCCAATGGCAAATTGAGATTAATGTATGAGTGTCATTCACTGGCCTTTATCGCAGAGCAGGCGGGTGGTAAAGCAAGCACCGGTTCGCAAAGAATTATGGAAGTCGAACCAACCGATATCCACCAAACCGTACCAATTTTTATCGGCTCAAAAAATATGGTCTCACGCGCTGAAGAATTGATAAAAAATGCGGTGAAAGTAGTCTAATAATCACCTTGTTTCAGCGACTATGGCTTATCTTTGATGTAAGCCAAATCAGTCATGTATAAGATCATAATTGGAGAAAAATCCTTTGATATAAGTATCACTGGAGAGACGGTGGAATTGAATGGAAAACCCGTAGAATTCGACCTGGAGCATCTTGGTGGTGATAGATATCACCTAATTCTCGACTATAAGTCGTATAATCTGGAAGTCGTTTCGTACGACCGTAAAGCAAAAAAAGCCATAATCAAGGTTAATAATTATGAAGTTGAAGTTGTTGTTAAGACAGCCATGGACGAATTATTAACCAAAATGGGGCTTAACAACCATCATAATAATGTTGCCAAAGATATTGGAGCCCCTATGCCGGGACTAATACTGGATGTTGTGGTTAATGAAGGCGACGAAGTCGTTAAAGGTGACAAGCTACTTGTCTTGGAAGCCATGAAGATGGAGAATATCATTAAATCGCCAGGCGATGGGAAAATCAAATCCATTGTGGTAACCAAAGGAGATAGTGTCGATTCGGGTCAAAAGCTTATTCATTTCGAATAAGCTTTAATATAAAGAGCTGCCAGATTATGAAATTGGTTACTCTTATTTATCTTTGACAGAATTTTAACCTCTCTTATCAATGAAATACAAACGAATTCTTCTCAAATTGAGCGGTGAAGCGCTCATGGGCAACCAACAATATGGTATTGAAGCCGAGAGACTCAACCAGTATGCACAAGATATTAAAGAGGTATTAGATATGGGTGTTGAAATTGCCATTGTTATTGGTGGCGGCAATATCTATCGCGGTGTTGAGGCTGAGAAGAGTGGAATCGATAGGGTTCAAGGTGATTATATGGGTATGCTCGCTACAGTTATTAACGGCATGGCCTTACAGGGAAGCTTAGAAAAAATTGGATTATATACGCGATTAATGAGCGGTCTTAAAATGGACCAAGTATGTGAACCTTTTATAAAAAGACGTGCGGTTCGTCACCTAGAAAAAGGTAGAATTGTAATCTTTGGGGCAGGAATTGGCAACCCTTATTTTACCACAGATTCTACGGCTAGCTTACGCGCAATTGAGTTACAGTGCGATGTTGTACTAAAGGGAACAAGAGTAGATGGTGTTTATTCTGCCGATCCTGAAAAAGACCCAAATGCCGTGCGCTATAACCGAGTGAGTTATAAAGAAGTATATGAAAAAGGGCTAAATATTATGGATATGACTGCCTTTACCCTTTGTCAGGAAAATAAACTACCAATAATTGTCTTCGATATGAACAAGGTAGGTAACCTAAAGAGAATTGTTCAGGGCGAAGAAGCCGGTACACTTATTAATTAAAATCAAGCGTTATGGAAGAAGTTCAAATGTTTTTAGATGAAGCCGCTGAGCAAATGGATAAGGCGATTAGTCACCTAAGTGTTGTCCTTTCCAAAATTCGTGCAGGCAAAGCTTCACCGAGTATGCTCGATACACTAAAGGTTGAATATTACGGCACCTTATCTCCTCTTAATCAGGTGGCATCAGTTACAACGCCAGATGCACATACAATTATGATTAAACCCTGGGAAAAGGTATTGATTCCAGAAATTGAGCGAGCTATAATGAATAGCGATTTAGGTTTTAATCCACAAAATGATGGTGAGCAGGTAATTATCAATGTTCCGGCCCTTACAGAAGAAAGACGAAAAGATCTCGTTAAGCAGGTGAAACATGAAGGTGAGAATTGTAAGATTAGCATCCGAAATTCACGTCATGAAGTACTTCATAGCATTAAGGCTTTAAAAGACGACGGCGTTTCTGAAGATGACATCCGTCATGGAGAAGACTTAGCACAAAAGCTTACCGACGATCACACTAAAAAAACCGACGAACTGGTCAGCCATAAGGAAGACGAGATCATGACTGTTTAGAATCCGAAAGAAAGGCTATTGCCATCGGAGCTAATGCTTGTGGCAATACCAACTTTTACGCCAAAGCCGGCATATCGGTAGTCCTGAAATGAAACCGCCCCTTCTACCCTGAATATTCTAAAGAGGTTGTCAATACCATATCCTAATTCAAAGTAATTTTCAGAAAAAGGCGTGGCCAGGTAACTTAGAAAGACCATTTCCTTAACACCTGTTAGCCGTAGCATGGGTAATTGTGTAAATAGGAATTTACGGAATTGGTAGTAACTAATCCCAGAGAAAAATTCCCGAGAGGTACTATAATTATAATAGCTTAATAGACGATAACCGCCTACTGGATTGTCCAGCAAAAATGGACTTTCATTACCCATAAAGTGCTTGAAATCCATAAAATAAAGATTATTATCATTCAAGAATTTACCTGCAGCAAGATCAAACCCTAAGCGGCCCCGGGCACCAATTCTAAATTTATGCTTAAACCCAACCTCCAGGTAATCAAAATCGGTATCGCTAATATCAGTCTTTATTCCCTTTCTATAGGTAAGTAAAAAAGTTGGCGACGATGATGATATTGCAAATTTCCTCCCCGAACGAATCCGATAACGTTGCCATGGTTTATAATTAGCCGAAAGCTCAGCTACCAACGATTTATGAAAAGGGAAACTAGTATCGGCTAGTTCTGCATTGGCAGGATTGTTTGAGGTATACTCCTGATCGTTCTTTATCCAGGTATGATTAGTATTGTTATTGAGGTTTTTCCGTTCACTCCATGTTACTGCTACTGTATACCCAAGATTATCTAAGAGTTTACTACTAAGCTCGGCTTTGACAAATCCCGCCTCGTAAATTTTCATGTAATTACTCCTAAAGAGTAAGGTAGTAATGGAGTTAACCAAGGGATGTATTGGATCGTCTGGATTCAGCTGCTGAACAAACTTGCCGCCGCTTAACGCAATGTAACTTCGTCTCAGTGGCTTAACGTTATAATAGTATCTCGCGTCCACTTTACCTGTAATCCTACCGCGGGAGAAACTGTACCGAATAAAAGGCTGGACATCGAGTCTACCTACTTTATCCCAACTTTTCGAATATCTGAATCTAATATTAAAATTATAACCTTCTACCGTATTGAAGTTTAAACTCTCAAATGGGGAATAGTATCTGAGATAACCCTTTTTCTTAAAGCGATAAGAGTTACCAAAGAGTATGTCTTCGAGGTGAAACCCTTTTCTTCTTCCCGACTTAAGCGTATCGCCTTCCTCCCTTTGTTTTTCTACCACAGCTAGGCTATCCATTTTTTTGTACCCCGTCAGTTCTCGCGCAGATAAGGGCACTGGGCGTACCGTTACCCAAAAAGCAGAATCGGAGTTTGCGGCAGTAGAGTCTATCGAATAAGAGTAATTCTCAACAATTTTAGGCTCTTCCAATTCGTCCAGTTCTTGCTTTTCATACTCATTAATCAGCTTTCGTAGTTCTTTACGAGTTACTTCTTTTCCAGAGGCTAGTTCTTCTTGAGCCGTACGCGCAACTTCTTTCGGCATACTTTCTAATTCCTTGGCGAGTTCTTTCTCTACTTTTTCGTCAATTACTGTAAGATCAACAGCCAAATCAGGATTCAATGTAATATCATAATTGCTAGCAGTGGCCAGGTAATCATACTCAAAATCAAACCCAAGGAAAGTACCCTCAATAGCAAATTGATGCGATACCGGTAGCCAAACTAAATCGTTAATAGGGTTATATATCTGTTTAATATTAAATTTTATCCCAAGTTTAGAGGTAGTTAGATCTAGACTATAAATACTCCAATAGTCTTCTACAATATTTATTATACCTTCAAAGACATCATCGCCTTTCGATCTTGGCGTTACTCGTATCTTGCTAATCGCATAATCTCGATCTGTAAATGTGCCTAAATACTCAAACCGATAATAGCCAAAAGCCTTGGGAGAAAGTGGCGATATTGCTTCGGCAATCTCAGGCTCATAGAAGCTACCCATAATATAAGCGTTCGGTGAGGTATTATTATCATCGCCATTGGAGCGTACCGATATAACGCGTTCTGTAAACGTATTGGGTCGCTTATAACTTACTTCGCTAATCGATTCCGAGACAAATGTAAAGGATGAATCGATCCCTTCCTTGGCGAGTGCTTTCCTTAAAAAGAAGGGCGAATCTACCAAGCGACCCGACCCCTTAATGTACACATTAGCGCTATATTCATCGAGTTGTTGTGTATGAAACTTGCTTTTTGCAATCGCCTTACGCATAACGGTGTATGCCGGATCTTCCATCTTAGCGTTAATTTCAACTGCTCGTAAAACCAAAGATTCCGGTTGCAGCTGAATATTAAGTTCACTCATGGCATTTCCAATACTAACGGTGCGCTCAATAGCGGCATAGCCTAAATATTGATAGACAATGGCATAATTACCCGGATTAAGCTTCATGGAGTAGTATCCATCAATATTAGTTGTGGTTCCCGTTTCGGTTTGCTTTACATAAATAGTAGCGAAAGGCAAAGGTTCTCCGAGATTGTCTGTTATAAATCCACTCAGGCCCGATTGAGCGTTTGCAAAAGACACGCTGACCATGAGGGTAAGGGCAACTGTAATAAATCTATGGAAAGTAAGTATTATGTGCTTCACAAAGGGTAGATGATTAAAACCGTGAATTCGTTGCATGTAAACATACCAACGAAAGGATTATATATATAGTTTACGAGACTCAATTAACTGTTGTACACCTTCTGGAACGAGATACTGAATGGATTTGTTCTTCTTAACCATATCACGAATATAGGTAGCCGAAATATCAAGAATTGGTGCTTTTACCCACTCTACATTAGGATGGTCTGCTAAATCAGATTTTTTTGCAGTTGGTCTTGGGTACACGTAAAGACCATAATTATCAATAATGGCGCGGTGGTTTTTCCATTTTGGGAAGCTCTGTAGGTTGTCTTCTCCAATGATTAACGAAAAATTATGCTCTGGATGCTTATCAGCAAGATAGGCCAATGTATCTACGGTATAGCTGGGCTTTGGCATATTGAATTCGATATCCGACGCCCTTAAGTGGTAACTATCCTTAATAGCGGCCTCTACCATATCATATCGATCAAACTCATGAATAAGTGAACGGGATGATTTTAGTGGATTGTGTGGCGAAACGACGAACCATACCTGTTCGAGATCAGAAGTCTCGACCATGACATGTGCAATAATTACATGCCCTATATGAATAGGATTAAATGATCCGAAGAAGAGGCCTATTTTCAAAATTTAATTTCTTAGAAATTCAGCTACTATGCTTTCTGCATTTAAACACGATTCCTCTAAGTTATCATTGATTATGGTTACATCAAACTGTTTTTCGAAACCTAGTTCGTATTCGAATTTCTCTATTCTGGTTTGCAAAGATTCTGGTGTTTCAGATCCTCGAGCTCGAAGTCTTTCTTTGAGCACATCTGATGATGGCACTTTTACGAATACTGCCAAAGCCTTTTCTTTGAAATAGTTTTTGAGGTTAACACCCCCTTTAACATCCACATCAAAGATTACGGCATGGCCTTTATCCCATATCCGCTGTACTTCTTCTTTTAATGTGCCATAGAAGCTATCGGGATACACTTCTTCCCATTCAACAAATTCATCATTTCTGATTTTCGATTTGAAATCTTCGACGGAAAGAAAGTAATAGTCTTTGCCATGTACTTCAACCCCGTCACGCTGTGGGCGCGTGCAGGCAGACACAGAAAATTCAAGGTTTTGGTTCGATTGCAATAAATGTTTAACGAGGGTAGTCTTACCCGATCCGGAAGGCGCTGAAAAAATTATCGCTTTGCCTTCTAACATTAAACTACATCAATCTTTTTTCTAATTTCTTCAACTACCGCAACGGGCACATCCTTGTGCTCATCCTTCTTCTTAACAACTTCTCTTATCGCCTTTTCAACATCGTAGTTATCATAACACTGATAACATCCATCGATATGTTGCATCACATATTTAGCATCGGCATCACTTGCCTCCTTATCGAGCATTAATCGCGCAAGCTCCAAGCACCGTTCTTCCTCGGGACATCTTACCGAATCAGGCCAAATCTTCCTCCCTAACCAACGTTTTAACTTTCTCATCATTTTTAATTATAACCCATTTCGGCAGCATAAACTGCTAATTTTTCTTTTAACATATTTCTCGCACGATGTAGTCGAGACCTTACCGTTCCGATGGGTATATCCAAAATTTTGGCCATCTCATCGTATTTAAATCCTTCCAGATCACACAGTACAATTACCGTACGAAAATCAACATCCAGCGAATTCAATGCTATTGTTATTTCATCGCCTAGTTTATCTCGGACAGTTTCAGCTCTCAAATCAACAGTAATTTCTCTGCCGGCATCGCCTTTTTCAGAGTTGTAAAATGTCTCAACTTCCTGGTAATCTACCATTCCGGGAGCTTTACTTTTCTTGCGATACTCATTGATAAAGCTGTTCTTCAATATCCTGAACAACCATGCTTTCGCATTAGTTCCTTTTTCAAAAGAATCAATAAAACGATAGGCCTTCATGCTGGTATCCTGAAGCAGATCTTTAGCATCATCTTCATTCATAGTAAGCTTGTATGCGAAATTATATAGGGCATCTAAGTGCGGCATAAACTCTCGCTCAAACTTCTCAGTCTTCTCCTTATCTACTATTATGGGTTTTTCATCCGGCATAGCTCAAAAATATAAAAAAACAGCAGCCTAAACGGCCTTGAATAAACAATTCCGCAATAAAATTTAGTTCTCCAATACTAAGAATGATAATACAACTTGAAAAATTGTATTATTCTAATAAGTAGTGCCCGTTCTTCAATCCCCAGACTAAAAAAATATCACCCATGATTTATTTATAACGAATAATTCGGTAGACCAAAACGATCGATTTGAAATCATTGGAATTTGAACTATCTTTACAGTATTCTATTAGTTAAACGTGCTTCATTTTACTAGTGGGCACACTCTTTTATGGCGGCTACAAAAAGAAAACTCCAAGAGGAAGTTTGGCTTGGGCATTATAATGACCTAATCAAATTTCAGAAGAAGACGGGAGAACCACATCCTGGACCCAAGGATACTGAGGTTAAACTCTATCATTGGTGCAAGAATCAAAGGCGATTTTACAAGACTCGTAAGTTGGCTCAGCATCGTATTGACCTGCTGAATAAAATTGATTTCAATTGGGTTAATTCGAACTCAACTTTCGATCAGCGAGTGAAGGAACTGCTTGAGTTTAAGCAAGAGCATGACACCATTCATGTTAGTCAGGTTGCTTTTCCAAAGGATTCTAAAAATCATAAGTTATCGCGATGGGTGAATGAGATGCGACGTTTATATAACGAGAATCGCTTATCCATCGATCGAATTAACAAGCTCAATAAGATTGGCTTTATCTGGAATATGGAGGATGAACGGTTTTCTCAAAATCTGAAAAAGCTTAAAAGATTTCATAAGCAACATGGGCACTGGGATGTACCGCAAGCCGGACGAACCAAAAAATTAGGAGAATGGGTTGCCCAGGTTCGTTGTAGAGGATTAGCTAAGAAGCACTACGTAAAAGCCTTGAATGATGCCGGATTCGTTTGGGAGGGCAAAAAAATAAGGCTTCGCAAAGCGAAATCCGCTATGAAGAAGATCGATATTTATAGTAATCTTAAATCGAAAGACAAAGGCAGTAAGAAGAGCTAATTCAGCCCTATTTTTCCCAGGAGTCTCAGAAAATCATCTTTATCCTTATCGCTAAAGGAGCCAAATATTTCTTGCATAAAGGCTTCAAGCGGCGCATCGATCTGTTCTAGTAGGGCTAGACCGCTGTCACTAATGACGACATCTACCAATCGCTTGTCGGTTTTGGTTACGCTCCTTTTTACTAAATCCTTCTTTACTAGTCGGTCTACAATTCTAGATACATCCGACATCTTATCGAGCATCCGATCGCGCACCTGAGATGTTGAATAGGGCTCAGGGTAATTACCTCTTAGAATTCTTAACACATTAAATTGTTGCGAGGTAATACCGTACGGTTTAAAGAAGTTCTTAAGATCATCTTTAAACAGGTTATAAGTATGAATTAGGTTTAGTGTGATTTTCTGATTGGCGCTGCTAAAAGAAGTTTGCAGAATGGCCTCCTCGAGTTTCATCCTAGTCGAATTTTGATAGTTAATATTACGCCTAACACCATCAATATAAACTTCGATTGCTCTAACTCAAAGATAGTGAATTACTAATGTTTCAACTACAAATACTTGTCGATTATTATGTTATATGGGGTAAAAAGACCTTTTTAAGATGCCAAAACTGCGCGAAACAAATTATGCATTTTAAACCTTCTGGAATTACATCGATTTCAATTCCTTTTTAGCAGCTTTATACACCCCTGAATTTCGACTTGCCTCTTTCTTAACTTTTTTAAAGTATTTAGTGGCTTCCCCTTTTCTGCCATCTTGATTAGCGATTTTTCCGAGGTTAAGCATAGAATATAGTGCATAGCCTGTTTCAATATCTTCGGATTCCTCCGCAAACCCAATTGCTAGCTTGTAGTATTTTTCTGCCTCAGAATTATCGCCACGACTTTGGTAAAGCTGTCCTAAAAAAAAGGCAGCGTATCTTCCTGAGGTTGCTTCATAGCCGAACCAATTATTTTCGAGGCGGTCTATAATTTCTAAGGCAACCGGCTCCAGTTTTCGATAGAGTCTACTACTATATAAATATCGGGCGTAATAGCGGTGAAAATAAGGGTTGTTTGGGTAATGCTCGAATAAGTATTTAGCGATGCCAAGAGCTTTACCATAGTCGTTTTTATCATTGGCAACAATTTGCATTAAGAATATCTGTGCCTCAATTCTGGTATAGAAGGCATTGACCGACACCTCCTCTAATTGTTGTAACCCAAGCTCTTTGTCACCATCCGGGAAAAATGCCAGTAATGGTTTTAAAATAGGGTAGTTCTCCGGAATCCACTCTGCAAAATAGTTGTACAAAGCATCCCCAAAGAGTAACTCCGGGCTCAATTCAGTATGCTCTTTGCTAATCTCAAGGTACTTCAAAGAACTCTTGCCTGCCGATGCAGCTCTACCCCACTGCCCTCTATCTGAATACAATCTACCTTTAAAAGCGTATGAAGCGGCTAGAAAAAAAGCTCCTTCTATCCTGCTATCTGGAATATCGAGCATCCTTTCGGCAATGAGAATTGCGGTATCCATGTAGTAAAAGAAGGTATCATCAAATTCTTTTCGGTCGGAATCTGGAATCATCTTCCACCACTCATTTAAACCAAGTAAGAAATAGGAAAGTGGGCTTTCCGGATATTTCTCTCGTAACCAGTTATATTGAATTCGTGCATTTTCAAAATCGAAATTATACATAGCGTTCATCGCCTCTGTAGCTTCAATTTGCACCGTCATGTCGGCGATGAGTAAATCGGTGCTATCTTTTTCAGTGGCAAAAGCCGATAAAGAACAACTAACTATAAAAACTGCTATCCAGCGCATCTCCTTCAAAAATATCGAATCTGTTTCGTATTCATAACGAAAGATAACCCCATAAAAGTTTTCCAGAACAAATATTATAACTTTGGGCCATGCTACAAAAATTTAGAAAAATGTTAGCCAGTATGCTGGACACCCAGACATTGGCTTATTTTTTGGCGCTTTGTATCGTTACCTTTCTTGTGCTTTTTGCAAAAAAGAGTTTGGTTGAGAACGAAACTATCGCATTTCAGATTCTACAGGAAGACGGTCGATTCGGGATGTTTAAAATCTTTAATGCACTACAGTTTTTAGCGATTCCACTAATTTATGTGTACAAGGCAACAATTATCGCCTTTGTGCTATGGGTTGGGGCCTTTATGTTTGGCTACAGGATTACCTACAAACAAATGTGGCATGTAGCTTTGGTCTCTGAGACCGTGTTTCTACTCCCGGAATTTGCAAAAATCATGTGGTTCATACTCGTTGATCATCAACCCGAAATTTGGGAAATTAAAGGATTCTATCCACTATCGCTCATAAATTTTACGGATTATATGGCTCTTGCAGACAATCTGCACTACCCCCTGAAGGCACTTAATTTATTTGAAGTCGCCTACTGGCTTGTACTGGTAGAAGCTATTCATATAACAGCGCATAAAAAATGGAGTTATGCTTTTGCAATTGTCTTTACTACCTACGTTCCGGCATTCCTTATTTGGCTTATTTACTATACTCAAGTCTATAAGTAAATTGGAGCCACAAACTTCATTAAATGTTAAACGGTGTTAATAAAGCCTATTTATTGCCATTTATCTTCCATATTTTGCTAATTTCGCCCTCTCATTCGAAGAACTATGAATTTTAAATTACTGAATAATATTACAGGTTGGCTTGTATTTGTTATTGCCCTAATTACCTATGCAATCACCGTTGAAGATACTGCCAGTTTTTGGGACGTAGGAGAATTTACTGCGGTGTCATATAAATTAATGGTACCTCATCCTCCAGGTGCACCTTTCTTTCTCTTACTAGGCAGAATGGCATCCTTTCTCAGTTTTGGTGATGTG
Organism: uncultured Cyclobacteriaceae bacterium; assembly: GCA_965368405.1. Taxonomy (GTDB): domain Bacteria; phylum Bacteroidota; class Bacteroidia; order Cytophagales; family Cyclobacteriaceae; genus S012-113. Next base: position 41,717 of record CBDUMS010000021.1, read on the forward strand.
GAGCAAGTAGCCTATTGGGTTAATATGCTCAGCGTAGTATCCAGTGCTTTTACGATTCTATTTATGTTCTGGAGTATTACTCTTATTTCAAGAAAGCTGCTTAAGGTAAATGGAGCCATGCCAGATCACCAA
>CBDUMS010000022.1:0-41734 GCA_965368405.1 uncultured Cyclobacteriaceae bacterium
ATTTCTTTCATATTATATACAGGATAATAAGTGTACTTATTGCAATTTAAAAGCAATAAAAAGTTACAAATTATTTAATGAGCGCGCAAGTATTATGTTACAGGTGGCGTAAAATATTATCCGGCAGCTTCCATTCAAATAATCGAAGTTGCAGGGCAGGTTCTTATTCCCTAACTTTTACAAAAAAAAATAAATTATGAATCGTATTAGCTTCTTCTTTCTACTCTTGTTTAGCACACAGAGCATTCTGGTAATAGGACAACCAACGCAGAAACCGGTATTGCATGCCAAACATTGGCTCGCAATAACCGGAAAGCCACTCGGAGCAACGGCTGGAGCTACAATATTTAACCAAGGAGGGAATGCTGTAGACGCAGCTTGTGCGATGTTGGCGGCAACGTCTACCATGTGGGATGTGCTTTCTTGGGGTGGTGAAACCCAAGCATTAATTTATAACCCGAATACAAAAAAGGTTATCGGCATTAATGCACTCGGAGTTGCTCCATCGGGTGCTACCCCAGAGTATTTTAAAGAACAAGGGATGTCATACCCTCCACAGTATGGTCCATTGGCCGCTGTAACTCCTGGAACCCCTGGTGGACTTATGACAATGCTCGCTGAATATGGCACCATGAGTCTAAAGGAAGTTATAACTCCTGCCATGCAGATGGCAGCAGGTTACCCTATGGAGGAGCAAACTGCGTTACGTATCGAAGGTTCTAAAGAGCGAATTAAGGAATGGCCTTATTCTAAAAAGGTTTTTCTCACCAATCTTGGCAACGAAGATCGGGAGGCTCCTTATGCCGGAGAGATTTTTGTTCAGGAAGACCTTTTGGCCATGCTCAATAAATTAGTAGAAGCCGAAACAAAAGCTTTGGCAAAAGGCAAATCTAGAAAAGAAGCTATTTATGAAGCCTACAAGCGTTTCTATACAGGAGATATTGCGAAGGAATATGTGCGTGGAGCAAGAGAACAAGGAGGTCTGGTAACAATGAAAGACCTCGCGAACTGGAAGGTTTACATCGAAGAACCAGAAATGGTGACTTATAAAGGAATTGAGGTGTATAAACTTACATCATGGGTGCAAAGTCCAGTAATGCTTCAAGCACTGAATATGGTTGAACAATTAGATGTAAAAAGCATGGGATATAATTCAACGAAATATATTCATTCCCTCTATCAGATTATGAATATGAGCTTTGCCGACCGTGATTTTTATTATGGCGATCCTTATTATGAACCAAAGGAACCAATGAAAGGCTTACTATCGAAAGATTATGCCAAGCAGCGCTTAGGAGAAATGAATTGGGAGAAAAATGATGCAACGGTTAAACCCGGTGATCCCTATCCTTTCCAGAATGAAACCAACCCATTTATGAAATACTTGGAGGGTTGGAGCAGTAAAAAACCGGATGGTGAATCGCTTGGACAAGTGGCTCCAGAGTTGGAATCTGAGCATTTCCCTAATAATGACATATACAGTGGTACTACTTCTATTCAGGCGGTAGATGAAGAAGGATGGGTGGTCTCTATCACGCCTAGTGGTGGTTGGGTTCCTGCCGTTATTGCTGGCAATACCGGTATTGGCCTGAGCCAACGAGCCCAAAGTTTTGTGCTTGATCCGGCAGAAAACCCTTATAATGTTATTGAACCAGGGAAACGACCCCGGGCTACTTTAACACCAACCATGGCGTTGAAAGACGGCAAACCATTTCTATCATTCGCAGTACAAGGCGGTGATTCGCAGGATCAAAACCTATTGCAATTCTTCCTCAATATTGTTGAGTTCGATATGAATGTACAGGAAGCAGCAGAAGCCCCAAATTTTAACAGTTTTCAAATGAAAGGTTCGTTCGGCAACCATGAGAGTGAGCCAGGAAGAATTTTGATTAATGAAGATACCCCGGCCTTTGTACGCCAAAAACTACGGGATATGGGTTATCGCCTACAGATAAGACCCAGAACTTCAGGTCCAATAAACGCAGTATATTTCGACTGGGCGCACGGTAGCTTCTGGGGTGGTTCAAGCAACCATGGCGAAGATTATGGCATTGGATGGTAACATATCGGAAGTATGTAAATCACAACTACTCATGATATAGATCATAGTATTTGGGAACATTATTTTGTAACTTCCTCCAACTAAATCGAGGAGAAATGAACACTAATGTAAAAACATCAATTTTGATTGGCGTGTTACTAGGTATTATGTTATTCCCTATGATTATGATTCCTTTAATGGGTGCAGGAGTAGTAATTGGTGCTATTTACCTAGTAGTACACGATGTAATCATGCCTACGTTTCAACATCACGACCACGAGCCTAACGGATAAGCTCCGGTGATGTCTGAATTTTACTTCAGTTCTTAGCTAATAACATAGCTGGGTGTAATTCTTTTTTTATAAAACTTAATCTACTAGTCATCTATTAATAAAAACCATCTACAATACAACGTGAAAATTGCAGCATACTAGTGCATTTGGTATTAAAACCTTGGCTTATGCAAATTAACTATGACCTACAAACCTCGATACTTGAAGCAATTAAAGAGTTCACGCCCGAGTCCTTATCGTTAGCCGATGAGCTTGCGGATTGCTTGAGCATAAGTAAAGACAGCGCCTACCGGCGCATTCGCGGAGAAACACTTTTTGATATTGGTGATATCGAAAAACTAACCAAAAGGTATAACCTTTCACTTGATAACTTCTTTGGAATTAAAAAATCAAGCGTATGCTTTAATGTGCAATCTATTAATCTAACAGATTTCACCTTTGTAGATTATTTCAAGTCTATTGAGAAAAACCTTTCCATCATTACGGCTATTAGTCCAAAGCATCTTTATTATTCAGCAAGAGACGTTCCGATATTTCATTATTTTCAAGATCCTCAATTAAGCACTTTTAAACTATATTTTTGGCTAAAGTATTACCTGAACCACCCGGCACTTCATAATGTAGCTTATGATGCAAAGACACTGCCAAAAATGCTTGTAGAATTTGAGGAACTGGCAAAGCGAATCTGGCATCTTTATCTAAAAATACCCTCTACAGAAATATGGACCTATGAAACCGTGAATATCACATTGCGGCAGCTCGAATTTGCTCTCCAAGCGAAGATTATGGATCAAGAAACCTGTTCCGACATGCTGCAGCGCTTCAAAAACCTCATTCAACATATAAACGTAGAAGCCGAGCAGGGAAATAAATTTCACTTAGGTTCTTCTGCCACACTTGAGGGCGCTGAGTACAATATATTCTTCAATGAAGTTGCTATTGGCGACAATTCTCTCCTATTCAAAATGGGGGATCGAAAAATGTCTTTTACAACCTATGGTAATCTTAATTATATGTCTACTACCGATACAGACTACACCAATTATATCGATGGCCACTTCCAAAGCACCATGAAAAACTCCACTCTGATTAGTGGAACCGCGGAGAAAATTAGAAGTAGTTTTTTTGGCGCATTAACGACCAAAATTTCGTCTGTTGAATCGAAAATTCATAGCTATAGCCCATTATATTAGATTTCTGATTTATTTTGCCGCAACTTAGGCAATATGAGAAAGTATTTTGGGTTTACCCTGGTTATGTGTTTCCTTGCAAATACGTTAACTTTTGCCCAGCAAGACTGCGAGCTTAAAAAGTCGGCGAACGATATTAAAGTGTATTTATGCGATAACGAGACGCAGAAGTTTAAGACGATAATTGTAGAGTTGGAGATGCCTGCCACCCTATCGCAATATGCTGCCCTGGTACTTGATATTAATAATTCCAATAAATGGCAATACAAGGTAGCAAAACAAGAGGTTTTAAAGACGATCAGTGCAACCGAATTGTACTACTATTCAGAAGTAAGTCCACCTTGGCCTGTTTCTAACCGGGATGTTATTTTTCATATGATTCTTCGGCAAGATTCTGCTTCCCGCAGGCTAACGGTTACCTTGGAAGCGATGCCTAAGTATCTACCAGAAAATGATGGGGTTGTACGATTACCGTATGCTGAATCAACGCTAACGGTCGACCCTATAGATAAAGGGCATGTGAAAGTGCGTTATGAACTCGATGTAGATCCCGGTGGTGATGTTCCGGCTTGGGTTATCAATTTATTTGCCCCTAATGCGCCATGGCACACTTATAACAACTTTAGGGAACTCATTAAGGAGCAAGGTACGAATAGAGTTGAAGTTCCTTATATTAAAAATTTCAAGGAATAAAAAAAGGCCGTCCAAATATGAACGGCCTATTCAATTTAATAAATCCTTAGTATTTTACTGCTTAGCCGTAAAAGCTAAATCTACAACGATTACTTGAAGATTATCTAACGCTAAATCACCTGCAAGATCTTGAACCATAGGATAGTTGGTTGCACGACCTGTCATAGTTGATCCATCCGCAGCAACTTCAAAATCAGTTACAAAAATAGAAAATGGTCCGGCATCCGTAGTTACGTTTAATGATACAGTGTAGCTACCATCTTGCTCAGAAATTGTCCATGAACCACTATCATCAACCACTTCCTCTGCAGGGCAATAAAAAATCAGCTTACCATTAGTGGCCAACTCAATATAAAAGCCTCCAAAATTGGCTGTTTCCTCACATACACGCTTTGCTAATGCTCCACCAACTAGAACGGAAGTATTTTGAACATCCCCTACAGGAATCGGGTTAACAGGATAGTTCGCAACGGTAAGATCTTCGGCAACATCAGTGGTCTGCGCATTACCATCAACTAGTGTTGCTGTTGCTAGTGTCCATTCTCCCACAGGACTTGAAGTATTATCCGGAGCAGGTGTTTCGTCTTCGCTACATGATAGTTGGAAGACCAGTAAAGCAACGAGTAAAAGAGAACTTAATTTGTATAGGTTTTTCATAATATTTAGTTTGTTAAAAAAATGCAATTACAATATTAACGAGTTCTAATGATCAAAAACAAATTCATGGAAGTATTATTAACAGTAAAAAATCGGCCTCAAACAGCGAATATCTCCCTGATAATCATCGAATAGCGTGCGTATTCAGCTAAAAAAACCCGTCAATTTCGACACAAACCTCTGAAGATATCTTAAGGAGTAATTGTTGTTTTTAATGCATTCTTTGTAATATTACCGTACCTCAATATGGCGCAGGTTTTATTGAGAACTATTAACTAACTTTTTAACCATTGTACTATCTTGGCCGCAATTCAAAAGGAATTTGAGTATGATATTTTTATTAGTTACCGTCAGAATGATAATAAGTATGATGGCTGGGTAACTGAATTTGTTGAGAAACTTAAGCAAGAACTTAATGCTACCATCAAAGATAATCTCACGATCTTCTTTGATGAAAATCCACATGACGGACTATTGGAAACTCATCAAGTTGATGACTCCATTTCTTCAAAACTCAAATCGGTCATCTTTATTCCGATAATTTCACAAACGTATTGCGATACCTCATCCTTTGCTTGGCAACAGGAATTTATAGCCTTTAGAGATATGGCAGATAAGGATTCTTTAAAGCGAAATATACGTTTACCTAATGGCAATTTTGCCAGTAGAATCCTTCCTGTTAAAATCCATGATATAGATTTGGAAGACATCCGATTACTAGAAAAAGAGTTAGCTGGCGGGTTACGTTCCGTAGATTTTATTTACCGCGATGCAGGTGTAAACAGACCGTTACGGCCAGTTGATGATAATTTAATGGATACTTCGGCAATTCTTTACCGCAATCAAATCAATAAGGTTGCCAATGCGATAAAGGAAATTATTATGGGTGTTAAGCTTGCAGATCAGCATAGCCCCGAAGTGCAAGCAATTGAAAATACTGATATCACCTCCCCTCCTGAGACAAGTACCCGCGTTTCTACTTCGCTGCCCGATAAACTAACGGTGGCAGCAGTTACACAGGATAAAGTGAGTATTTACTTAGCCTGGACTTCCTTCGACCTCAAGGAGAAAAGGGAAGAAATGGCTTTAATACTACAAAAGGCAGGATTCAACGTACTCCCTACAGTAGACTGTCCTTCTGACGATGAAGGCTTCAAGCAAAAAGTAGCAGAGGACTTGAGTAAATGCTCTTGCTCACTACACATACTTAGTAATGAATATGGTCGAAGATTCGAGGCAGAGGATGATATTTCTTACCCGAAGTACCAATTTGATCAGGCCCGAAATAGATCGAATGATGAGGCCGCCGGGTTTAATTGTTTTATTTGGTACACCCCAGACCCTGAGAAAGAAATTAAGGCAGCACAAGAGGAGTTTATCAAGTTTGTTCGAAACAATATTACCGGCAATATGACCTTCTCTAATAGTTCTGGTCCGATGCAATTGGTAGATGATATTCGGGTTATGACCATGAAAACGGTTACTGAAGAGCTTGATATTAAAGACACCGATATCTTTTTCATATTTAATCAACAAGATGAAAAAGAAGCCATGGCCATTACAGATCGTATTAGTATGGAATATCCGGTGGAGCTTATGAATATTTTGCCCGACGGTGAAGAAGAGTATCGGGAAAAATCAACCCAACAAATTCCAAAAAGCAAACTTGCGGTAGTCTATTTTAAGTATTCTGCGGATTGGGCATTGCCCTTTATAAAGCAAGTTTGGAAGCAGGTTGGTGGCGCCTCCTCACCCACCCCCCTAATGCTAGTTGGTGAAGACGACCCCCAAAGTAATTTAGCCAGGTATTTCAAGGCTCCAAAGGTCGTCTCCTCGATCGTCCCTAAGGATACTGTCCCGGAAGAAGTGAAAAAAGTTTATGTTAAAGTCATAGATCTAAAATAAGCTTGTTCGACGATTTTAACATATGCCCCTATACTGGACTACGTTCCTTTACTGAAGAAGAATCGATCTACTTTAAGGGAAGAGACGAACATATTCAGGAAGCAACAGCACAACTGGAAAAGAATAAATTCCTCATGCTTACTGGCGCTTCTGGTGACGGGAAGTCATCTTTAGTTTACGCTGGTATAATACCCAATGCAAGGGCTGGCTTTTTAAAAGCAACCTACTCCAATTGGCAAGTAGTAGATTTTCGCCCAGAACGATCTCCGTTAAAAAATCTAAGCAATGCCTTGGGCAATGCCCTGGGAATAGAAAACTCAGAAACTGTAAAAGCAGAACTACAACATGGTTTTTCTGCCATCATTGATCTCTATAAATCTTCTAAACGTTATATCGACAAGTCTGTAAACTCCTGGACAAGTGCTACAGAGGAAGAAAAAGCGGCCCAAACCCGAGATGCCAGCAACCTTATTATACTCGCAGATCAATTCGAAGAATTCTTTACAAATCCCGAAAATTATGACAAAGGGGTTCCTTCTGTAGAATCAGCTTTAGTGCTTAATCTATTATTAGAAACAGCTCGCATTGCGCTGGATGAAGGCCTACCGATCTATGTTGTATTTACAATGCGATCGGACTATATCGGACAATGTGCAGCGTTTAGAGGCTTGCCAGAATACATAGGATTCTCACAATTCTTCGTACCACGAATGAACCGTAAGCAGCTTCAAGAAGTCATTGAAGAACCTGCAGTCCTCAGTGGTAATAAAATCACCCGACGGCTTACAGAACGGTTAATCGAAGACATTACAGATGGCACCGACCAGTTACCAATGCTCCAACATGCTTTAAATCAGATTTGGAAAATGGCGGATTCTGGTAAGGAAGAAATGGATTTAATCCATTACGCCATGGTGGGCGGCATAGCTAGTAACGAGTTACCCGACGAAGAAAAGGGAAGATTTGTTAATTGGTTTCTTGAATTACCTGAAAAGATTAAGGTCTGCTACGATGAAGCAAACCTTCAAAATGTCCTCAATACCCATGCGAATAAGCTAAATAATTTAGCATCGGATTATGTTGAAAAGCATACGGAACGGAAAATTGGTGATGATACGGCTAAAATCATCATTAAGCACACTTTTCAATGTTTAACAAAAATAAATGAAGGAAGGGCCGTTCGAAACAGGATGACCCTGGCTGAAATAACCAGCATCATAAACAAACCAGAGATTGAGTCTAAAACTGTAAACCTAGTTTTAAATTCTTATCGCGATCATACTAATACCCTGCTTAAACCATTTATTGGAGAGGAAAATGAAAACTGGGAGGTTGATGATGACACTGTGTTTGACATTACCCATGAGAGTTTAATAAGAAACTGGACTCAATTAAAACAATGGGCTGATGAAGAACTCGAGGATTATACGATTTTCCTTGACTTCCAACAGCAGTTAGATCGTTGGCTTACGAATGATCGATCTTCAGATTTCTTATTATCGATAGGCCCCCTGACTTACTTCGAGGACTGGTTTAATAAAAAGAAGCCAAATAAAAATTGGGTGGCACGCTACGAAGCTGGTGAAGGAGAAAAAGATAATGTGTTATCAAAATGTGAGGAACTTTTAGATAATGCGCAAGAGTTTCTTGCTGCTAGTGCGCAAAGACATTTCATAACACGTACTGTGATGAAATATGGCCCAAGGCGGATTGCTGCGGTACTCGCTTTAGTCACCCTTTTGGTATTCTCCTCTTTCGGTCTTAAAAACTATTTAGAAAGGCGAGATTCGGCAATGTTGGAGTATTTTAAGAAAGAAACATTACGTTTTGGGAATAGCCCCGATATCTTCTTAAATAATAGTTCTGTAGCACTAATGGAACAGCTCAGACTTCAAGAGCTTACCGCAGATGAAATTGTAACCGCAATGGTCGGGCTAGAAAATAAAACCAGTATGGCATCTGCCATTGTTGCACAAATGTTAAGACAGGCTGCTATTGCTTCGGAGCCTAGCATACATCGGCTGAGTTATCTGGCCGATAGCCTAATGACGGAAGAAATGAAAAAACCCGTGAAGGAACGGGAAAACGGAGTACTTATTCGAGAGAGCAATGATTTAATGTTTAATCTTTTAATGAGTCACTACTATTCTCCCGAAATGGGATATGATCAAATTATTGAACGTAATGCCTCAAGAATGGCTTTGCTTCTAAAGGAAATTGTTTATGGTGATCTGAGGGAATTCAAGGACACTCAAGAAATAATTGATCTCATCGAATACACGCTTAACGAAGATGCCTTAGCTAAATCTGAGATTAACGAAATTATTAAAAACCTATCCCCAATAGAGGATGGTTTCGACAATAATTCCTGGTTGTTAGAACGTTTTTCTAAAGAGCAGATACATAAGATTTCTCACCTGGATTTTGGATTTAACTTTAATGGTCTATATCAAGAATTAGGTTATTTGTATGCTGCAGTAGGTAATACCAAAAAGCTAAATCAAGTCATCGATACCCTAATTACTAATAATTCAAACTATCCTAACGAATCCTACCTTACGCAAATTGATAATGCCCTTAATATTGCACATTACCTAAAGAAATATGGGCACAGCAGTGCTTACAAGCAGTTCATTAAGGATTATAGTGCTAAAGAAGGGATTAGCGAACTCGACTACTATCAGCGGTTGGTGGCCTATGCAGGCTATAAATTCCCCTCAATCCAGAAAATGGGCCTAGATGGATTTTTCATCCTAAACCGCTCCCATAATTTAAATCTCGATTTCAATAATGCCTCTGAAATCAAGGCGCTTTATGAAGAATATTTACAGGTAATTAATGAGAGCCTAATAAATGATACAGAGAAAAGCTTTCTCCGGGCACTGGCTTATAAGGATATGGGTATTAGTTTAGCCAAGCGCCAATTCTTTGAACCAAATGGAGTAGATCAGGTCACGCTAAACAATTTGTTTGAAACTTCGCTCCAGTACTTTCGGGCGGTAGATAAAGACTATCTTGCTGAGGAAATAAGGATCCCAAACATGCTCTCTAATGCCAAAACAACATACCCAAGAGAGTATTTATTCCTTTACCCTGATATTCGTGATCCAATTTTAACCATCCCTCCGCAGATTAGTTTGATGAACTATTCTTCAGCTAGTTTTCTGAAATACTTATTGGAAAATGGTCTATTTCAAGAATTATACTCAAATGAAACCGTGCAATACATTCCTGATTGGCTTGCGGAATATGATGCTCTGCTTGGCTCGGGTTTTTCAGATATAGTTGTAGTAGATCCAGATATTTTAAGAAAACTGGCGCTCCAGGTTAGTACAAATTTTGAACCTGTTCAGGACCAATTCAGCCTACTCTATTTAATGGTTGGCAATCAGGAGGGTTATGATGGTCGTCTTGAGAATGCTGCGCATAATTACCAGAAGGTAAGTATGGATGCTATTTTTGATATCCTTGGATCCCCATTCAGGTTTATAAATGATGATATTATGAGAAGGCTTGCTCACGCTACTGGCCAAATGAGCCAAGCAGGTAAGCCTGATATAGGTTATGAATTAATAATGCGTTTCAGTAATCCAATTAATCGATCGCAGCTCTATGCATACGCTGCAAAGGAGGCAATTATAAGCGATGGAAAAAAGCCATATGTAGATGTGCTTATTGATTCCAGCTACACAGAGGCAGAAAGAGTTGAAAATACCGACGCTCAGCCAAACCGTACCGTTATTGCGGCGGCTTTAGCTTTCAGAAATCAGGGTGATGATATTGCTGAAGCCTATCGGGTAATTAAAAATGAAACACTAAAGGCAAGAGGAATATGGTGGATTTCAAGAGGATTGGCCTTTAATAATGATTTATATGGCTCCTTTGCTGCCATACCCAATAACTTAAATGATGATGATATCTGTGGATATCTCTATGAAGTTTTTCATGATTATAATAGAAATAATCAGCCCGAATCGCCTTATTGGCAACGGTATGAAGCACTTAATGATTTGCCGGATGCCAGAATAAGCTACGTACGATAATGTTTGACGATTCTACCATATGCCCATATACTGGTCTGAGATCTTTCTCAGAAGATGAATCTTTGTTTTTCAAGGGACGGGATAAGCAGATCGACCAAATAACACGACTGCTTGAAAAGAACAAATTTCTAATGGTTACCGGGGCATCGGGTGAGGGTAAGTCTTCGCTCGTATACGGTGGGATGATTCCAAATGCCCGCGCAGGCTTCTTCAAAGCTACATATAACAACTGGCAGGTTATTGACTTTAGGCCAGAAAGAACACCTTTAAAGAATTTCGCCTCTAACCTAGCCCTTAAATTAGGCCACCAAAGTCATGAGACCGTAATGACCGAGCTAGAACGTGGCTATTCGGCACTTATAGAGCTTTATAAAAACTCAAATTGGTTTTATGATGAAGCCGATGACTTCTGGCAAAAAAAGTCGGATGATGACAAAGAAAACTCTAAACGACAATCCAGCAATTTGCTAATCATTGTTGATCAGTTTGAAGAGTTTTTCACCAACCCGGAGAATTACGTAAATAGTACGCCATCTGAATCATCTCAGATCACGCTAAATATTCTTCTTGAAACGGCTAAGATTGCGCTGGAACAAAACCTACCCATCTATGTCGTTTGCACAATGCGCTCAGACTATATTGGCCAATGTAGTGCCTTTAGGGGGCTTCCTGAGGCAATTGGTTTCTCACAGTTTTTTGTACCGAGGCTAAAGCGCAATGAGCTTAAGCTTATTATTGAGGAACCTGCTCTATTAAATGGGAATAAAATATCGAAAAGGTTAGTTGAACGACTACTTTACGATTTATCCGAAGGAATCGATCAGCTACCCATTCTTCAGCATGCCCTAAGTCATATTTGGCAAGTAGCAAATAAAGGAGAAGAAGAGTTAGACCTAATTCATTATGCTTTGGTTGGAGGTATGCCTTCATCCGAGTTACCTGAAGAAGACAAGCCTAGATTTCTAAAATGGTTTAAGGAACTGCCAGAATTTCAGCGTAATCTTTATCATACTCCGGGAATAAAGCGAATTATAGAAATTCATGCAAACCAGCTTTATGAAGGTGCTTATAATTATTACAAAGCACAGAACCCAGGTACCAACTTATCACTTCATGAGGTTAAAAATGTTGTTGCCATAACCTTTGCCTGTCTTACCAAAATTGATGACAGCCGTGCGGTACGGAACAGAATGACCTTGGAAGAAATTACAGGGATCATTAATAAGCCTCATATTAACGAGCAAGTCGTAAACGATATTTTGAATATTTATCGTGAGCAGGATAACTCCTTCCTTCGTCCATTTATAACTGAAAATGAAAAAAGCAAGACGCTTGCGCATGATGCCGTTTTAGACATTACACATGAAAGTTTAATAAGAAACTGGGGCTTACTAAATAAATGGGCCAGTAAGGAATATGAATACTATGCCAATTTTCTTGATTTCAGAAAACAGCTTAACCGTTGGCTCGATTCAGGAAAGTCATCTGGCTACCTTTTGCCTATCGGACCACTTAGTTTCTTCGAAGCATGGGAAGAAGAATGCAAACCCAATAAGTACTGGATTCACCGGTATGAAGGGAATAATGGTGTTTGGCCAGATACGCTAGAGGAGGCGGAAGAGCTTCTGAATGAAGCTCGAGAATTCCTTCGGCGAAGTAGTAGAAAAGTGATTGTTACACGAACTTTCATGAAATATGGCGCAAACAGGATTGCTGCTTCTATTGCTATTCTTCTTGTAGGCTTCTTAAGTACCTTTTATTTTATCGATGCGGAGAAAAAACGTAATGATAATGTCATTGAAACGGTAATCGAGCGTGGCACCAAACTCCTGGCAAGCAAGGACATCCAGTTAGATAATAAATCAGATTTTTTAATTATGCGCGAAGTCCACCAACCTGGTAGTCTTCTAAATTACTTAACTAGTGAAGCGAACGATGAAAAATCAATTGCTTTGGCAATTAACACCTATGGTAGACTATTGGCTTTTAATAAGAAAACCAAAGAGGAACTCAAGCTCAATCTTATTTCTTTTCTAGAGACAAAGCTTGCTATTCACCGTTCAGAAGCAGAATTGCAAGATTATCTAAAAGATATAACTCGTCTAACTACTTTACTGAGTTATGATTACTACTACAATAATCGTGAGGCAACGCTTAATTTTCTCAAAAACCTTAATCAGGAGCTTTTTGATAAATTAAGGGTAGGATTAGAGCAGGGTGAAACCTTATCACCAGATCAAATAAACCGAGGGTTACAATTTTATCTTACCTTTAATAACCCTTCGTTTGATGAGGTCAATAAATTTATCGCCTTAGTTTCACCATTTGATTCCGAGGACTCTTATGCCAAATTCAAGTCATTATACCCCAAAGATGCTATTAGCAGAAACGGAAGGATTAGCATGGCTCATAATGGAGGTTATCATTTAATAGCATCCCTTTATGCTACGGTTGGCAATCAGGAACTCTTATTCCAATCGCTTGATTCCTTACGCTTGTCAAATGATTACTACAGAAGCTTACCTTTCAATGGACCTGCCAACTTAATCGGTTACCTCTATCAGTATGACCATAGGAATCTTGTTAAACCATTAACAGACAAAGTGGCAAGCCTGAGTAATAAAACAAATCTCGAAGTTCGCAAGGATATTCTCGACCGAACAGGCTACTTAAAACATTTATACTCCACAAATATCAATGCCAATATTTCTGAATCGAATGCTGGATACTTTGGCCCAAACCTCATTTTCTTAGATGCCAATACAGTCGGACAGGTATTTGAAGATACACGATTACTTATAAATAACATTAGAGCTAAAAATGAACGATACTATCAGTTAGCAATGCTCAATAAACAGGAGATAATATTTAAGCATAAGTATCAGTTCGACAGGAGCTTGGATGTGGATCTTGATGAGCTAAAGCAAGGGTTCGACCATTTTGATCGATTCGCTGCACAAATCGATGACGAGTATTTAGCGGAAGAGGTTCCTTTACAATATCGCTATTATGGAGGTGGGTTGAGAAATAGAACTGAGTCGCGCAAACACCTACTAATTTACCCGGACTACATCGGAGGGTTCTTTAGTGAAACTTTTCATACCACTATTTTCCTTGATTATCTTTTTGAGAATAATATGCTCAGTAAATACTATACATCAAGCAGCGACTTGCAGATATTGAATTACTGGATTGCTAATGCCCACGAAGTATATTCATTCATTGATGAAGAAGTATTTAAGAATGACATAAAGCTAAGCAGAGCTCAACTAGAACCAATTAAATCCTTTATTGTTGATCATCCTGCTGGCACAAACATTGATACGAATTTAATCAATATACTCTTAGCTAATACCTACTTTGAACTGGGCTATGTTGAGCAAGCCCTATCTGCAGTAAATTTACTCGATGTTTCCAGCTATGAAAAGACCGCTAAGCAATTTGAGTACCTCAACGAAGCCTTTTTTCTCAATCAAGTGAGCGAACTCGCAACAAATCTTGCCAAAATTGGTGAACATAAGTGGGCCATTGAGCAGTTGGAAACTTTTAATTACACGATATTTAAGATAGAAGCTTACGTGTTGACCGCTCAGGCAATTTATGTCAATAACTTAGATCCAGTAGCTTTCGACCTACTCGATTCAGCATATAACTTAAGAGAACTTGTTAAGGAGCAAGATCTTCGTAACATCAATGATTATCGATTTAACCTTGTTCAAACCCTAGGTATAATCGGCGGCAACAAGAATGAATTCTTAATCAATAGTGTTTTAAAGAGTATGTTCGAAATATTAATCCCGTTCGTTACAGAAATTAAATCATTTGGTTACGCTCTAGGAGGCGACTACTACTCAGCGCTAGTTTCCGTTGGAAGCGACCTCACCGAAGGAGGTGAACTTCGCTCTTATAGCTTCATCCTTTTCGCCGATAAATTACGAACTTGGGATGATACCGCTGATCAGCAATGGGCTGGAATAAAGGATTATTATGATCATATGTTATATTATGTATTTAACGTTAGAGGTCTGTGATAAATATAAACGCTATTTTCTTTTTACTATTCCTGCTCCTTATTACCGGTGGATCTGCAGCTATGGCAAAAAATGATTACGGCATCGATCTAATGGTTTGGAGTTTTGCCGGCTATGCCATAGTCAGTTTGGTGGCTAGTGTTGAAACCATGCTGAATAAGAGGAAACCCTTATTACTCACGATTGAGTATGTGACCTTATTTGTCATATTCAGTATAATTTGTATGCGCATCTCTTTGATTCGATTTCCTTATGTCGAACTACTTTTCAGCTCAGCGGGTCTTGGACTTGTAGTGGTTTATTCTACGCATGTACTTCAATTACGAAATGGTATTGGTAACAAACCACTCACCACTTTTCTAGGTTTGTTTTACAGCAGTATTGTATTCTATCTTGTAGCTATGGCTGTAAATCCTATGAGTGACTTTTATTCTGAAGCAATTGGTCTACTAGCTTTAATAATACTAATATTATCCTTGGTATCTGCATTGAGAATTCGCTCCATCGTGATTAAGGATAAAGTAGTTTCACTAGGTAAATTCCTTTCTAAGCAACCTAATAACGCAGTAATGTTAATTTCTTTATTAGGTATTTATTCTATCTATAGCATTACTATGGCCTTAGACCTTCTGCCGGATATCCACTCGAGGAATATGCCTGAAGGGTATTACGAATTAGTAGAAAAGGCTGATGCCGGATTGGATCAAGGTGTAGATCGCACCTATGAATATCAAATCTATAAGGAACATCACGACCGTTTTTATAAAAATCGTGGATTACAAGAATAAGTGTATTTAGGAAAGCGCGGTCTCTACTTTCTGATCGATCTTATAGATCTCCTGGCCTTCATCCACAGCGCCTGTATTAATAATGCCTACATGATGAAAGTCGTAGCGACCCGGCTGCTCTGCCGATAAGGCTGCAGCGAACTGCATGGTGGCGTAGCAGGCATCGTTAAAAGCTAAAGATTTTAGATTCGAAGTCTCGTCGATAACTTTTTGCGGGTTACTTCCTTTGGTCATCAATACGGCCTCTAATGCAACGCGAACTTCTAATCCTGCCTGATGAGACCACTCCAGCAAGCGTAGAGCAAAATCCATGGCATAATGTGCCTTACTGTAAAAAGCATATAAACCATGTTCACCAACTGATGATCGCCTTGGACCAGGGAACTCAATAAATTCCGCTTTAACCTTATCAATTACTCCATTGAACACTTCACGGCTCTGTTCTTTATCATCAACCAGTGTAGCCAGTGCAAAATATTGAATATTCTTATCGCCGCCAACCGAATAACTATCTCCGTTTGTAGCCATAGGCTGCTCAGCGCTGCCCTTTTCAGCTGCCTCCTTAAGAAATTGGTCGCTATTAATATTAACCATACTTTTTTCATAAGGCCACAAGGCTCTTACTGAATTAGTCCCCCCCTCCTTCATAGTCATGTCGTTATCAGAAGCAACAGTGACCAAAAATGGTTTGTCGTGAAATAATGAAGCCCGCATCACTCCTGCTCCAATCAATAGTTTACCCAAAAAATTAAAGAGTATATCATTGCCGTCGTAGTTCGATTTGCTGATATAAAGAACTTTCTCCGAACTCTCAATTGCCTCAAACCTACGTAACCAATCTTCGCCGGCAAAGGCAACGCTTTCTTTAATAAAATCGGCGCGGTTAAATGGAATGAAAATATTGGCCTCTCCATCGAGCTCCAACAAAGCTTCTACAAACAAAATATCGCTACCGCAGGCCAAAGAGGAATAGCCAATGCGAATTTTATGTTTAAGTAATGTTTCCTTTATTGCCTCCTTTACATTATTACTGATATACTCGGGGAAACGCGGCACCTTACGATTATTATCAATCATATGGCCAGCAAAAACTGCAATTTTAGGCGGTGCAAATTGCGCCAAAATCGATTCGGGCACATTAATGTAGTGCTTTAAAATAAGGAGTTGGCCATAGACACTTCCTAAGTAACCATACTGTTTATCGCCGAGTGCTGCAGCTTTACTGTAGTATTCTTTTGCCTTAGCCGGATCGCGAAGTAGCAGATAGGCCTCTCCAACCGTCGCATAGGCCCAAAAATCATCTTCCCGACTGGCAAGATCTACTACCTGCTTGGCAACCTCTCGTGCGGCTTTTCCCCAGCCCAGAATTTGTGACATCGTAGCAGCATTAATGCCCGTATAATAGCTTTTTGTTGTCTCAAAGTTTGACAAGTAGGTTTCATGACTTTTCCGGGCGTATACGGATTCCGCCGTCATTTTGAACTGCTCCTTATATACACCGCCTAATATCCCAGCTGTTTCTACATCTGCCGCATTTTTTTCAAGCACTGGCTCTAAAAAATTAATCGCAGCATTCCGCGCACCGGACTTCGACATGGCAAGACCACAGAGCTGTAACGCGCGTAAATCATCAGGATGCTTCGCACAATACGCTTGTGCCATATTATGGGCTTCAAAAAACCTTCCCGATGTTATAAGATGTTCGATCTTATCGACCATATATTCTCTGGCACTTTGTTGATTAGGATGAATCCCTAAGATAAGGTTTTTGTTAGAACTGAGAAATGATGCGCAACTAGTTTAATTCTCCTTATTTTTCTTGTCCTTCTTCTTAAAGATGTCTCCGATCTTTTTGAACAAACCCTCTCCTTCTTTCTTATTCTCTTTTTTAGCAGCATCCGCCTGATTCTCTTCCTTATTAAACAACCAATCGAACAACTTAAAATCCTCCTTAAACGGATCACATTCTAATTCTGATCTCCATTCAGAAGGTAGTGGAGCAAATTTTGCCTTGGTAATATTATCGTAGGAAGTGTCACGATTAAGGGCCTGATAAAACCTGGCGAAAATAGGGAGGGCCATCGTTGCCCCTTGTCCAAGTCGAGTACTCTGAAAACTAATTTCGGGATAAATTCCCCCAACCCAGGCACCCGAGACCAGCTGCGGCGTAACGGCGAGAAACCAGCCATCAGCATTATTCTGTGTAGTTCCAGTTTTACCGCCAATATCATTACTTAATTTATAGGAATTGCGAATCGATTTGGCTGTTCCATCATTCACAACATTTTGAAGAAGATGCACCATCATCTGACTGGTTTTCTTATTCATAACACGCTCCTTCTGTCTAGTATTATACTCATAAAGAATATTGCCATCTGTATCTTCTATGCGTTCGATGGTATAAGGATTTACCCGTATACCACCATTCACAAAGGATGCATAAGCCGTAACCATCTCGATAAGAGAAATACTGGGTGTACCCAGAGCGATCGATGGTACAGCAGGAATCTTCGATTCAATGCCCATGGCGTTAGCAAGTTTTATCGTTGGTTCTATCCCAACATCATTCAATATCTTCACCGAAACAGTGTTTACTGAGTTTTCGAGCGCACCCTCCATGGTATATTTTCCATCGTACGATGCATCATCATTTTTAGGTACCCACTCTCCTTCCTTAACCGTATAGGCCTCCTGATCTGCCTTATAATAATTACAGGGAGATACACCATTTTCTAAAGCCGATGCATAAACGATTGGTTTAAAGGTGGAACCTACCTGCCGTTTTGCATCAATCATGGCATGATCATAAGGAAAATACTGAAAGTCAATACCACCAACCCAGGCCTTCACAGCCCCGGTTCGCGGATCAAGCCCTATAAAACCACTCTGAAGCTGTTGGAGATAATATTTGATCGAATCTATCGGGCTCATGTCCATGGATTTTGCACCGTCGGCTGCATAAGCAATCATGGTCCGTTTTAATTGCATATCTCTCGGGCTTCGCCCATTTGCCGATTTTATTATCTCCCTGTCCAGCAAACTTTGGTGTTTATTCCACATCGCTAAGTCACTCCAATGCTTATCGAAGGTACCCTGCAAGCCTTTCATATGATTAATTAAGGCCTCCTCCGCCTTAGTTTGCATTCCTTTGTCCAGGGTAGTGTAAATTTTAAGTCCGTTGGTATGCAGATTGAGTTGTGTCTTATTCTTCTTATTGTAATCCTTTAGGAAAATGTCAACTTTTTGCTTGACTTGCGATAAAAAATAAGGGGCTAATTCAGCCTTACCTGGTTTATAGTCTACGCTTAAGTCAGTTTTTATCAATTGATCATATTCTTCCTGCTCCAAGGCTTCATTCGCAAGCATTTGAGAAAAAACAATATTTCTTCTTTTTAAGGATGCTTCAGGATGTAATGCCGGATTATACGAAGTAGTAGCCTTGAGCATACCCACTAAAGTGGCCGCCTGTTCATTTTTTAATGAAATAGCGGATGAATTAAAAAATCGTTGTGAAGCAGATTCAACGCCATAAACATCCTCCCCAAACGAAACTGTATTAAGGTAAAGCGTTAATATTTCTTCTTTAGAATAGGTTTTTTCAATCCGGTAGGCAATGATAGCCTCTTTGGTTTTATTTATCGGATAGTATAAAAAACTATAATCATTCCTTGGGAATAGGTTTTTCGCTAATTGAAGTGTTATTGTACTTCCTCCACCCGCAGATTGCTGTAGGATTAATGATTTCACTAAAACGCGCCCGAGACTTCGGGCATCAATACCACTGTGGTCATAAAAACGTTTATCTTCCGTAGCAATTAATGCCTTGACTAAAAATGGATTTATTTCCTCGAGGTTTACCTCTCTTCTATCTTGCAGATAATATTTCCCTAAAACCCTTGATTTAGCATCGTAAGCAATTGATGCTTCAATATTTTCAATATGTTCAATTTCCTCCTGTGAAGGTAGAGGGCCAAAGAATCCGCTGTAGACCATGGCAAAAAACACAAACGGCCCAACTATGCCAATAATTAGCAGAGTACCCACCGCTTTAATGAGGAATTTTTTCATTGTTGTTTAGGCATATTCATGGTCTGATTGCGAATATATTGTCTTCTTAATACACTAATGCCAATCCCTTAGTTTTATTGCTTAAAATAACTGATAAAAGTACGGCCGTTGACTGATCTACATCATATTCTACGAGCAATGGTGTTTCTATATTAGTAGCCTAATAACGCATGAGCATATGAAAGCACTAAATATCATTGTGCTAGTTAAACAGGTACCTGACACCCGTAATGTAGGGAAGGATGCCATGAAAGCCAACGGAACTGTGAACCGTTCGGCTCTACCTGCGATCTTCAATCCAGAAGACTTACTAGCACTAGAACAAGCCCTAAGAATTAAGGATGATAATCCGGGTAGCAATGTAACTGCAGTTACCATGGGACCCATACGAGCCGCCAATATTTTACGTGACTCCCTCTTTAGAGGAGCTGATCAGGGTGTGCTAATAACCGATAAAAAATTTGCCGGTTCAGATACCTTAGCGACATCTTACGTATTATCCTTAGCCTTAAAGAAACTAGCCCCCTTCGATGTTATTTTATGCGGAAGGCAAGCTATCGATGGCGACACCGCACAGGTTGGGCCACAGGTTGCCGAAAAGCTAAACATCCCACAAATAACCTATGTAGAAGAGGTGGTTGAAGTAAAAGGGAAGTCTCTTATTGCTCGACGACGTTTAAGCAATGGGGTGGAAACCTTAAAAAGCCAATTACCTGTACTCCTTACAGTGCATGGTTCAGCACCAGCATGCCGCCCGCATCACGCCAAACGCCTCATGAAGTACAAACATGCTTGTACCCCATCTGAAATGAGTAACGAGCGTGAAGACTATATTCAAATGCACGAAGTAAAGCATTACCTCGATCTGATCGAGTGGAATGTAGACGACCTTAAAGCGGATGAAAAATATCTAGGTCTTTCGGGAAGCCCTACTAAGGTTAACGCTGTTACCAACATCGTTTTTACAGCCAAAGAATCGAAAGTAGTTGGCCCTAATGATAAAGAAATAGATGAAATGATGGCTGAATTGGTTGAACACCATAATGTCGGCTAATCAATTGTTCAAGTAAAAATTAAAAAGGTGAATAACGTATTTATATATTGCGAGATTGATGAGGGCAAGCCTGCTGAAGTAAGCATGGAAATCCTTACCAAAGGCCGAACGCTTGCTGACCAAATTGGAGCGAAGGTGGAAGTGATTGCGCTTGGTTATAAAATAAAAAATATAGAAAAGGAGCTTTTCGAGCATGGTGCGGATGTTGTACATATTGGTGACGACAAAAACCTTGCGCCCTACCTTACTTTACCCCATGCGGCTATTGTTGCAGGTATTTTCGAGACTGAGAAGCCTAGAATTGGCCTATTCGGAGCCACATCAATTGGCCGAGATTTGGCTCCCAGAGTATCCTCAAAGCTTAAATGTGGCTTAACCGCCGACTGTACAGAATTGGTAATTGGCGATCATTTCGACAAAAAACAAGATAAGACATATAAAGACCTTTTATTGCAACGCAGACCGGCATTTGGTGGTAATATTATTGCCACAATTGTTACGCCTGACACCTTGCCCCAATTGGCAACGGTTCGTGAAGGTGTGATGAAAAAAGAGCCCTATGCGAAGGCAAAAAAAGGAAAACTTGTAAAGATCAAGGTAGATGATTATGTCGGCAAGGAAGAACTTGCCGTAAGTATTATTGAGCGTCATATCGAGAAAAAAGAATTAAATGTAAAGAACTCGAGTATTATCGTAGCTGGCGGTTACGGTGTGGGATCTAAAGAAAACTTCAAACTGCTCTACGATCTCGCCGAAGTTCTTGGTGGGGAGGTCGGCGCCTCACGGGCTGCTGTAGATGCAGGATTCGAAGTACACGACCGACAGATAGGCCAGACCGGAATAACGGTACGCCCTAAATTATATATTGCCTGTGGAATTTCAGGCCAAATTCAACATACGGCAGGAATGGATAAGTCGGCGATGGTTATCGCAGTGAATAACGATCCACATGCACCCATCAATAAACTCGCGGATTACATTGTAACCGGTGAGATTGAAAAGGTCATTCCAAAAATGATCAAACACTACAAAGAGCACACAAAATAGGAACTCATGGCAAACTATTTTAAAGAAACAGAAGATCTTAAATTTCATCTTACCCACCCATTAATGCAGAAGATCGTTGCATTAAAAGAAGGCGAATTCGGTGAAGAAAATACTTTTGATTATGCGCCGCATGATTTTGAAGACACCGTTGATAATTACGAACGTGTTCTGGAAATTATTGGCGAGATCTGTGATTCAACCATAGGCCCAAATGCGGGATCTGTAGATACAGAAGGACCTCACCTCGAAGAAAATGAAGTTCGATATGCTTCGGGAACGCAGGAAAATTATGATCGGTTGGTTCAAGCCGGTTTAATTGGGATGACCTTACCACGTAAATACGATGGATTGAATTTTCCAATCACTGCATTTGTAATGGCGAATGAGATGATCTCGCGTGCCGATGCTGGCTTTGCTAATATTTGGGGACTGCAGGACTGCGCTGAAACCATTCATGAATTTGCCGATGAAGACTTAAAGCAGAAGTATCTGCCTCAATTCAATGTTGGCGCCACTGCCGCGATGGACCTTACCGAACCAGACGCTGGTTCCGACCTACAAGCCGTACAATTAAAGGCTGAATTCGATGCCAAGAAAAATATCTGGTATCTAAATGGAGTCAAGCGTTTCATCACCAATGGTGATGCGGATATTTCACTGGTTCTTGCTCGCTCGGAAGAAGGCTCATCGGATGCTCGAGGGCTCTCCCTCTTCCTGTACGACCGTACAGAACATGCGGTGTCGGTACGAAGAATAGAAAACAAGCTCGGTATTAAGGGCTCCCCTACTTGTGAACTCGTTTTTAAGGATGCACCAGCGTATCTTATTGGTAGTGAACGCATGGGCTTGATAAAATATGTTATGTCACTGATGAATGCCGCCCGACTGGGAATCGGTGCTCAGTCAGTAGGCTTAGCCGAAGCAGCTTACCGTGAAGCTCTTAAATACGCGAATGAAAGAGCCCAGTTCGGCAAACCAATCATCCAGTTTCCTGCTGTCTATGAAATGCTCACCAATATGAAGGTAGATATCACGGCTTTGAGATCTTTAATGTATGAGACTTCAAGAATGATAGATATCTACAAGGGATATCAGAGTATTAGCAAGAGCAGAACGCTAGAAAAAGAAGAGCGGATGGAAATGAAGGAGAATAGCCGATATGCTGATGTTTTTACCCCTCTCCTCAAGCTGGTTTCTTCAGAAGCCTCGAACCATTTAGCATATGACTCTTTGCAAATACATGGTGGAGCCGGGTTTATGAAAGATTTCCCAATAGAACGTATATATCGCGATGCGAGGATTACTTCAATTTACGAAGGCACCTCACAATTGCAGGTTATCGCGGCAATTAAAGGGGTAACTACCGGTACTTATCTGAAAAAGATTCATGAATATGAATCTACAGAACTTAAACCAGAATTAGAGTATCTCCGACATCTACTAAAAGATATGACGGCAGTTTATGAAGGTAGTGTAGAGCTTGTGAAAGCAACCGAAGATCTTGAATTCACAGATTTTCACGCCCGAAGATTAGTCGAAATGGCCGGTAATATTATTATGGGCTATCTCGTGGTACTAGATGCACAGCGTGACATCAAGTATAAGTATATGGCAGAAATATTCATTAAGAAGTCCCAGGCCGAAAACGATCAAAGAGCAAGTTACATTAAGGGTTCTGAAATAAAAGATCTGGGAACTTACAGACAAATCGTTTCTGATCATATTTAGAGTAATTAACCGAACAATGCATTTGGATTTACGCTCCATAAGTGCAATAGGGATATTCTTTTATTGAATAAGGACATAGAAAAGGAATATCTACTCAAGCTTTCTCAGAAAGATATAGATACACTTACCATTAGCTACAAGGCTAATGAAGGGCAATGTGGAGGAATAGAATATGATTCCATTAATAGCTCGTATTTTGACGAAAAATACGAGCTCTCCGTATATGGAAAACGCTATAATGTGATTTTCAGGTAAATTAGAATACTAATTGAGCCGTACGTGCCTAACGATATGAATACCATCCAAGACTGTTTCAAAAACAGACCCTAAAGGACTTTAAATAAGTCGAAATAAAACCTATACTAAACTGATGGTGTGATTTTTTTCAAAAGTTCATCACGCTCAGCTTTAAATTGGTCGGCGTCAGCAAGATGGTTTAGTTGTTTCGCTTCTTCTATCTTATGTTCAAGTTCTACAATTTGAATTGCGACTTTTGCATTTGTAATGTCAACAGCGTTACTATAAGGAGATTCGAGCTCACATTTCTCCAAATATTCCATCGCTTTAGCCAGGTATTCAATGGTATTTTTCATTTTTTAGCCATTTAAGTTTGTAAAAGCATCCGCACGTTCTTTTTTGTCTATATGAACATGCAATACTTGCAATTATTGATTTCTAATCAAATTTGATCAGATTGGCTATCAATAAAAATGACTAAAATCAATTTCTGAAATTAATTTTAGTCATTCAAGCTATTTTTTGGGATTCCTTAATGCTGATGTCCACCAGGACCATGTACATGGCCGTGATCTAATTCTTCCTTAGTCGCCTCGCGTACGTCCATTACTTCAACATCGAAATGTAAAGTAACACCTGCCAAAGGATGGTTCACATCAAGAGTAACATCCTCACCCTCGATTTTAGCAACTGATGCAATGGCATTACCTTGCTGAGTGCCGACTTGCACTTGCATGCCAACTTGTAATTCCTCATCACCCTGAAAGCCGCTTTTGGGCACGACCTGTACCAGGTTTTCATCCCTTTCTCCGTATCCTTCTGAGGGTACCACGGTAGCTTTCACTTTATCTCCAACCGCTTTACCTGATAATTGCTTTTCAAGACCTACGATTATATTTCCAACCCCATGTATATAACTAAGAGGATCACGTCCTTCTGAGCTGTCTAATACATTATTATCATCATCGGTCAATTTGTAGTGCATAGATACTACCTTATTATCTGCAATTTCCATTCTAAAATATTTGTTTTCTTTTAATTGAATACCAGAAATCTCTGGCCATCCGCAAAATTAGTTAAAATCTTACGGACGGCACAGAGAAGACTTATCGGATATAATAAAGGCAGATTATTCCACCACTTCGGCTACTGCAGAATCAGTATCGAGGTTTTCATTTTGCTCAAGATCTATAGCATGATACAGAGCTGTAAAGGCAGCGCTTATCCAAATAGCGGCAAAGAGTGCTCCAACGATAAGACAGATTAAACCCGCAATAAAAATTGGTATTGCCATTAAGAATAAGCCAAATATTTTCCAGCCATAGCCTCTAGTCATGGTCCAACTTTTCTCAACTGCCGCTACTGCATCCATCTTTTTATCCATTACCAAGAGTGGCACAAAAGCTAAGCGACATGCTAGAATGATGCCCGGAATGATAAGAAAGACGAACCCAATTCCTACAATTGCAAAAGTGAGTAAATTGGCTAAGATTATATTTAAATAGTTTTCCTTGAACCCTACAATTAGCTCGCCAAAATCGATCTTCTCATTGCGAATCCCTCTTAAATAGAGCAGGTCAGCACCGAAATCAAATACGGGTAGGATCAGCAGTAAATAGCCGGCTGCAAAGATTTGTAACATAACGTTACTTGCAGAAAAGTCTCCATCATAATTTTGAATAACTGAGACAGGAGCACTGATCAACCCTACTATAATTAAAATTAGAAAGAAGTGTAAAAAATACTTCCACATTTGTTGCCATCCGTAGCCTAAGCTTCCCATTACTGTTGCCATTGGCTGCTTTAAATTTTCATTTGTTGTCATAGTTCTATCTTTTTTCTTCAATTCTACGTGTCCTGTATATAAAATCCTTCCAACTTTAGTAGTGAATATTAATTCAATACTTTGGTAGTGATTATTTACTGGTCATATTTATACTTGTAAAAAAACTAATTCAACCGGGTTGCTAACTACAGCCTTTATCATCGCTTTTGTATTTTGTGTTGCTATAGCAATCGCAGCGATCCTAATTGGACACCAATTAATAAACTCTTTTTCCAATAGTTTCCTTAGAAGTTTTTTCTACTATATCATCGCCTTTTACGCATTTGCCTTTTATGGGATATGGGCACAATTGGTAGTTCAGTACGTTTTAATTGGTTTAAATATTGAGCAACAACAACTTCTTGCAATCGTTAATTTCCTACCCGCACTAGGCATTCCCTTTCTTATTGTTTCATGGATAATGTTGCTAAAGCTGGCTCAATCTATTGTAGAATCAACTGCTGTCTTAAGGGAGGTAATATTACATCTTATTGCTTTCGCGGCTATTTCTATAATAGCGGGGGGCATCTACTACCTCTTATCTATATCTGATTGGTGGATGAACAGTCAATTATTTTTTATCGAGTATGCTTTGCTTTTGGCTGCTGAGCTGGTCTACCTCTTGTTATTTATTGGAGTCGTTCTAAAATCAAAAAACACAATAAACCCCAAGGTATTCCATTTTGCATTTTTATGTCTTGGAGGATTCTTTATTCGAGTACTCGTGTTAACGCTAGCGATCTATTACCCCCAATTATTGGCACCGGCTATTCTTCTCTGGTTTTTATCGGGGATTATACCGGTTCTGTATTTACGCTTCAATGCAGATACAGCGCTTGATCCTATCCAGGCCTCGAGCACAGACAAGAAGGGTTTGGAAGCAATTTTCGATAAATTTCAAATATCAAAAAGAGAACGACAAATTGTTGATTTAATATGCCAGGGTAAGTCCAATCAACAGATTGCCGACGAATTGTTTATTAGTTTGCAAACCGTTAAAGACCATACACACCGTATATATACCAAAGTGGGAATAAATAGTAGGATGCAGTTAGTTGCTGTTATTAACACCTAGCCCTACGTATTTTGGTTAAGAGTATTTATTTTTATAAACATCTTATTATATTTAGTGAATACAGTTACACCTAACTTTATACACTACTGGCATGGCTAAACCTAAAGCATTCATTGTGGATGATGATCCCGTTTTTGTTAAATTACTCGAAAATCAATTAGAGCAATCTAACTTTACTCCTTACGAAACCTACTTGAGTGGTGAAGACTGCCTGGCTAATATTAAACATAAGCCGCGCGTAGTATTACTTGATTTTAGTCTTGGTGGCTTAAATGGGTTAGATGTTCTTCGAAAAATTAAGGAAGTAAGCCCTAAAACAGAAGTTGTTATGCTCACTGGCGTGGAAGATGATATGGTGAAACAAAAATGCCTTGATGCCGGTGCCTCTACCTATATAATTAAAGATCCTAATGGCATCGAACGTCTCAAAGCTGAAGTGTTGCCTAAGTTCAAAGGAGGATTCTTATCCTTCCTACGCTAGGCGATCAGCTTCTTTAGCTAATAATACTGAACTCTGGAATGATTATTTGAACCTCAAAAGCGGTTAACTTCATTCTTTTGCTTGATCTATCGCACTCCAAAAACATCCTTTAAAACCTTTCTATTTCTTAAATTTAGTTCGATAACTCAGAGATCTTAAAGAAGGCTTATCAAGCGGATTTCTATTGTTTAACTAAAGGAATAGTAATGATATTTACATTAAATCTTCTGGATGACAAAGGCTGGGAAGATGCTCCCGGATATGCCAAAGGAACTAAGCGGAAATTATTGCGCGAAGAAAACGGATGCAGAACAATGCTTCTTAAACTACCCAAACATTTTCATATGGATGCTCACTCACATTGTTGCGATGAAGAGCATTATGTTATCGATGGTACCTATACGATAAACAATATGATTTTTACAAAGGGTTCGTATCAGCGTATACCGGCGAACGAAGAGCATGGTAATATGGAATCAGAAAATGGCGCCACCTTGCTCGTGTCCTGGGATCGTACGAAGAAATAATTATTGCTTTTGTAAGATTATATTCTCGATTGCCTGTGAAATCTCTTTCTTGGTAAGTGAAGCTTCATTGAACATAACATCATAATCGGTGATCTCAATGTCCCTGCCCATATAGTATTTCTTCAGGTTAGCTCTATTGGTATCAGATTCTAAAATATGCTTTTTAGCACTGGCCTTTGTTGTGCCATATTCCTTTGCCATTTTATCAATTCGCCACTCTAACGGCGCAGTTACCTTAATATGCAAGTTACGTCGATTGTGTTCAACGATAGCCACACCCGCTCGGCCTAAGATAAAAACTCCTCCTTCGGCTGCAACCGTTTCAATTACTTCTTTATGTGTTTTCTTGATTTTAAAATCAGAAGGATAGTTCTCTGTTGAGAAAGAATGCAATATTTCTTCTATAAAACCGCGATCTTTTTTGCTGGCAATATTTTCAAAATGCTCTACGTCTAAGTTTAATTTCTTCGCTGATTTTTCAAAAATCTCCTTGCTAACAATACGCCAAGGGTGTTTCTTGCTTATTCCTTTAAGGTTCGCATTTAAAGCTTTCATAACTTCTTCGAAAATTGGCATACCATCACATCCGGTATCCCTAGACATTGTTACCACCATTCCCTTATGCTTGGCCGGTGGTTCTGCCAATTCTCCAGAAAATCGAACATCTAAATATTTGAGTAGAAAATTTGAATCCATAATATTATTGGGCGCGTTTAAAGATCAAGGCAAATCTATTAAATAAGAATGTAGTCCCGATGATGAATCGAGAAGTTTTCGTCTATTTCATTGCTTCATAGAGCAATTTCATAAATTCGCCAATTTTATTAGGCTCTAACCACCTTGTTACGACAACTAAATTGTTAGTTTTATCTACAACAATAAAATTACCTCCAAATCCTGCAGCGTAGTAAATCGTTTCGTCGGCAATACCGTCCCACTTTCGAGGGCCGCGATTAAGCCACCACATATAACCATAACTCGCGTTGGCTGCAGATGACTGCTGAACTTCTTTTACCCAAGAAGATGAAATAATCTGTTGTCCGTTCCAATTACCATCATTTAAGAAGAGAAGGCCAAATCGGGCATGATCTTCGGTACTAATAAATACACCGCCACCAGAATGTCCACCACCGGTTACCGACTGCATGCGCTGTCCGTCTAAGTCAACCCAGGCATGGTCATATCCCATCCAACGCCAGGTTGAGGATGCACCAATGGGGTCCATAACATACTCTTTAAGAACTTCGGGCAATGGGCGTCGCCATACTTGTAAGAGTGAATAAGCCAGAGTATTGACGCGAACATCATTATACTCAAAGTTGGTACCAGGATCATAATATTTACGGTTTTTCCAATCATCCACACCGCCTTCACGTGGAGGACGATCAGTCCAATCGGGCGCCCCAAACATAGAACCAGACCAGTCAGATGACTGGGTTAACATATGAGCCCATGATATTTTACTATTATGCGCCCCATCATAGGTTTTATCCCAAACATAGTCCTTAATAGGATCATTTACGTTGCGGATTAATCCTTCATCTATCGCAAGTCCAGCCACAGTAGATAAATAGCTTTTTGTCACGCTAAATGTCATATCTACTCGTTTGGTATCACCCCATTTGGCAACAACATAGCCATCTTTTAATATCATTCCTGCAGGCCCTCCTCTCTTTTTCGTTGGGCCCAGAACATCATGATAAGGTTCTCGAGCAAATCCTTGTAAGATGGCAATCCGTAGATCTTTTGAACCAGAGTACTCATTCGCTTGTGCAAACTCTACCAGTTTGGTTAAGTTATTTTCATCAAGCCCAGTTTTTTTGGGTGTTAGCGTTTGCCAATCGGCTCCTCTAGCGGGAAAATACTGTGCTTTGGCCGTTTCAATATTCGCTTGGAGTGAGATTAGTATAATAACTAAAAGGATAGGGTGCTTATTCATAGCTTTTTTTCTTAAAAGTAACACAGGGCTGCAGAGTACTCAAAGAATATTCAAACCTTTACGCTAGCGGTATAGAAAAAGCCGGCACCATTAAAGATGTCGGCTTAAAAAATATTCTTGGCGGCTAAACCAAAAATTGCAAAAACTATTACATTACCTTATTCGATGGGGTATTTTGCCATTCGCGATAAGCGCCGTCGTATAGTTTAACATTTGGGTAATCAAGTGCCGATGTTAGTACATGGAATAATATACCCGCTCTCACACTGGTTTCGCAGTAAACAATTACTGTTTTATCTTTCGTTACACCATTTTTTGTAAATAGTGCTTGAATTTCTTCATTCGATTTTAGTTTACCATCATCTAATACCTGCGTATATTCGATATTTATTGCCGATGGCACGTGACCCGGACGAAGTGTAGTCTCCGCAGTCCCGGCATATTCTGCCGCAGATCGCGCGTCGATTATTATACCACCGCCAGCTTGCGCTTTTTTAACATCGGCCATGGTAGCTATATAATCTGATTTAATACTAGGGGTAAACGTTGCCTTCTTAACTGCTGTTGGTGTGCGCGTAACCGGCTTTCTTGCGGCTCTCCATGCTGGCATACCACCATCTAAGATTTTAACGTCTGGAGCTCCTAAATACTTAAGTACCCAATACATTCTTCCGGAATACTTTTCACTACCGTCATCATAAAGTACGATAGTTTTTGTTTCGGAAATACCCTTTTCTCCAAGAATTGTGGCGATTTCTGATGGCGAAATTAACATTGCCATATCATCGTTCAAATCTTGATATTTAACATGAACGGCACCTGTAATATGCACTTGGGCATAGTCGTCTGCCGTACGAGTAGATACGATTACCACAGTTGGCTTTCGCATTATTTTCATTAAGTCGTTTGCGCTTATTATATCTTGCGCCTGAATACCGGTAAAGGGTATTAAAAGTACAAAGACAAAATCGACTGTATATCTTAAAGCTTTCATTTTCTTTACTTTTAGAAATTAATTTGTAATTGTAATAACAGGCAATCGTTCTTTATTTCTGAAGGATCTTCTGTTTTATAGATATAGTTCAATTGAAGTCTCGTCCAATCGTTAGGATAGAAATTTAAGCCAAATGTTTGCCATAAATCAGCGGCATCTTTAGCTGCAGCTCCTTCTTGAATCTCTGATCGGCCATAATTTTCCATCTTGTATACAGGCTCAAAGTTTCTCCAGCGATAGAGAACCATACCATAAAATCCGTCTTTTTTCTCAGAACCAGGAGTAACAGATGGTGCATCGCCGCCACATCCACCGCCTGACATGACGGAACCATTATCTTCACCATTTAGATATTCACCAAATACCTTAAAGTTCCCAATTGAATACTGAGCGTCAAAACCATATCTTATGCGAGTGTCTTTCTCTGTAATAGTTGGGTCTTCGTTTGGTAAATGAGCGTAACGATAACTGGCACCGATGTACAAACCTTCCAGAGGCTGGAATACTGTTCTACCAGTAATAGCAAGTGCTTTCGTTAAATCATTTTTTTGAGTTTCATAAACACCATAACCATTAGTAAGTGAGACATAGTACTGAAAGAACTTTGATTGATCTCCTCCTAAAAACATTACACCAAGGTCTCGGTTACCACCTCCAATACCACCGGTCATTGCATCAACGGCATAAGATCTATTAATGGTATAGAGGCCATTACAGGGCATGCTTAATTCATTACCAAACCGGTATTTGAATGATCCTAAAGAGATCTTAAAATAATCGAAGCGTGTGTAACTTACAAAGGCGTCGAGTAAGAATGGACCCGTTTGATTTGGGTTCATAAACTGGCTGGTTTCAAGCAGCACATAATAACTAAAATCGTAAGGTACTACACCCATTACACCAATTCTTGCTCTTCTAAAAGCAAAATAAGACTGTGGTTCTTCATACAAGAAAGTTCTTACCTCGGGCTGAATGTATCCGAAAACCTGAACTCCTTCACCGTCTGTTGGCGTTGCACAACCTTGTGCGTTTGCATCTTTACTAAAGAGTAGGCCGAACGATATCAGGGATATAATCAATATTATCCTTTTCATGATATTTTATTAAAGTGTTGAAAATAAACCGGGGGGTACAGGGATGTACCCCACCGGCTCCAGTGCTCGAGCTAATCGGTCACCACAGGTAGGTCCACTGCAGGTGGAGCAAACTTGTGACTTTCAAGCTCGGAATAAATCATGGTATTGCTACCAAATTTTAAACTCTTTGCATTATAACCAAGTACAGTTAAGTACGCAGTAATCATAGACGAGGTCTGACCAGTCCAGCAATATGTTACAACTGTTTTACTTGGGTCGTTGTGCTTAAAGTTATCGGCAGCAAGTGTCATTGGGTTATTTCGTACAGCCGATACAATGTGTCCATAATGGTCAACATCTGTTTGAGCCCAATAGTTATTAATTGAATACGTAGTTGGTGATGCAAGTACGTCAGAAGCATTAACACCCTGGAAACCATTGGCTGTCATTGCAGCTACACGTTCCGCTAATAATTCTGCACCTGTTGCAGAGCTAGTAATTGTAGGGTAATCATAATCCATTAAAGGTGCTGTTGCATCCATTGTCCAACTAGCATTACCTACAGCAATACTTCCTATATTGTTCGCCCATGGGCCAGAAGTATCTGAATGCCAACCACTCATACCCCATTTAAGGACTTTAGCAGTTGTAAATCCGCTTAAACGTAACGCAACAACCGCATGTCCTGCAGTTTGACCTGTGTAACATACAACTAAAATTGGCTTAGTTACTCCCGTAGCGTCTGCTACGATCGATCCTAGTGAAGTATTAACTGCACCTTGAATATGTCCCGCTGCAAAATCTGTAGCAGAGCGAATATCCATAATATGATATTGTCCTACAAAAGCTGAAACATCTTCAACAGTTGCCGGAGCTGCAGTAATCCATCCGTCCAAAATATTATTCAAGTCCAAATTATTCTCTACTAAATAGGTCGATAATTTAGAGAAGTTATCATCCGCAGGTGCTGGATCATCATCCTTACAACTCATTACAAATAATAATGGCAATATCGCCATCCACAACATTAATTTACTTAGATTCTTCATTTTTAAATTGTTTTGTTTTTTACACTGATATACTTTGATTAATTATTTACGCATTAGCTCAAACATGCGAAATTTTGATACAGAGTGAGAATTTGTGACGCATCTGTATCATCATGAATTTCTCATACACTTTCTGTTTTGTTATAAAATGTGACCGGTCAGTATTGCATTTGGGTGTGCTTCACTGACAATTCAAAGGTAGATGCAGAATATGTTAAAACACTGATTTTTATCATTGCCTTGGTCATGTTACCCTATTATCTTTGACAATGAATTAAGTGATTAGTATCACTTTTCTTAATCTTAGAATAATGACATTATCGGAATCGTATATTAGAACCTATTGTGTAGACTGTAAATGTAAGTCTGGCCCATTTTTACGCCTTTCGGAAGATGAAATGCTGAAGGTAGATAAGCACCGTACCGAACTGAGTTATAAGAAAGGTGAAGTACTTTGCAAGCAAGGCACCTTTGTATCTAGCCTCATTTTTGTTAGGAAGGGATTTGTAAAAGTTTTTCTTGAAAATGGTGATAATCCAACCATTCTTAGTGTAGTAAAAGGGGGTTCCTTTATAGGACTGCAATCGTTGTATGGGGAGAATATTTTTCATTATTCTGCCGAAGCCATGACGGACACTGAGATATGTCTTACAGATATTAATACATTCCGTGAGTTGATTCTTGATAATTCCAACTTCGCTAAAGGTATTATTGAAGTCTTGAATGAAGACCTCATAAATTCTTATAGCAGGCTTTTCTCTTTAACACAGAAGCATATAAATGGAAGATTTGCTGAGCTACTTGAGTACATGAGTACGGTACTGTATAATGAAAACCCATTCAAGCTCACCATTTCCCGAAAGGATATGGCTGACCTCATTAGTACATCTCCAGAAAGTGTGTCGCGTCTTATGAGTGAATTTAAAGATCAAGGCATAATCAAGGCTAAGGGCCATGTGCTTGAGATTCTCGATATGAAACGCCTGGCGACCATATCACGACGCGGCTAAATCGTATAACGATCTCGTGATTGCAATAAGGCTAGTGGAATTGGCATAGTGAAAAATAATCAACACCAATTTTAAATTCCCAGGATTTCTTTGTAATATGCTGATTATAAGGCTGTACTATGAAGAAACTTACGATTACCATTCTTTGGCTTCTCTTTTTAATCCCTGCCTATTCACAAAATATTGGCATAAAAGCAAGTTATGTAGTCTCTAATTGGGAGGGGTTAATCTACACCAGCGATATGCAAACGAATACCCTAAATGGGTTTTCTATAGGTGTGTATGGCCATGCCCCGCTAAGCCCTATCATAGTTTTTGAACCCGGCATATTTATTACGCCTAAGGGTACAAGATTATTCGATGGCCCCTTTCCCGAGGCGATCTCAAATAAGGCATTATATCTCGACGTTCCTATTCTCATGAAAATGTACATTGGAGGTGGTGGATTTCACGTTGATGTTGGCCCTCAGGTATCGTATTTGCTCTCTCATAAACTTGTTCTGGATTCGGGACAGGAAACCGATGCATTAGAAAACTTTAATCGTTGGGACTTCTCAGTAAATTTCGGTTTAGCCTATGATTTGCCAATTGGGATGACGCTAGGAGCTTCTTTTGACTTGGGCTTCTATAATATTATCTATGCTGATTTTCTGGATTGGACTGAAGTCCATAACAGGGTTCTGCGATTCTCTGTAGGGTATACCTTTAATTAGGCTTCTTACCCAGCAATACCTATCACTTTACATTCGAGCCCTCAATCTTAATTTCGGCTCTTCTGTTTTTAGAGTGCTCTACTTCCTCGCAATTAACACCATCGACACAGCGATTTAAGATCAACGATTCGCCAAAGCCACGGGCTATAATTCTAGATTCATCAATACCTTGTTTAACAAAATAGTCGAGCACCGCAGCCGCTCTTTTATCCGATAGGGCTTGATTATACTCCACAGTACCTCTAGCATCGGCAAATGCACTTATAATGAGCTGATAGTTTGTTCTGCGCATAGCAGTGGCTGTTCTTCTCAGGACGGCCACAGCCTCCGGTTTCAATTTGTATTCGTCAAAATCGAAATTAACAACACTCTTTTTTGAGTATTCGAGTTCGAGAACAATATCATTGGTTATCACCCCGGAATCAATTTCCATCGTATTAATATCTGCTCCACCAAATAAGAAGCCGGACTTAGTTGCCCATATATTAAATGATTTATTGGGGTCTAATACAAAACTGTACGTGCCCTTACTATCGGTAAGCAGGGTATCGAACACATTGTCTGTTGCGTTATGCAGTACAACACGAACACTATCCATTAACTGTTGGGTTTCGTTATTCAAAATTCGACCTCGCGCGAAGAGATCGTCTTTATGGAGCGCAACCATAAGTGTGTCCATGTCGATCTCGTAATAATGTCTAGGTATAAATAATGGCATAGATGCTTTATGGTCTTCCTTAGAAACCATTATGATAAAATCTTCTTCTATGGGCAGCTGAAAGTTAAATTCGCCGTCCTGATTCGTTAAGGATGAAGCAATTTCCTTTCCATCCTGAATAAGCTTTACTTCGGCATCCTGAATCAAGGATTTATCTTGCTCTTGAAATACAACTCCGGTTAAAATTCTAGCTTTGGTATCGAAGCTATAAATATCATCTTTACCCAGTCCACCCGCTCTGTTCGAGGTTAACATACCCTTTAATGTTGTTCGATCAATGTAGTATGCAAAATCATCTGCGGGTGAATTTATGGGGTAGCCTACATTCACAATCTCATCGACTAAACCATTCTTCATATAAGCCTTGTAGACATCAAATCCGCCGATACCTCCATGCCCGTTAGAAGAGAAAAACAGTCTTTTAGCAATAAAGAACGGGTTTCTTTCTTCGCCCTCGGTATTAATCATATAACCCAGGTTCGCGGGCTCACCCCACTCGTTATCTTTAAGAATACTCATATAGAGATCGTTTCCGCCATATCCGCCATCCATGTCTGAAACAAAGTAGAGCGTGTCTCCTCTTTCATTTAATGTTGGGTGAGCGTAGGAAAACTCTGAATTACAAAAAGGTAACTTTTTGCCAACAATCCATTCATTCCCAGCCTTAGTGGCCTGAAACAACTGCACATTGGTTTTTCCTTCTGAAGAAAGAATTGGTTTTCCTAATATAATATTTGAACGCGAAAGTATCAGTTGTTTGCCACTTGCATCCATAGCTAATGGCCCTTCATAAAAATTAGAATTCAGCCCCTGAGGCATTCGACTCGGCTCCCCCCAAGTACCTGTGGAGTCATAGTTCACTGTAAAAACATCCAAGGGGTTTTCGTCTCTTAAAAAATCCTGATCGGTTAAGGACTGCAGCGGTCTGGAACTTAAAAAAAGAACATTTTTTGCGGTAGGAACGGCTGCCAAATCATCATATTCGGAATTTATAGGCAAGCTGTTTATTTCGATAGCTGCACTATCCCGAAACAATACATCAATTCTTGCAATGCCATCTAATTTACGGGAAGCACGTGAATCTGTGGGAGCTTGAGACCAAAACTTTCGATAATAGCTATGGGCGTCATCATATCGACCAGCAGATGTAAGAACCTCGGCATAATAGTAGTTGTGTACTGAATCACTTGTTTCAAAATCTTCTTGAAAAGCTTGTTCGTACCAGGATAAAGAGGCCTCATAGGCACCTAGCATACGGTAGCTTGCCGCAATCTTTAATTTAAGAGGTTTATTAGCGGGGTCTTTCTTTAGTGCTTGCTTATAATATTTAATGGCCTGATCATAGTAAAGGTCGAGATACATGGCATCGCCTTTAAAAACATTATTTGTAAAAAGGTTATTAATACTTTGTTGTGCTAGCAAGCTATTACTCCCTGCCATGAACAGAAGAATTAGAACGACGATATTTCGGATCCTATTCATCTTAGAAATATCTTGGATTTACGACCTTTTTCTTACTGAATCGCAGCTGATAATTAAGCATTATTTCATGCGAGCCGGAGTCTGCCCTTCTAATATCGCTGAGTGTTGCATCGTAAGCGTACCCAAATCTGAGCTGATTGGTAAGCTGAAGCTCTAAGATGCCACTAACAGAACTACCAGCGCGATAAGAAACCCCAACCCATAGTACTTCCTGAATTAAGAGGTTCATGTTCATATCAAGCTCAACCAAGTTGCTTTCTACCATCTTCAATAAGGCGTTTGGCTTAAGTTTCAGTGCTGGGCTTAAATCAAATACGTAACCTGCTGTTAGGATTAATGGTCGCGTTTGGGTAATCGTGTTATTAATGGCTCCAATCATTTGTGGCATGCTCAGACCAGCATAAAACCGTTCAGTGTTAAAATAAACGCCTGCGCCAATATTAGGCTGCAACTCTCGAATATCACCATTTACAAGAGGGTCTCCCGGTTGTTTAATTAGTAATTGGCTATAATCAGATCTAATTGATGTACCACCACCCTGAAGACCGAGCGATAAGGTTGCCTTATCGAACTTTACTTTATAGGCAAAGGAGGCATAAACGCCCGTTTGTCTGGTTACTCCAATTTTATCAGTAATAACCATTAATCCTAAGCCTATCTTTTTCTCTTTAATCGCCGAATGTACCGATAAGGTTTGAGTATTGGGTGCACCCTCAACCCCTGGCGACTGGAACCTTGTAATTAAAGAAGCATCTAATGAGTTGTGACTACCGGCATAGGCAGGATTAATAGCTAAGCCATTAAACATATATTGTGTATAAGATGCTTCGAACTGCGCAAATGCCATTGTTGAGAACAACGTGATAATTAGGGTCGCTATAGTAGGTCTCAGTGCTCTCATTTGCTCTTCAGTACTAGAAAGCCCTCAAGTAATTTACTGCCGTCTCCAAGGTCTACTGTGTAGAAATAGGTACCATCCGGTAGCGGTCCATTACCCAGCCCAGAATTAGCCGTTCCAGACCATGGGTTAACTGAATTTTCATAACCGTTCTTCGTATAAACCATGCTATTATAGCGGTTAAAAACGCTAACAGTGTTAGAAGGATATTGCTCTATGCCATCAATAACCCAAGTATCGTTCATCGCATCACCATCAGGCGTTACTACTTGATATACAATTACTGGATCTGTAACTTCTTCAAGTACGATCTCTAATGCGTAAGGCTCACTATTTAACTCGCCATCAGAGATAATAAACTCAACATCTCGGGTATCTAGATTCGCCAGGTCGTTCGTGTTTTCGTATGTAATGCTGCGTAAGGCATTTTGATATTCTGCGAGACTCGCACCTCCAGCAAGCGTTAAGCTACCATCTGCAGCATTAAATTGCCCACTAATTCCAGATTGATCGACAAAGCCCAGAACATCCTCCGAGGCAACAAAATTGTTCGTAAACCTAATCGTTGCCCCTTGCAGCGATGCATGGTCAGGATCAGTTACCGTGATAGAATTATCAAGTGGAATTGGACCTGAACTCTCAGGGTAAACCAAGGGCGCATTGGCTCCCGCCAATATCGGGGCATCGTTAACTGGAATTACATTAACTGTGATAGTGACCGGACTGCTAAAAGTATCGCCATCATCTACACGAATAGTAATACTCCTTGCTAATATATTTGGATTATCGCTGGTATTCTCATAGGCTATCGATTGCAAAATAGTACCATACTCCGCAAGGGTAGCCGTCCCTTGAATAATTAATATGCCATCGGCCGGGGTAAAACTTCCAGTGACACCAGATTGCGAAGTAAAACTAAGTAAATCTTCACCCTCGGTAAAATTTGATTCAATTTCAACAATTGCTCCTTCAAGGTTAGCATCATCAGGATCAGCTAGTTGTAATGCCGGTGCCAATTGGCGAGCCCCCTCTCCTTCGGTATAATCAATTTCTAATGTAGTACTACCGCCACCAATGGTAATTACAGTTGGTTCTGAAATGGCTGTAATTTGTATTTCTCTCGTATAGACAGCACTATTATCCTCGCCATCATTAACGACAATGCTTAATAGTCGAGTTGCGGTTTCTGGAGCTATGCTGGTGTTTTCATAGGTAATAGTGCGAATTGCCGCTTGATAAAGAGCCCAATTCGCTGTTCCTGTTAAGGAAAGAATGCCTCCATTAAAACTACCGGTAATACCAAATTGATCCGTAAAGGCCAGAACGTCCTCTGGTGATGTATAGTTATTTACCAAACTAATCGTTGCAGATTCCAGATTGATATCGTCGATATCAGTGACTAATACCGTTGGTTCAATAAGAACCACCCCATCTCCCTCGGTATATATAATAGGATTAGGGTTTCCAACAACTAAAGGCAAATCATTAATTGGGTTAACCTGAATATTTCGAACGAATGCAGGGCTATTGTCGGTACCATCATTTATCACAACCGATACTTCTCTTGTTGTACTGTTTGGTGATTCACTCGTGTTCTCATAGGTAATTGAGCTTAGAGCCATCTCGTAGGCTGATATGCTTGCCGTACCGGCTAAGGTAAGTACGCCTCCAACAAGGCTTCCGGTAATACCATTCTGGTTAGAAAAAGCCAGCACATCCTCAGCTGCCTGAAAGTTTGCTGAGATACTTACCGTAGCAGATGCTATTGTAGTATTATCCAAATCACTTACGGTTAACCCGTTGTCCAATACTACTGCACCATCTCCCTCAGTATAAATAAGATCTGTAGCGGTGCCCGAGCATAATGGTGCATCATTTGCAGGGTTAATATTAATATCAATGGCAAGATCGATACTATTATCTTCACCATCATTTATAATGATCGATATAGTGCGAGTGGTCGTATTGGGTGCATCACTTGTATTTTCATAGGTGATGCTTTGCAATACAGCTTCATAATTGGCTAAGGTTGCATTGCCGGTAAGGGTCAAAACGCCCGCATTATAGCTTCCACTAATTCCGCCTCCCGCTGTAAAACTTAGCTGATCTTCAGTAATCTGGTAATTGGATGAAATTCTTATGATAGCGGAGGTTAGATTAGGGTGATCGACGTCGTCAACTGTAATGGTGTTATCTAATACAACTGCGCCATCACCTTCTGTATAGTTCACTGTAGTAATTGAACCGCTAAGAATCGGCAGATCATTAATTGAAGTAATGGTTTTCGATATAGTCCCCAAATTAGATAAGCCCCCGCTTCCATCTGATACAGTATAGGTAAAACTATCTGCACCATTATAATTTGCATTTGGCGAGTAGGTGACTATCCCTGTTGTAGGATTAATGCCAGTAATTACACCATTAACCGGACTATTGACAATATTAATGGTGGCAAAATCAATAGTATGGTCTACATCTGTTACAAGTGCAGCTATGTCAATATCTACATCGGTGTCTTCATCGGTTACAACAGCTTGGTCACTTGCTACCGGTAAATCGTTAATGGAATTAATAGTAATGCTTATGGTAGCTAAATTTGATGATCCACCGCTAAAATCATCAATGGTAAACGTAAAACTATCGCTTCCAAAATAATGATTATTAGGACTGTACGTAACCACACCTGTTGCTGTATTGATATTCGTTATTGATCCATTAACAGGATTTGTGCCAATACTTATGGTTGTCAGATCTACGCCGTCGTCAGGATCGGATACAAGTAGAGAAAGGTCAATATCCACGTCGATATCTTCGTCGGTTGTAACAGTTTGATCTATAGCTACCGGTAAATCATTGATTGAGTTCACGTTAATCGATATATTATCAACATCAGTTTGAACACCACCAGATCCATTATTGCCATTATCGCTGGTATTCACGACAAGAACGTCGCCTCCCGCATAATCCGCCGTTGGCGTATAGGTTAAGTTATTCAATGCTGTGTTGATCACTGCTATGGTACCCGTACCCGTAATCGTTGCAGCATTATCGGTCACGCCAGTTAATCCGGCAGTAGTACTGAAGTCTAATACACCATTCGTAACACTGAGGGTAATCGTCAAATCATCGGTAGCAGCGTCGACATCGGCTATGCTGATCGTACCCGCAAAGGTGAGTACAGCGTCCTCATCGACGGTTTGGACTCCCGGCACCGTATTAACAGGTGCATCATTAATAGGATCTACAGTAATCGTTACATTATCACTATCCGTTTGGACACCGCCGGATCCATTACTACCGTTATCGCTGGTATTCACAACAAGAACGTCTCCTCCTGCATAATCCGCCGTAGGCGTATAGGTTAAGTTATTCAATGCTGCGTTGATCGCTGCTATGGTACCCGTACCTGTAATTGTTGCTGCATTATCGATCACGCCGGTCAGTCCGGCGATAGTGCTAAAGTCCAATACGCCATTCGTTACACTGAGGGTAATCGTCAAATCATCGGTACCTGCATCGGCATCGGCTATGCTGATCGTACCCGCAAAGGCGAGTACGGCATCTTCATCGACAGTTTGGGCACCCGGCACGGTGTTTAGAGGTGCATCATTAAGAGGATCTACCGTAATCGTTATATTATCCAGATCGGTTTGTACACCGCCGGATCCATTATTACCGTTATCGCTGGTATTCACAACAAGAACGTCTCCTCCAGAATAATCCGCCGTAGGCGTATAGGTTAGGTTGTTCAATGCTGTGTTTAAAGCCCCTATGGTTCCCGTAGCTGTAATCGTTGCAGCATTATCGGTCACTCCCGTTAGTCCGGCGGTAGTACTAAAGTCCAACACACCATTCGTTACACTGAGGGTAATCGTCATATCATCGCTAGCGGCATCGACATCGGCTATGCTGATCGTACCTGCAAAGGTGAGTACAGCGTCTTCATCGACGGTTTGGGCACCCGGTACGGTGTTTATGGGGGCATCATTAATAGGATCAACAGTAATCGTTATATTATCAATATCACTTTGTGCACCGCCAGCACCATTATTGCCATTATCGCTGGTGTTCACCACAAGAACGTCTCCTCCAGCATAATCTGCCGTAGGCGTATAGCTTAAGTTATTCAATGCCGTGTTGATATCCACTATTGTCCCAGTAGCTATTATCGT
>CBDUMS010000023.1:0-38486 GCA_965368405.1 uncultured Cyclobacteriaceae bacterium
TTCTTGCCATTCACTTCAATTAGTCCATCGTCTTTAAATTCCTTAATTACCCGAATCGCACTCTCCTTAGTCATAGCAGTTAGTTCCGCTAAATCCTGCTTTGGAATATTGCGAATCGAGCCATTATTGAAAACCTCATCCTTAAGGTAAATGATAGCCTCCGCCATACGGCCTTCCATATTCTTTTGGGTAAGTACAGAAAATTGCCTGTAGGTGTGTTGTACTTTTTCGGAATAGGCCTTCATATAAGCCCTCATGAACTCAGTATTTTGCTCCAACACGCGCATAAATGCTTCAACATCAATAAAACATGCCTCGCACTCGCTTACCGCCATGAGTGAGGAGTGGTGGCGGCGATTGATGAATAGCCCAATACCACCATTTATTTCGAGCGGCTTGGTGTAGCTCAAAATAAGATCGCGGCCTTTGCCGCCTTCAATATATATTTTACCAAAACCGGTATGAATAATTACCAGGTGGGTTAGTGGTGTGCCTTGTTTATATATTACTTCTCCGGCTTTATACCGCGCCTCCATGCGCACGTTGTTTAACGTATCTAACTCCTCGTCTGTTAATAGCTTAAATAAGTCACTTTTCTTAAAACAGTGATTACAATTTAAACATCTTAACCCATTTTCTATCCCTTGCATAACACCACTTGGTTAAATTCCATATATCAAAAATCCTTGATATATATCAAACATGCTATGACAATCATCAGCAATAAAACTAATTTATGTCATAACTTGGAAATTAAAAAACTGAATTTGTACTTCTTTATCTATTCGGCAGATAAAAGGTAAACAGGTGAGAGACTCTATACTCTTAACTTATTTATAGGAACAAAGTTATAATTAACCCTAAATTAAGGCCTTAAAGAGCAATCAATCCACTCCGAGTCGAAAGTGGCACTGTACTTCTTATAAAAATTAATGGCAGGCTCATTCCAGTCAAGGACCTGCCAAACCATGGAATGGAAACCACCAGCCTTGGTGAGCTCAAGGCAACGATCGAATAAGGCCTTGCCTACGCTCTTACCCCGCTCCGATTCAGTTACAATTAAATCTTCGAGATAAAGTTTCTTGCCCTTCCAGGTAGAATATTTCGTGTAATATATCGCCGTGCCAATAATCACATTATCCCGCTCTGCGACTTCAAAGCTAAAAATGGGGTTAGCCCCAAAGCCTTGCTCAAGCATAAGGTCTATCGTGTTTTCAACCTCATCTGGTGCCTTCTCATAATGAGCAAGCTCCTTGATCAGCTTTAGAACCTGAGCAAGATCTTCCTTTCTTCCCTTTCGAATTACAAAGTCCACTACAAGTCTAATTCTATTTGTCCCGCCAATAAATCATCAAGATTCTGTCTTTCCCGGATTAATTTCGCTTGGCCGTTTATAATCAATACTTCAGGAGGTCTAAATCTTGAATTATAATTAGAAGACATCGTAATACCGTAAGCACCAGCATTTTTAATGGCTAAAATATCTCCGGTTTTTACTTCATTCAACTGCCTGTCCCAGCCCAGCGTATCGGTTTCGCAGATATAGCCAACGATGGTGTAAATGCGTTTTGTCCCGCTGGTGTTTGAAATATTTACAATCTCATGGTAGGCGTCATACATCATCGGTCTAATTAAATGGTTCATGCCAGAATCTACCCCAACAAAAACAGTTGCCGGTGTAGTCTTTACCACATTCGTCTTAACCAGTAAGAAGCCCGCTTCGCTTACCAAAAATTTGCCGGGCTCAAACCATAGCTCAACTTTTCTACCGTACTCTTTTTGAAACTGACCAAAGGCCTTCGAGATTTTTGCTCCTAAATCTTGCAAGTCCACTTTAATATCTCCTTCCTTATAGGGCACTTTAAAGCCGCTACCGAAGTCTAGAAATTCTATTGTGTCAAATTCACGCGCAAAGTCGAATAAGATCTCCGCTCCTCTTAAAAACACCTCAGCATCTAGGATATCGGACCCGGTATGCATATGTAGCCCGTTTACCTTAATATTATAAGTTTCTATAACGCGTAATAAATGACGACTTTGTAAAACAGAAATACCGAACTTAGAATCGATATGACCGGTGGAGATTTTGGTATTGCCGCCCGCCATTATATGCGGATTGATTCTTAAACAAACAGGTTTGGTATCTGCGTATTTATCGCCAAACTGTTCCAGAATGGAGATATTGTCAATGTTGATGGTAAGGCCAAGTTTAATCGCCTCATCGATCTCATCGAAACTTACACTACTGGGAGTAAATATAATTTCCTTTGGATCAAACCCGGCTTTTAGGCCGATCATTACTTCTTGTATTGAAACAGCATCCAGTCCTGCGCCCAGGCTCTTAATGTATTTCAATATTGAAATATTATTTAATGCCTTCATGGCATATTTAATCTTAAGATTGACCCCCGTAAAGGCAGAATTTAGCTGTTCAAACTGTGACTTTATACGCTCTGCGTCATATACGTATACAGGCGTGCCAAATTCTTTAGCAACTTTAACTAAATCTACCCCTTGAATACTGAACTTATTTTTAACTAATTCCATTGATTTAATGCTAAGC
This sequence comes from uncultured Cyclobacteriaceae bacterium, assembly GCA_965368405.1. Lineage (GTDB taxonomy): Bacteria > Bacteroidota > Bacteroidia > Cytophagales > Cyclobacteriaceae > S012-113. The sequence goes on from CBDUMS010000023.1 coordinate 2,564, forward strand.
TGGCAAATATAGCGATATCGTCGATCCATTGCCAACACCTTGCTGGCAACTGCTTACGATAGAATTTCAGATTAAATATATCTACTATCCTTAGTCATGATCTCCTTTGCGGGTGGGAAATATTGGTTTAGGCTACCCACATTGCACAGCTGTCCATGAATCTAAAGTTATCTAATCTGCATCTAACCTCTAATTAGCACTCATAATTATTACTTTTGCCCACTATATATCCATGTCAAGCTTGATTTCAAGAAACCTTCTTTTTTGCCTTGTAATTGCATTATGTATTGGGCCATTACCATTCTCTAATGCCCAAAATATTAGTAGTGGTAGCTCTGCCAGTTCTAATGATAGCGATAGTACAGAGCATTTTAAATTCTTGCCATTACCGTACATCAATTATGATAGGTCATTGGAATTTCAGATTGGAGCTTTACCCATGGCCATGTATACCCTAAACAAAAAGGATACCGTTTCACCCCAATCGGTGTCTGGACTTATTGGTATCTGGACCACTAACAAAAGCTGGTTCGCCATCGCCTTCAGCCAGTTTTATTTTAAGGAAGATACATGGCGAGTCTCTGGTGCCGGAGGACTTGTATCCGTTAATTTCCAAACTTATGTGGATTTACCTATTGGCGGCTTTATCGACTATAATACTGCCGCCGATTTTCTATTTGTACAGGTACAACGAAAAATAGTTGGCAAATGGTTTGCGGGTATGCACTACAATTACTTTAAGTTCAACACGCGTTTCGGCGGGGTCCCGGAGCCAAAGTTTTCTTATCAAAATGGATTAGGTGTAATTATTACGAGAGATGTTCGGGACAACGTTTATTACCCAAGATCGGGAAGTGAATCGGAGATTGACTGGACCAACTTCCCGTATTTTATGAATGATGAAGGCGGTATAAACAAGGCTGAAATTAGTCATAATCATTTTTTTAGTACGAGAGAAGAAACCGATATTATTGCCCTGAGGGCCTATATTGGATTTGGACTTGGCGAAAAACTTCCTTTTGAGCAGCAGTTTATTGTGAGCCAAACAGATATTCGTGGGTATACTCAAGGTAAATATCGCGGTAACGCTATCTACAGTATCCAAGGAGAGTATCGTTGGAATATTGGTGAGCGCATTGGCCTTGTTGGCTTTTTGGGAATGGCAACCATTTCAGGGTCGATAAATGAAACAGATAATGGCATCTTTTTGCCCGGTGGCGGCATGGGGTTCCGATATACGGCGTTCGAAAAGAACCACTTTAATATAGGACTCGACGCAGCTTTGGGTAAGGATGATTGGGGTCTATACTTCAGAATTGGAGAGGCATTTTAGCCTTTCCGAATCAAACCTTCAGTACCATCTTTCCCACGTTCAAGTTATCTTCCATTCTTCGATGAGCATCTTGTATCTCAGATAGATTATACACTGAATCAATGACAGGGGTTATTTTACCCGTTGCTAATGGTTCTAGAAAATCCTTGACAAATTGCTGGATCAGGTCGGTTTTATAAGCTATCGATCTTGAACGAAGCGTAGTTCCAATAATGGTAATATGCTTGCGTAAGAGCGGATAAAGATTAACATTATCAGTTTTAGCACCACCCATCATGGCTATTTGAATTAGTGTACCGCCAATAGCCAATGCCTCTATATTCTTCATGAAATTAGGGCCACCAATAAAATCTAGCACCATATCCATACCTCTGCCAGCTGTAAATTCTACTACTCGCTCTTTAAAGTCCTCTTGCTGATAATCAATCGCCAAATCTGCACCCAAATCAATACAGGATTTGTGCTTTTTAGCAGAAGCAGTAATTACAACATTAGCCCCACGCATTTTTGCAAGTTGAATAGCAGCCGTTCCTACGCCACTTGCCCCTGCATGAATGAGAATCGAATCACCGTGCTTGAGTTTGCCCTCGTAAAACATAGCCTGATAAGCTGTGAGAAATACCTCGGGTATTGCCGCCGCTTGCTCATAGGTTAAATTAGGGGGGATCGCCATAACCAGATCCTTGTCAATAGCCACAAGTTCAGCTTGACCTCCGCCAGCCAACAAAGCCATTACCCTGTCGCCTTTAGACCATTTACCAGTACTGTCGGGTTCTACTACCTCGCCTGCTACTTCTAATCCTAAAATATCACTTTCACCTGCTGGTGGCGGATATTTCCCCTGACGTTGCAGTAAATCAGCGCGATTCAAGGCTGCTGCATGTACTTTTATAAGTACTTGATGCTCTTGTGCAATGGGATCCGCTACATCGCCAATATAGAGTTCGTTAACCCCACCAAACTCCTTAATTTGAACAGCCCGCATAATTAATTAACCTCCTCTTGCCAATTAAGTAATTCGTCGATCGTGCTAACGGAAACATAATGGTAATTTGGCCTGGCCTTGGCATAAATTGAGCGTGCCATTATTCGTCCTTCTTCTGTTTTCGCAAGCTCAGTATAAAGAGGTGAAAGAAATTTTCTTCTCCCTACACTGATTAAAAAGTTTTCAAGATTCTCATAACCGGGCTCGTAGCCATGCTTAATAACATGAACCATCCAGGCGGTAAGAACCTCTGAATTCCCACTGTAGGTAAATTGTAGGTACTCATCTAATTCCGCTAGTTGCGCTAGGCTTACATTTTCTGGAATTTGCCGAATAAAGTGTAACCACTCATGCGAGCTCCACTTCTTCGTCAGAAGATCTTCCTGAGGAATAAGTGCACCTATCGCTGTGCCTGCCTCCCATTCACGAATTACCTCCTCAACGGTTTCAAACCGACCCGAAGTTGGTATTGGGTGTATTTCTGGTAATCCTGGGCCGTAGATCCATTCGGCATATAAGTTGTTGTCAACAGCGACTCCATTTTTCTCGAACAGGTTATCATTTAAGTACACAATAAAGCTCTCGGTATTTATCGATTTGAAGGCATTGGTTTTGAAATATTCTTTAAGGAATGTATCAAATTGCTCTCTTCCAAACTTTTCTTCGAGTAGTCTTAAGAAAAAATAACCTTTATTATAGGCAATATCTGTCATGCCATCATCAGGATTACGTCCCGCGAGGTCTAGTTTGAGATGGGTGTCTTTCTGCTCACCTTTCGCATATAAATCATCTATCGTTGTTTGCAGATCCTGATAGGAAAGTAAGGCTAGCATTTCGGAGTAATCCCTGCCATAAACGGCTTCCATAATACGCTGTTCAAAGTATACCGTAAACCCTTCATTAAGCCAAAAATCGTCCCACGTAGCATTGGTCACTAAATTTCCCGACCAGGAGTGGGCGAGCTCATGAGCTACAAGCGATGTTAGCGATCTGTCTCCAGCCAGGATGGTTGGCGTGGCAAAGGTTAGTCGAGGATTTTCCATTCCCCCAAAAGGGAAACTTGGTGGCAGCACAATGAGGTCGTAAACATCCCAGGCGTAGGCTCCATACAATTCTTCTGCTGCCGTAACCATAGATTCCATTTCCTCAAATTCCCAGGCCGCCGCTTTGATTATGGTTGGTTCTGCATAAACCCCCGTGAATTCACCAACTTTTACGTATTCAATATCCCCAACAGCCAGAGCCATAAGGTAAGCAGGAATGGGCTGAGGCATTTCGAAATTGTATTCTCCGTTTGCCGACTTCTCGGTAGGGTTTGTGGCACTCATTAAAGCAAGCATTCCTTGTGGTACTTTAACTTCTGCTTGATAGGTAAAACGTATGCCAGGAGAATCCTGTACTGGTATCCAGCTGCGGCAGAGAATCGCCTGTGATTGGGTAAATAAAAACGGTGCAGTCTCTGCTGCAGTCTGCTGCGCTGTTAGCCATTGTAAAGCTTCGGCATCTGGCGATGTTTTATAGGAAATCTTTACACGGCGCACCTCTGGGTTAAGTGAAACGACTAACGGCTGACCAAGAAATTCTTGGGAATTACCCAGTGCGAAAGAAAGCGGATTCCCCTCCCCATCCGTAACGGCCTCAATTTGAGGTCCATTCACATCAAAGATTATCTCTGCGGCATCTTCTTGTTTACTGATGGTAAAATCAGCCACTGCTGTAATAGTTTTGGTGTCAAAATTCACATCCGCCTTCCAGTTCAAATGGGTAATAACGGCGATTTCGGGTTTTGCGTAAGAATGAGAATCAGACATACTGGTTTCTTGTTTTTGGATGGTATTTGTTTGCTCGGCTGGGGTACAGGCAACAATGAAACTTGTTGTAAGCACCGCCAAATGGATAAACCATTTATTTCTTATCATAGGAATATTTTTTTTCTAAATTAAATGAAAAACAATAAAACTAGCGGCGATTGGTAATATAGACGCCCACTAAAATTACCACCATCCCAATATAATGCTGAAGGTATAAGACTTCGCCGTCGAGCAAGCCCCAGACAACAGCAACTATTGGAATTAAGTAAGTGACTGAACTAGCAAAAACAGGTGAGATAAGTTGAATAAGCTTATTAAATAAGACCATAGCGCTTGCTGTTCCAATAATACCTAAGATGGAAACATAGAATACGGACATCCATGCTTCGGGTTCTGCTCTTAAGGTGCTCAGAAAATTAGAATACCCAAATAAATAATAGCTAGCAAAGGGGAGAATTAGTACCATCGCCATCGATGTTAGCGGAATGGCAGGTATACCATTAAGCTTATATTTAATAATGTTCACATTTAAACCATAACAGACAGTTGCCAACAAAATAAAGAAGGCAAAATAGTTAAGTTCGAGCGACTCGCCATTTGCACCCGCCAACACGAGCAATGCCGTGCCGGCAAATCCCACCAAGACACCTATTCCTGTCTTCAGGGTAAATCGCTGGTTAAAAAACAATCCCCCCACCAAAACAACAAACATGGGTGTTAATGCATTTAAAACACCCGCCATCGCACTACTAATTCCAGTTTCGGCCTTGGCAAATAGGAATGCAGGGATAAAACTTCCTACAAAACCCACTATGAACAAATAAAAGTACTGGGTTCGATTAAATCGTTTAAAATGTTTAATTGCTCCTGGAATAAGCACAAAAGATGCCGTAAACATCCTTAATGCCCCTACTTCACCTGCATCGAAAAAATCAAGCCCCCTCTTTATTAGAATAAAAGAGCTGCCCCAAACCAATGTGAGAAGTATTAATATCAACCATGCCATGGGTAGGTTGTTCCCAGAACGATCGGTCATGACTGCATCACACCTTCAAATTGAAATTTAGATTCAATCTCATCGAGGAGATCAAAAAGTGCAAGGTGGTCTTCTAATTCTACTAATTGCTTTCGGTAGGGTTTAAAGTTAATGAGCCCTTTAAAATAGCTGGTGTAATGACGTCTCATCTCAAAAACGCCCGTTCTATCACCCTTCCACTCAATAGAAAATTTTAAATGTTTCTTTACCGTATCTACCCGTTCCTTTAAGTCCGGAAGTGGCAAATGCTCTCCGGTCTTCATAAAATGCTTAATCTGGTTGAATATCCAGGGATTCCCAATTGATGCTCTGCCTATCATGATGCCGTCAACTCCATACTTATCACGGTACTCAACTGCCTTCTCTGGAGTGTCAATATCGCCGTTTCCAAAGATTGGTATATGAATATCAGGATGATTCTTTACCTCAGCAATATACGACCAATCTGAATGGCCCTTATACATTTGTTGTCGTGTACGGGCATGAATAGTTAACGCCTGAATTCCTACATCCTGCAGTCGTTTGGCTACTTCTATAATTTGGATGGTATCATGATCCCAGCCGAGGCGTGTTTTGACGGTTACCGGCAAACTAACTTGTTTAACGATTTCATCGGTCATCTTCTGCATCTTTGGTAGATCGAGAAGAATTCCCGCCCCGGCACCACGCCCAGCAACTTTTTTCACCGGACAACCATAATTTATATCTACAAGCTCGGGCTGAGCTTCTTCGGCTATGGCTGCTGCCATACGCATCGATTCTATCTTTTCGCCAAATATCTGTATTCCGATTGGGCGCTCGTAGTCATAGATATCTAGTTTCTGCCTGCTCTTGGTGGCATCACGAATTAATCCTTCGGCCGAAATAAATTCAGTGTACATCAAATCCGCCCCATTCTCTTTGCACACTGCCCTAAATGGAGGATCGCTTACATCCTCCATCGGAGCCAAGAGCAAAGGAAATTCTCCTATAGTCGTACTTCCTATTGTTACCATTATCAGTTAATTCCTAACAAGTTGCAAAAATATAGCTTTTAGAAAAGATAATAACCCTTACTTTTGCCAACATTAAATAGTTTATGATCAAACCAAGTAATCCTACCGTTCTTAGTTTATTCAATAATCATAATCCTTGGGTTCTATTACTCATAACCCTGGGAACCACGATGGTTGGGTTTCAGTTTATCGGTGCCTTCCTGGGTTTAGCCGTAGCGCTTCCATTCTATCCTGGCGATATGATGAGCTTTACTTCGGCAATGCTGGACCCCACTAGCGATGAAGGGATGCGCGTGCCACTACTTATAATGCAAGGGGTTGGCTCCTTTACAGGTTTTATTCTAATGCCCTGGATCTTGCTAAAATATTTTTATAAAGGGTCTTTTAGCGATTTTGCACCTACAAAAACCGACCTATCCCTTATTGGATTGTCTTTCCTGCTTGTCATATTTTTTATGGGTGTAAATGCTCCTTTTATTGAGTGGAATCAAAATATCCACCTGCCCGAATCAATGAGTGGCATCGAATCTGCGCTAAAAAACATGGAGGAAATGCTCGCGAAGACCTCTAAGTTTATTACCGAGTTTGAAAGTTTTGGACAACTCCTTCTCGGAATAGTTGTGGTAGCCATAATCCCAGGGATTGGCGAGGAATTGGTTTTTCGAGGACTCGTTCAAAACCATGTTTACCGTATTACAAAGAATATTCATGTAGCTATCTGGCTTGGAGCGTTGCTCTTTAGTCTATTTCACCTCCAGTTTTATGGGTTAGTTCCGCGTATGTTACTTGGGGCTTTATTTGGCTATATGTACTATTTTTCAGGCAACATTATTTATCCTATGGTTGCTCATTTTGTAAACAACGGCTTTACCTTGATAATGCTGTACCTCTACCATAATGAACTGGTGGATTTTAATATTGAAGCCACCGATTCGATTCCATGGCCACAGGTCATTATTTCGGTTATTATTACTCTATTGTTATTTATATTTTTTAAGAAGAAGGCGGTAAATGAACAATTGGACTAAAGTATTCGAAGCCAAGGAAGAGTATAAGGTTGAAATCGTGAAAGATATTTTAACCGATCGAGGGTATGAACCGGTTGTTATAAATAAAAAAGACACCGCTTATAATATTTTTGGCCAATATGAGGTTCATGTTGATCCAAAATATGCAGTTTTGGCACTAAGAGTAATTGAGAATGACATTAAATTCGAGTAGGTTCGGGGGCTTAAGGCTGAGGTTCATGACCGCGGTTTTGGGTGCCATTGTAGTTATTAGCGGGATCGTCTATGATCAATGGACCTACTTTGCCATATTTCTGTTGCTCAGCGTACTTACGCAGTGGGAATTCTACAAGCTAACGAAAATCGATCAGCGGCTTCCGCTTACATTAATCGGTACCTTCATCGGCCAACTCTTCTTTGTACTTACATTTCTTATAGAGGCCGACATATTGCCTCTAAAATATTTACTTACTGTATTTCCATTGCTGGCTATGGTTTTCCTAATCAAACTCTACAAGAAAGATGATGTGAAGCCATTTACTAATATTGCATATACTTTTCTGGGGATTATCTATGTGGCCATCCCGTTTGCGCTACTTAATGTAATTGCTTTTGCCAATGGCACATATAGCTACGAGATTATTCTAGGTATTCTACTTATCCTTTGGGCAAGTGATACTGGAGCCTATTTTTCAGGGATTATGCTCGGAAAAAAGAAGCTATTTGAAAGGATTTCACCAAAAAAAACATGGGAAGGCAGCATCGGAGGTGGGGTACTCGCCCTTATCATGGCCTATGGGCTGTCTCGCTATTTTTATGATCTTAATACTATTCAATGGCTAGTGGCTGCAGGCCTAATTGTTATTACTGGTATATACGGAGACTTGATAGAATCAGTCTTTAAACGAAGCCTGGTAATTAAAGATTCTGGCACCGCATTACCGGGGCATGGTGGGTTTTTAGATCGGTTTGATAGCCTCTTATTAGCCGTGCCATTTATTGTTGTATTTATTAAAATATTCTCTTAATAATGCCTTGAATCTCAAGCATTCCTTACTTTTGCAACGTAAATTCAAAACCAAGTAATCATGGGTTATATAGAACCTGCTCCAATTCGAGATCACGAAAATCCATTCGAATCGATGATGTCTAGATTCGACCTGGCCTCTAAAACTTTAGGCCTCGACGATGAAATTTATAATGTTCTTAAGTCGCCTGTTAAGCAGGTTATTGTTTCCCTTCCGGTTACAATGGATGATGGTACTATCAAAGTATTTGAAGGCTATAGAATTATCCATTCTAATATCCTCGGTCCATCAAAAGGTGGTGTTCGTTTCGATCCTGACGTTAATATCGATGAAGTTAAGGCCTTAGCGGCCTGGATGACATGGAAGTGTGCTGTGGTTGATATTCCTTATGGCGGCGCCAAAGGTGGTATTACTTGTAATCCTCGCGAAATGTCTAAAGGAGAGGTTGAGCGACTAATGCGCGCCTATACTAGTTCAATGCTAGAGGTTTTTGGTCCCGATAAAGATATTCCGGCACCGGATATGGGTACCGGCCCTCAAGAGATGGCCTGGCTTATGGATGAGTATTCTCGCGCAAATGGGATGACAATTAATGCTGTTGTAACCGGTAAGCCTATCGTGTTGGGTGGATCCCTTGGACGTGCAGAAGCAACTGGTCGTGGCGTAATGGTATCTGCAATGGTTGCCATGGAAAAAATGAAAATTAATCCCTACAATTCCACTTGTGCAATTCAGGGATTTGGTAACGTGGGTTCTTATGCAGCTACGCTAATGGCGGAACGCGGCGTTAAGATTGTGGCGATCAGCGATATCTCAGGAGCCTATTATAACGCCAATGGAATCGATACGCGTGAGGCTCAGGTCTATCGCGATGGTAATAATGGCATACTCGAAGGTTTTCCTGGTGCAGAATCCATAACAGGTGAAGAACTACTTACATTAGATGTTGATGTACTAATACCTGCTGCTAAAGAGGATGTTATTACAAAAAGAAATGCAGATAATATCCAGGCTAAACTAATCGTGGAAGGTGCAAATGGGCCAACTTCTTACAAAGCAGACTCCATTATTAATAGTAAGGGTATAATGGTAGTACCTGATATCCTGGCAAACGCAGGTGGCGTAACAGTTTCTTATTTTGAGTGGGTGCAAAATCGTTTAGGGTTTAAGTGGACCCGCGATCGAGTTAATCGTCGCTCAGACAGGATAATTAAGACTGCTTTTGAAAATGTTTACAAAACTTCTCAAAAATTTGATGTAACTATGCGTATTGCAGCCTATATGGTTGCCATCGATAAAGTAGCTCAAACCTATAAATATCGCGGCGGCTATTAGCAGATTATTCAACGAATTAATCGTGTATGACTATTCATAAAGAAGGCAGGAGCCTACTTTTCTACCTCTTGATAATCTTTGTAGCCATTAATTTGGCCATTACCTACTTTCTCCCGGAAAAGGAGTTGCTGCAGAATATAGCGATCCTTGCCAGTATACTTCTTTATCTGCTGGTACTGCAGTTTTTCAGAATTCCTAACATCAAGATTCCGGTTAATAGCAAGCAGATTTTGGCACCAGCCGATGGTACAGTCGTTGTAATTGAGAAAACCACTGAGCACGAGTACTTTAAAGAAGAGCGCATTCAAATTTCTATTTTTATGTCGCCTCTAAATGTTCATGTTAACCGTTCGCCGGTAGCTGGAATAATTAAATTTTTTAAGTACCACCCAGGTAAATACCTGATGGCATGGAACCCTAAGGCCTCGGAAGACAACGAAAGAACCACCATGGTGATTCAGCTTGAAAATGGCGTAGAAGTTCTTGTTCGCCAAATAGCAGGATTTCTGGCACGCCGGATAAAATGGTACATTAAAGAAGAAAACCAATTAGAGCAAGGGCAAGAATTTGGATTTATTAAATTTGGTTCTCGGGTTGATGTCTTTCTACCCTTAGACGCCAAAATTCTTATTGAAAATGGCACCAAAACCAAAGGTGGCCGCACTCCACTGGCAGAGCTCGCTTAAGATATTACCTCGTTGGAACTTGGAATCATTTTATTTCGTTTAGAGATAAATATGAATGTATGAAAAGTTCACTTTTAATCTTACTTGTATTATTAACAACGACATCTATGAATGCTCAAAATAACCGTGAAGAAACCGCCATCCTCGGTGCAGGATGCTTTTGGTGTGTAGAAGCAGTTTTCGAAGAGCTGCAAGGTGTTATTTCCGTTGAATCCGGTTATATGGGTGGTCATGTAGATAACCCTACCTATAGAGAGGTATGTACAGGCACAACGGGTCATGCAGAAGTAGCAAAAGTTGTTTTCGACCCAGATGTAGTTAGCTTTAAGGAGGTATTAGAGGTATTCTGGAAAACCCACGACCCTACCACGTTAAATAGGCAAGGAGCTGATGTAGGCACACAATATCGATCGGCAGTGTTTTATATATCCGAAGAGCAAAGGGAAACAGCCGAATACTATAAAAAGAAATTGAATGAATCGGGTGCATACTCATCCCCGATTGTAACAGAAATCGTAAAAGAAAGCACCTACTACCCTGCCGAGGATTACCATCAGAATTATTACGCCCTTAACGGTAACCAAGGGTATTGTCAGTTCGTAATCCAGCCTAAACTAGAAAAATTTAGGAAGGCCTTTGCCGATAAGTTGAAAAAATAAAATAGAAAACCTTTGCAGTTTTCTACTTTGCGACTTACATTTGTTGCAACAAATATATAATTAACAAATATCCTAGATGGGAGAAAGTATATTACAAGCCATAAATCAGAAGTCTTTTAGCTCTAGCTTCGAGAAGGCTGTGGTTAATTTGCTTTATACTCACAATTGGTATCGCGATAAATACCAAGCGGCATTTAGTGCTTTCGGACTTAAAAACCAGCATTATAACGTCTTGCGAATTTTGAATGGAAGCAAACCTAACCCGATTTCTCCTGGCGAGATAAAAGCAGTGATGTTAGATAAGGCTCCAGACCTGACACGTTTACTCGATAAATTAGTGAAATTGGGCCTTGTAGATCGCCATCTATGCCCGGAAAATCGCAGGAAAATGGATGTTTTTATTACTGAGAAAGGTATAGGTGTCCTTAAGGAAATCACAAATAAACAGCAGATGATTCAAAGAGAATTAGAAGTCGGCATAAGCTCAAAAGAAGCCGAACAACTCAGTAATTTATTAGATAAACTAAGAAACTGAATTTTTTTGCTCAATTATTTGTTGCAACAAATGAAGTTAGAACATTATAAATTTTTAAATATAAACAAACACAAACAATTATGAACACAATTAAAAGCCTGGCATTAGTAGTACTAGCCGTATTCGCAATGTCATTTACAGAAAAGTTAATTGACGGTAACCATGAGATCAACGCAACCGATAGTAAAGTTGAGTGGGTAGGAAAGAAAGTTACTGGTCAGCACAACGGAACCGTTGCAATTAAAAGCGGTGAACTAATGATTAAAGATGGTAGCTTACAAGGTGGAACTTTCGTCATCGACATGGCTTCTATTACTTCAACCGATTTAGAAGGAGAATACCAGCAGAAATTAAATGGTCACCTTAAGTCAGCAGATTTCTTTGGAGTTGAAAAATTTCCTACTGCGACTTTCAAAATTACTGATGTAAAACCTAATGGTAAAAATGGTAAATTTACAGTTACTGGCGACATGACGATTAAGTCGACTACTAAGCCTGTAAGTTTCGATGCGCAACTTGTTGCCAATGGCGATAAAGTAGTTGCTATCGCTGATATCGTTATCGACCGTTCGGAATTTGATGTTCGTTATGGTTCTGGTAGCTTCTTCGATGATCTAGGTGACAAGACTATTTACGATGATTTCACGTTGTCTGTGAACTTGGTAACGAAGTAATTCTATAAGAATAATGATTGGGAAGTCCTTGTTGTTGAACAAGGACTTTTTTTGTGCCCTACCAATAAATAATAGAGCGTCATAAGAAGAAACAAGCGTTAAAATAGATTTGAAACACAAGATAGTCATGAGCTACTCAGCAGGCAATTCAGTAATAACTATTCGGTTATTACCTAAATCAGCAACCCAAATTACTCCGTTATTTACGAGTACCGCCGCTGGCTTATTAAGGCCGTTCTCAAATGCTTCATCATCAGAACCGCAAATGGTTGATACGCTGCCGTTCTTCATATCGTAGCCTAGTATTCTATTGCCATACATCTCGGCTACGATTATTCGCTGATTAACCTCATCTATGGCTACACCATGCGGCATGGCAATTTCCAAACCAGGGAATGGGGTAGTAAGTCCTTCTTCCCTATTCCATTTTCTTATGGTTAATTCTGCGGCATCAATAATCCACAAATTACCAGCTTTGTCTAAGGCAATATCCATCGGGTAGCGAAGGGTTCCTGTGCTTAAGTCTCCGTCATTAGCCCCTGTCTTATCCCTTCCAGCAATAGTTTTTGTCATTCCATCCTTAATCATACGAATACGCGCATTGCCAATATCGGCAACATATAATTCACCAGAAGGGCCCCAAACAATCGCGTGTGGCGCATCAAAAAGGGCCTCGCTATTTGAGCCATCCGCGAAGCCGCCTTCACCAGGTATCCCTGCCAAGGTTGACACCTCGTAGTAGGAATTAGCAACGTCGAATGTCTGAATGGGCGAAAGTAGCCTGATACAATTATTCTGCGCCTCAGCTACGGCTATAACGCCATCGGATCTTACAGCTACACCATGAGGGCTATAAATTTTTGCTTGATCTGCGGGGCCATCCAAATAGCCTGATTTATCAGGACCACCCAAAAGAGTAGTAACATGACCATGGATATCCACAGTTCGAATTGCGTGGTTGTAAATATCTGCAAAAACAATAGTAGAATCGTTTAATAGAGCTAGTCGGATCGGCTTTGCCATGCGAGCAGATTCACCCCAACCATCCACAAAGCCTTCTTCGCTTTGCGTACTGCCGGCCAAGTGCTCGATTTTTTTCTGATGATCATAACCTCCATCTCCCGGGCTAATAAAGTACATGAAAAGAAAGGCGTTATAAGCATAGTAGCCCCCAGCCACCAACACAATCAAGGTTAAAATAATTATTATTTTAGACCGCCTTTTCATGGTTCAAATCCTCTATTAAAATTACGAAAAAGTAAAGCGAATGGGTCTTAAAAACTCCATTTAATTCGTGCAAATAGCGCCTTCGAAATGGCATCATAAGAGTCGTTTTGGTTATCTCCGAAAAATATTTGACCAACCAAATCCAGATCTAGATTTTGCACAATAGAATAGGTAAGAAGCGGGTTGATGAAGAAGTTATTGGTACCGGGATAGTACATAACAGAAGCTCCTCCATATAATAACGGAGTAAACTGATAATTACCTGAGACGAATGCGGACCATGGGAAGGGAGATAAGTCACGAACTGTAAATCGCATGAGTTGTTGAGAGAGGGCTGCCCCAAATATATTGGCATCGTAGCTCCCTATAGAATTATACATTACCGATCCATTGAGATATAAGGAGTTTGGAAAAGAATAATCCAGTGAAATTGCCCCTAGAAACATGGAATTATAACGTTTTGATCCGGGTATGATTTCCCCATTTACCGGATTCACATTCATATTTGCGGTTGTTTCAATTACCGGAACGAAATAAGTTAGTTCTCCTTTTATACTTGCAAGACCTAGATTCCCGGCCCAACCGCTACCAAAAGAGAGGTCTCCCTGAGCTAAACCACCTAAAAATTGCAAATCATAATTATTTATATTCATCTTGTACATACTTGCCACCACGTATTGGTCAAAGGAGTCTGCAATTTTAGAAGCAACCTCTATACTCGATGCCACCCCTGTATAGTAGGTAACCCGTAAGGCATCACTCCCAGGTCTTTCTTCATAATCAAAATCAAAGAAAGAATAGGCATTAAACCAGTCGTTAGGGTTCCAGGCGAGATTTACCCCCCAATTAATACGTTGCCGACCAAGCTTTACTTCCCAATCATTCTGAACCCATTGCACAAACATCCGATCGAACATCATATTGAGCACGACGTTTTCTGTATTAATAGCATTCCAGCTTAGATCAAAATAATCATTATTATTATCAACTAGCTCGCCGTAATTGGGCACATTTCTCACATTCGCCCCAGTAAATAATTGATTCCTCATCTCAACAAATACCGAGATATTAGAAGTTGGGTACCAGGCTACATTGAGGCGGTTATGCGTAAGGTTGTCGTACCAGAGCGTGTCTCCGATTAATGGTGACCAGGAAAACGTAGACATGTTCTTGAGGTAACCACGAAACGCCCAGTTGCTCGGCTCATCGTTATCCTGCCCCTTTAATGAGGTAAAGGTAAATACCAATAATAGTAATACGATTATTCGCATTAGGAATCTATTCTTTGGTTACGTCGGAGACCACTTTACCATCCTCTAGGGTAATGACTCTTCGCGCTTTATCAATTACGCGTTGATCGTGCGTTGAAAAGACAAAGGTTGCGCTTTCATCCTTATTCATTTTAGCCATCATATCTAATAGGTTAGAAGTTGACTTAGAATCCAGGTTTGCAGTCGGCTCATCAGCAAGGATAAATTTAGGCTTTGATGCCAGTGCTCGAGCTACTGCAACGCGTTGCTGTTGGCCACCCGACAGCTCCGAGGGTCGCTTATCTGCCTTATCAGCAATGCCCATTTCTTCAAGTAATTCCATGGCGCGCTTATCGCGTTGGTCTTTGGGAGCTTTTTGGAGGAGCATAATAAATTCTACGTTTTCCTTGGTCGTTAATACGGGTATCAGATTATAGGCCTGAAAAACGAAGCCAATATTCTCTAACCGAAAATTTATTAGACTCGAGTCCTTCATTCCGGTAATATCAGTATTGGCTACCTCAACACTTCCCTGAGTAGGTTGATCAAGTCCGCCAAGAATGTTTAGCAAGGTTGTTTTACCACAACCTGATGGTCCAACTATAGCCGTAAACTCCCCCTCTTCCACTGAAATTGACACCCCATTAAGGGCATTTACCGGAACAGAATTATCATTATAGATTTTAGTTACACCTTCTGTTTTTATAACACTCATTTTTGTAATTATTTAAGTTCGCTTATATCTTATGTAATGCCTCTACTGGCCTTAGTTTAACTGCTTTATATGCAGGGTATAGAGCGGCAAGCACTGCCGTAACCAATACCCCAATGGTTACAATTAGGTACACTGAATTGTCTAGATATGGATACAGTATTGATGAATATCCAAATGACTCAAGTCCTTCCGAATAGCTTGACAAATCAACGCCATTGGTTTCGTAGTAGGCAATTGTAGCCCAACCTACGAATAAGCCCAATGGTGCGCCCACCAAGCCGAGAAATACAGTCTCAACAAGAATCATTATATAAACTCTTGCCTTGCTCATACCCACAGCCATCAGCATTCCAAGCTCTCGAATCCTTTCTAAAACTGCCATGAGCATGGTATTTACTATACCAAATATCAAAGCTGTTAGAATAATTGCCATCAAAACATAGAGCATACTCCCATACATCTCATCCATAAGTGCCAGTTCGGGAGCAATTTCGCGCCAGCTTTCGGTAAGATCATCTGGATAGGCAGCCTTGTATTTATCAACAATAGCTGATTCTTCGACCTGTGGGTCAATAACGACGGCTATTTCATGAACCTGATCACCAAGGCCAATCAATCGGGTGAGGTCATCCTGCCTTACGAAGGCATACATTTCACTGATTGTTAGCGAAGAACTTTCGGCAATTCCAACCACGCGAAACGCCCCGGCGGTAATATTACCCTCCCCATCATTAAAGGTAAGAACTACTTTAGATCTGAGTTTAACCGAGAGGTTTTCTGCCAGCTTAGAACCAATAATTACCGGGTTCCTATTTATTCCTTCAAAATAAGTTCCTTCTCCCAAGATTGAGTCTAGGCTCGTCACCCGTGCCTCATTTTCAAGGTCAACTCCTCTTATTTGAACTCCTGCAGCTTTTTTGGGTGAGGAGATCATTCCTGTTACGATAGTTCGGGTTGTCGCTCCCTTTACCCCATCCCAGGATCGTATTTCTTCTGCTTTCTGATGTCCATTTTTGATATCAAATTTTATATCAAAGTCATCTTTAAACTGTGCATTGTGAATCTGGATATTTGAAATATCATTATTAATAATATTTGCCATATAGCCAACAAGGAATCCATTCATAAATCCGGATCCGAAAAGCAGGGCCCATACCCCAACAGTAATAGATCCAATGACCACGAAACTTCTGCCGCGACTTCTCCAGACATTTTTCCAGGCGATTTTTAGTAACATTTTTTATTTATTTAGTATCTAGTATTGAGTATTTAGTATTTGCATCCGCCTTGGTATTTAGGAGATAACAAAAACTCAAAACTCTTATTTCGTAACTTTTAACTCTCATCACCCCTCTCTTATGGCTTGTACAGGAATCGTTTTACCTATTGACATTACCGGGTAAAACCCAAGAATGAATGCAATAAGAAAAATGGCCAATCCTTGGGTGTAAAACACCATGCTCTGCGCCGAAAACTCAACTTGCATTTCCATCCCGTACATATCGGCAATGGCGTCATAACTAGAGCCTAACTGAATTGGATTATAATGAAAATAGATGATTAAAGCTGAACTAATACCCAGCCCTACTACCACTCCTAGTGCTGAGAGTATAAAGACCTCCATGAAAGTAGATGCCTGGAGTAATTTTCGTTTCATACCAACGGCCAGTAGAATGCCAAATTCTCTTCTTCTTTCAGCCGTCATCATCAAAAATGTACCGAACATACCAAAGCCTATCACTGCATACAATATCAGAATCATGATCGCCGAAGAAGCGTACTTCATTTCGGCGGTTTGTATCAGATCAGGAGTCATAGTACGCCAACTCAGCAATTCCATTTCGTTACCCATAAGGTCTATGATCTGGCTTTCAACCAAAGGCATCGCGGTGTAGTCGTCGAGAAGGATAACCGTACTGGTTACCATGTCGTCAAGCGCGTAAAACCATTGCGCTCTTGGTAAAGACATTACC
Organism: uncultured Cyclobacteriaceae bacterium; assembly: GCA_965368405.1. GTDB lineage: Bacteria > Bacteroidota > Bacteroidia > Cytophagales > Cyclobacteriaceae > S012-113. Next base: position 19,813 of record CBDUMS010000023.1, read on the forward strand.
ACCATCTGCTTATTTTGTACAGGATTAGGAAACTTCAATATAGCCTCAATAGCAAATAAACCAGCGGCGTTGGCTCCATGATATCCCTGACTAATCAATATAAGGGTATCTCCTAAACCAACTTTCATATATTCTGCCAACCCCTCAGCGATCATCACGCCATCACTGAATGAACCAATAGTGTTGCCCTCTCTTAGCTTGTTATTAAAACCAAGCACCTTTTCTTCCCGCTCAGGATCAATTCCCCAAACCATTACAGCTCTTGAGAGGTTACCATCGGATGCCAAAGCAAAAGACTCTATTCGTGGAGAAACCGCCTGAACACCCTGGAGTGATTCAATATCACTAACCAGTTCTACAGCGTAACTCATGCTATTATTCAGCGTTTTCTCTTCCCAGTATTCCGGATTCTGCATCTGGTAATGACCCGTATAAAACTTAACCGAATTATCAATCAAATGCTCGAGTGAACCACGTTGTACAGACATCATCATGGTTGCGAAGATGACCGCGAAACCAATGGAGCTCATTGTAATAAAGCTACGTCGCTTATTACGCCAAATATTCCGCCATGCCAAATTAAAGATCATCATCATACAGTTCTCATGGATTCAACGGGCTTGAGTCGTTGAATATAAATCAATGGGTATAAGCCCAGGAGAATTGCCATAAAGAATATTACCCAGGCTTGATTATAAAACAATGATGACTCTACTGAGAAGAAATAGGCCGCCTCAACACCGAATGACTCACTCATTGCTTCGGCTGCTTCTCCGGCCATAAAAACCGGATTATAATAATAATAGATGATTATCGGTAAACTTATTCCGACACCGACCAGCACACCAATACCGGCCATCATCATCATCTCAAGTAGGATTACAGCCTGCATTCTTAGCCTTGTCATGCCAACTGATATCATTACACCAAACTCATACATTCGTTCCACTGTCATCATCAGGAATGTGCCCAGCATCCCAAATCCAATCACGACGTACAAAATCCAGATCATGACTTTACCACTGATATTATCGACCTCAATGGCTTGAACAAGGTCGGGCATCATCTCCTTCCAACCCATAACTTCAAGGGCTTCTGTATCAACATTTAAGGAAATATCCGCAACAACACGGTCAACATTTTTGGCTTGGTCCACTACAAGAGCAATTCCTGTAAGAAGATTATCTGCCGCATAAAACCATTGAGCCTCCTTCAGCGTCATATAAACGGTTTGGTTATTCTGTGTAGGAACAGGGAATTTCATTATTCCTTTGATCGGAAAAATGCCCGCCGCATTTGCTCCATGATATCCCTGTCCGATGAGCACAAGACTGTCTCCAATACCAAGGTTTAGGTATTTAGCCAGTCCCTGGCCGATCATTACGCCATGATCGCCATCCTCAAGGTATTCGCCTTCAACAATCTTGTCCTTAACTTTTGTTAATTGGTCTTCTTTATCAGGAACCATACCCAGGACCATTGCTCCCTTAGTCTTGGTGCCATAAGAAGCGAGAGCGAAAGATTCAAGTCTTGGAACAGCAACCTTTACGCCTTCTGTTGATTCAATTAGTGCCAGAAGATCATTGTTATTATCAAAGCTGTTGTCGAGCATTTTATCATCCCAATAGCCATTTTTATGAACCTGAACATATCCTGTATAGAATTGAGCGGCATTCGAGATCATTCTCTCGTAAGACCCCAATTGCATTGAACGCATTATGCATGCTAACAAGACAGCAAATGTGATCGAAAGTATCGTTATTATACTACGGCGCTTATTTCGCCAAATATTTCGCCATGCAAGAGTTAGATACATGCCGTTTCGAGTTTTGGTGAATAAGGGTCTCCATTGATCAGGTTTAATGCCGATAATAACTCCGTGAGTTCTACATAGAGCTCTTCTATACGATGTCGAAAACTGTCTAATAAGCCTGCGGTTTCTATAGATGGACTAACCTTTTCGAGCAAAAGCTTAAGCGTATTGAGCCGTTCTATGGCTGAGGCAATGGCCATAGCAGATTGTTCATTATTTACAGCCTGGAACGACTCCGCTATTAACGATGACACATGGAAACTGTCGTCGATTAACTGACTGCGAACTTTGGCATTCATAGAGACCGGCAACAAGCTCAGAATTTGATATGCATCTACGGCAAGTGACAAGGACTCATTGCGAATTTCAGATTCTCTTAAGGTTATCATAATTAAAAAAATTAGCGTACTCGTTTCATATTTTGCTGTGAGAAAAACGACTCTTTTAAAGCAAGGTCAAACTCCATATTGAGGTAATCAATTACGGTTTTATTCTGGGGTTCATCTGCTGGAATCATTTCCAGATGGGTGGGAATCATACGTCCATCCATATCCCGTATGTTAGAAAGCTTCATTGTGCTCACTAAGTAATTGTCTTCATCATAGTAATACACCAAATGCTGATTTAGCTCTTCTTTATCGATATAAAAAATGATTTTTCCCCAAACTACGGCAGCCTCTGGTTTTGGTGTAAGCACTATTTTGTAACAATCTAGTTCATTTACAACCGTATCGGCGGCCAACTCATGCGTATAATCATTTACGATCGATGATTCCTTTACCAAGTCGTCGTTCGTGAAATCGGAGCCCATCCATGATTGCAACATCATCGAAGGAGGTAACTTAATAACTCGATCAATAGATGGTTGCCAGTTCCACATTTCATTTTTTCTTTTAAGGAAGGCCGTCCCTTTGTCGCGCGCCGGTCCGGTTATTAATATGAGGCTAAACTCTCTGCCGAGTGCCCACCCCTTCATGGTAATTTCTCGTTTCCAACTGGGCCTAACAATGGTCATTTTCATTTCCGATTGATTCGATTGCCCCTGCATTTTATCATCCGCTTTTTGAACGATCTCGCGAGCAGTTTGGCCATTCGCCTGGAATGCCAAGCCAACAATTAATGCAATTAGTATTTTTTCCATCCTTAAAAGTTTATTTACAGTATTTATTAATCAAAAACTGCTCCATTTCATCGAGCGGGTAGTCTTCTCGTATCATTAACGTATGAATGCCGAGGCCATCGAAAAGAGCTGATATTAGCCTTGCTTCTCCTTTAGGGTTTTGGTAGCCTAACTTATTAAATATCGACTCCAACAAGTTTACATATTGCACCATTTTGGCGGTAACTATATCATGTACAAATTCAAATTTTTCGATCTTGAGGGTTAATTCCGTGATTATTCGCCAATGCTCTGGTCGTTCTCTCATTTCCTTGAAAAACCATCCTATAAGATTACGAAGTGACTCTTGAGGGTCGGTTGTAATCAGGGCCTCTGCAATCTTATCGCCTCCATGAAAAGCATCATGGACAATTGCCTTGATAAGCTCTTCTTTACTCGAAAAATAGTTATACAATAAGCCTTTCGAAACTCCTGCTTTATTGGCGATCATGGCAATGCTCGTCGCTTCGTATCCATTCGACGCTACCAATAAAAATGCCGCATCCATAATTTTTCGTTTGCTCTCTTTGCGAATAGCAGTGTTTTGTATGGTAGTTCTAGGGCTCATGGTATTTTTGACTGAACGGTCGGTCAAAAGTATTACAATTTGTTTATCACAACAAGAAAATTCTCTATTTTCTAAGGTGTAGGGCGGTAAGTTGCACCTCTAACCGCTTAATTTCTCTAATAATAGCATTACGGTCCATTTGCATCCAGGCCCAGATTTTTAATGCTGTAACCATAAAGATGCCCAGGAAGAATCCCCCTCCCCAAATCATAAGCTCTTTAACCTCGTTGGCATCGAAGAATTGTACTAAAGAGTAAATACTGCCTATAAAAACGACCAGAATTACAAAACCAATCCAAATAGAAATCCAGCCTCTTCTACCCTTCAGCAAACCTAACCCTTCTTCCATTAGCGATTGTTCCCCTAATCTCTCGAGAAATTCCGATTCTTCGTCGGAGAGTGCTTGCTTAATAACTTCATCAATATTCGCTTCCTTCTTCATAATTCTCTATTTAGCTTTTCGTATTCTTCTTTTAAGGTTTTCCGAGCATAGAACAACCTCGATTTAACTGTACCTTGATTCACGCTCAGAATTTCGCTGATTTCCTTCACCGTGTGATTTTCTGTATAAAACATCGATAATAATGCCCTCGTGCTCGTGGGCAATCTTTCTAATGCCTTTGTAATCTTTTGGCGACTCTCAGCAACGTCCGTATCACTATCATCTGTTGGGTCATAGGCTGATTCATTAATTCTGCGGCGTTGCTGTTCCTTTATCCAGTTTGCAGATTTATTACTAACTATGCGATAGGCCCAGGTTTTAAAGGCAGCAGGACTATTCAGGCCTGCTATACCTCTTGCAATGGCATGCCAACTCTCTTGCACAATGTCTAATGAGGCCTCATCATTACGTGTTAGCCTGTATGCCTGCTTTAGAAGTGCTGGGTGCCAGCGTTTAACTAAGAGTGAAAATGATTTCATATCGCCATCTTGCGCATGTAAAACCAATAGTTCGTTCAATATATGATTCTGCGATTTTATCATACGTCTACCCTATAGTCTTCAAGATGCGGAAGAGGTTCAAATAAAAATACATTTTTTAGGTTATTTAAAAACATTCATTACTTTTGGCATCTTATGATCTTCAATATACTCCTTATAGTAGTGTTTTCTGTTACCATCGTTGTGGTAGACAAGGCTATTGCATTGAGGTCAATCACTGCCAGGCCCGCCTGGGTCTAATATAGTTAGCGGTGCTACGTGCACTGCCTTTTCAGCCAATTCTTTCCTATACATTTAATTTACAAGGTTTATTCCTAACAATAGTTTCATCTAATGGAATTTAAAATTATTGTTGCCACGGAGCAACATATTCAATATGCTAGAGCGATTAGTGATCTGATAAAAACGGCTTCTGAACAAAGAGGAACGGGTATTGCGAATCGAACCGCAGATTATATTAAAACCAAGATTCTCTCTGGCCATGCCATCATTTCATTGCACAACGATTCACTTGCGGGGTTCTGTTACATAGAAACTTGGAGTCATAATAAATTCGTAGCGAACTCGGGTTTAATTGTTGCTGATTCGTTTAGAAAAATGGGTCTAGCAGCTAAAATTAAGTTAAAAGCTTTCGAGCACTCTCGCAGTTTATACCCAGAAGCTAAACTCTTTGGAATTACAACAAGTTTAGCCGTAATGAAAATAAACTCTTCATTGGGTTACAAGCCCGTTACTTTTTCTGAACTCACGGAAGATGAAACTTTCTGGAAGGGGTGTACTGGGTGCAAAAACCATGATATTTTAATACGAAACAGTCATAAAATCTGTCTTTGCACCGGTATGATGTTTGAACCTTCATCCTTAGGCAAGGAAAATGGCCAGCAGAAAATCAGAAGATGGGAACGGTTTAAACAATTCTTAACAAAGCGAACTGCTCGCATCAAAAAGTATAATTTAAATAAAGATGAATAAAAAAGTGACCCTTGCCTATAGTGGCGGATTAGATACCTCCTATTGCGTAAAATATTTGCAAAATGAACATGGGTTGGAAGTCCATGCAGTACTTATCAATACGGGAGGATTTACCAACAAGGAGATTGATGAAATTGAGGCAAAAGCAAAACAATTAGGTGCGGCTAGCTTTCTGGCTATCGATCAAGTCCAGGAGTATTATGATAAGGTAATAAAATATCTAGTATATGGAAATGTATTAAAAAATAGCACGTATCCGCTCTCCGTAAGCGCCGAACGTACCATACAGGCATTGGCTATTGCTAATTATGCCAAAAAAATCAAGGCCGACTATATCGCTCATGGAAGTACCGGTGCTGGCAATGATCAGGTTAGGTTTGATATCGTTTTTCAAACATTAGTACCAAATATTGAAGTATTAACCCCTATTCGTGACCAAAAATTAACGCGGGAAGCAGAAATAACCTACTTACAAAATCACGGTATAGATGCATCGTGGGAAAAATCGAAATATTCCATTAACAAAGGGCTTTGGGGTACTAGTGTTGGTGGTGTTGAAACATTGTCTTCTCACCTACCTTTACCTGAAGCGGCCTGGCCTTCGCAGCTATCGAAAAAAGAACCAGAAACGATATCTATTTCATTCGAAGATGGTGAATTATCTGCTCTCAATGGCACGCCCCTTTCGCCGATAGCTATTATCTCTCATCTTAATGAGCTTGGCAGTCAGTTTGCCATTGGACGTGATGTACATGTGGGTGACACAGTAATTGGGATAAAAGGAAGGGTTGGCTTTGAGGCAGCCGGCGCCTTATTAACCATTAAAGCCCATCATCTTTTAGAAAAGCACACACAATCGAAATGGCAACAATATTGGAAAGAACAACTGGGTAATTGGTATGGAATGATGCTCCACGAAGCACAATTTTTAGACCCCGTGATGCGCAATATTGAAGCCTTTCTCCAAGATAGTCAAAAACAGGTGACCGGTACTGTAGAAATTGTGCTCACGCCTTACAATTTTGTACTAAACGGCGTGAAAAGTGAATACGACCTGATGAATAATGATTTTGGAACCTACGGTGAAATGAACAGTTCATGGAGCGGCGATGATGTTAAAGGCTTTACCAAAATACTTGGTAATCAGCTTCGATTAAATGAACAAAGAAATACTAAGCTATGATTAGAGCAACAATTATTGGAGGCGCTGGCTATACCGCCGGCGAATTAATCAGGATCCTACAACATCACCCTCAGGTAGATTTGATTAGCATTACCAGCAAGTCTCAAGCCGGTAAACCAATAAGTTCTATTCATCAGGACTTGATTTACTCTGACTTAACCTTTTCAGATAAGGCCAATTTATCAGTAGATGTGATTTTCTTATGTATGGGACATGGTAAATCTAAAGCCTATTTAGAATCCATTAACTTATCACCCACGGTTAAGATAATTGACTTAAGCCAGGATTTCCGCTGGAAAAAGCACAGTAAGATTAGAGAAAGAGATTTTATTTATGGCCTTCCGGAACTGAATAAGTCGGCGATTGCTAATTCAAACAGTGTAGCAAACCCTGGTTGCTTTGCTACGGCTATTCAAGCTGCATTATTACCCTTAGCAAAGGCATCGCTATTAACAAATGACGTTCATATCAATGCAATTACGGGTAGCACGGGAGCTGGCTATGCTCTATCAAAAACAACTCATTTTACATGGCGAAATGATAATGTAAGTGTTTACAAGGCCTTTGAACACCAACATTTAATTGAGATCAAAGAATCACTTACACAGCTACAGCCGAAGAATCAAGGTGAACTCTCTTTTATACCTATGCGTGGTCCGTTTACTCGAGGAATTCTTGCTACGGCGTATCTTAAGTTCGACAAATCCGAAACTGAGGCTTACGAGATCTTCCGATCATTTTATGCCAATCAACCATTTCTGCATATCACTGAGTCCCCCATCCACCTAAAACAGGTTGTAAACACCAATAATCTTATACTTCATTTAGAGGTACACGATGGCAGATTACTTATTACGTCCATCATAGACAATCTACTCAAAGGCGCATCAGGTCAGGCGGTTCAAAACATGAATATCATGTTCCGAATCGGTGAAACAACCGGTCTTCAACTAAAAGGATCAATATTTTAATTATGAAACCATTTGATGTTTATCCACTTCAGCCCATCACCCTTGTAAAAGGAAGAGGGTCTTTCCTTTGGGATGATAAAAATGAAAAATACTTGGACCTCTATGGCGGGCATGCCGTTATCTCAATAGGTCACTCACATCCTACCTATGTAAATGCCATAAAAGAACAGATAGCTGACCTAGGGTTTTATTCCAATTCAGTTCTAAATTCACTGCAGGAGGAGTATGCCTTGCGCCTAGGAAAGCTTTCTGGCTATCCAGACTATGCTCTGTTTATGGTAAACTCAGGTGCTGAAGCTATCGAAAATGCACTTAAGTTAGCCTCTTTTAAAAATAACAAAAAAACTGTTATTTCGATCAAAAAAGGATTTCATGGTCGAACCTCTTTGGCGCTATCCGTAACCGATAATGACAAGATTCAAGCGCCCATAAATACTGTTCACTCCACTCAGTTTATTGAAATGGAAGATATTGCAGGTCTTGAGTCAACCATAGCTAAAAATGAAATCTGCGCCGTTATTATTGAAGGCATACAAGGCATAGCTGGTATTTACGAACCCTCGAACAAGTTTCTGGAAGCCATACAGGCCTTATGTAAAAAATATAATGCACTATTCATTCTTGATGAAATTCAGTCGGGATTCGGCCGATCCGGCAAATTCTTCGCGCATCAATATTCAAATGTTAAGCCCGATATAATCACGATTGCCAAAGGAATGGGAAATGGGTTTCCAATGGGAGGGGTATTAATTAATCCTGAATTAAAGCCTCATTATGGTATGCTGGGAACCACTTTTGGTGGCTCACATTTAGCATCGGCTGCTGGTTTAGCGGTATTGAAGGTTATTGAAGAGGAAGATTTGATGCAAAACAGCATTAACGTTGGTACTTACCTTATTTCAGCACTGGAAGAGTTAAATGTAAAAGAAGTAAGAGGGAAAGGTTTAATGCTGGGCATTGAGTTTAGTTTCCCCATAAAAGCGATACGTCAGGAGCTTTTAGAGAAGTACAAAATACTTACCGGTGTAGCCAAAAACCCCAATGTGCTAAGAATTTTACCTGCTCTTTCCATATCTATCGACCAAGCTAAATACTTTATTTCATCCCTAAAATCCGTTATTCCAAACTCATAAGAAAATGAAACAATTTCTCTCTATTAATGATGTGGCTAACCTGGAGAATTTGGTGAAAGAAGCGTTAGTGCTAAAGAAGGCGCCCTTCAGCAATAATGCCTTGGGTAAGAATAAAACCCTTGCCCTGCTCTTCTTTAATGCAAGTCTTCGTACGCGCTTGAGTACACAAAGAGCCGCAACAAATTTGGGTATGAATGTTATCGTTATGGACATGTCGAAAGATGGTTGGCAGATAGAGTTTAACGATGGCACCCGAATGGATGGAAATACTCAGGAGCATATAAAAGAAGCGGCTGCGGTGATTTCACAATATGCCGATATTATTGGAATTCGAACATTTCCCACGCTGGTTGATAAAGCACAGGATTATTCTGAAAGACTGCTCACAAATTTTATTGCGAACGCCTCAGTACCCGTTATTTCCTTAGAAAGTGCCACACTTCATCCGTTGCAGTCGCTTGCCGATCTAATAACGATTGAAGAGCATAAAAAAAGTAAGAGCCCAAAGGTTGTTTTAACATGGGCACCTCATCCTCGCGCACTGCCACAAGCGGTAGCAAACTCGTTCGCAGAATGGCTAGGTCAGTCGTCATATGATTTGGTTATTACCCATCCTAGAGGATATGAATTGAATGAATCCTATACCAAAAATGCCACAATTGAATATGATCAGGAGGCAGCTTTTGCAAATGCGGATTTTATCTATGCTAAAAACTGGTCTTCCTATACCGATTACGGAAAAATCATAGAGGTTGGTCAAAATTGGATTATTACAAAAGATAAAATGGCCTTAACGAATAATGGTAAGTTCATGCATTGCCTGCCCGTTCGCCGAAATGTTGTGGTTTCGGATGAAGTCCTGGATGGAGACTCATCAATAGTTATTGCACAAGCTGCTAATAGAATTTACAGCGCCCAAACTGTACTAAAAAAAATTCTGGAATCATGAAACCACTAACCGTATTAAAAATAGGAGGAAAGGTTGTTGGTAATCCACAGCAATTAAACTTATTGCTGAAGGCAGTTAGTGAAAGAAAAGAACAGATTATCCTGGTACATGGCGGAGGTTCAATCGCTTCAGAAATGGAAAAAAAGTTAGGACTTACACCTCAAATGATCCATGGCAGAAGAGTTACTAGTCGCGAAACACTAGATGTAGTTACTATGGTGTATGCCGGCTTAGTCAATAAAACCATTGTTGCTAAACTTCAGGCCCATGGCCTTAACGCAATTGGTTTAAGTGGAGCAGATGGCAATGCCATACAGTCTCGGAAAAGATCGACAGAAGTGCAAGATTTCGGCTATGTAGGTGATATTACTAGAGTTAACAATAAATTTCTTTGCTCTTTGCTAGGTCATGGGTTAACTCCGATATTCTCGGCAATTACCCACGATAAAGATGGACAATTACTTAACACCAATGCTGACACCCTTGCTAGTGAAATAGCCAAAGCACTTTCTTCGCAATATAAAGTTGATCTGGTCATAGTATTTGAAAAGGATGGTGTTCTCGACAACAATAACAAACTTATTTCAATCATAGATGAGGAAATGTTTTCTTCCATGGTCAAAGACAATGTTATTCACGATGGTATGATTCCCAAATTAACCAATGCATTCGAAGCCTTAGAAGGTGGTGTAAGCCGTGTAAAACTAATTTCACCTGATAATCTTATAAAAAATACCATGACCTTTACTAAAGTCATTAACTAAATATGGACGATTTATACAATAAAGCTGTTCACCTTCTTCAAGAACTGATTCGAACACCAAGTGTATCGAGAAATGAAGAAAAAACATCTCAGATAATCTCTAACTTTCTGGCAAACGAAGACGTTGAAGGTGTGAAACTTATCAAAAACAACCTATGGGTTGCCAACAAATATTTCGACCCCGTTAAACCTACTCTACTTCTGAACTCACATCATGATACGGTTATGCCAAATGCCGGATACACACAGAATCCGCTCGACCCCATAATAAAGGATGAAATGCTCTTCGGCTTAGGTAGCAATGATGCCGGTGGAGCGCTAGTGTGCCTTATTCTTACCTTTGTTCATTTCCATAATCGACAGAATTTAGCGTTTAATCTAATATTATTATGTTCTGCGGAAGAAGAGGTATCCGGGTCAAATGGCATTCAGTATGCCGTTAAGCAAATCCCCCCGCTCGATATGGCAATTGTAGGAGAACCAACGCTAATGAATATGGCGATTGCAGAAAAGGGACTCATGGTACTTAATTGCATCGCCCGTGGTAAATCTGGCCATGCCGCTCGAGAGGAAGGAGAAAATGCTATTTACAAAGCACTGGATGATATTGAATGGGTCCGGTCTTTTCAATTTTCAAAAATTTCAGAGACATTAGGGCCGGTTAAAATGTCAGCAACAATAATTGAGGCCGGCACCCAACATAACGTTGTTCCCGACACCTGTAATTTCACCTTAGATATTCGAACCACGGATGTGTACACAAATCAAGAAGTATTGGAAATCATTCAGAGTAATTTAAAGTCAGAAATTGGTAGTTCATCGCTCCGACTCAATTCATCAGCTATTGCCAGGGATCATCCGCTTGTAAAAGCTGGTCTTGAATTAGGAATGGATACTTATGGTTCTCCGACACTTTCCGATCAATCGTTACTGAGTATCCCTTCGTTAAAAATTGGGCCAGGTGATTCTGCCCGTTCACATACCGCAGATGAATTTATCTACCTTAAGGAAATAAGGAACGGAATATCGACCTATATAAATCTATTAGAAAATCTTCAATTACAATTAAAATGAAACTCTGGAATAAAGGCTATAACATTGACAATGCAGTTGAACTCTTTACAGTTGGCAATGATCGTGAACTGGATTTAGAGCTTGCCAAATACGATGTCATCGCGTCCACTGCTCATGCAAAGATGTTGGCATATATCGGGATCCTTACCGCTTCAGAACGAGATGAACTTGTACAGGAACTCAACCTGTTAGTCCAAGATATTGAACACGGCAAATTTAGGATTGAAGCCGATTTTGAGGATGTGCATTCGAAAATTGAATTCGAACTAACGCAGCGACTAGGTGATCTTGGCAAAAAAATTCATACTGGCCGATCTCGAAACGATCAGGTACTAGTCGCACTTCATTTGTTTGTCAAGGATAAGGTTGATATGCTTAAGTCGACCACAAAAAAGCTATTTGAGCAATTGTTGAAGTTGAGCAATCAACATGAAGGTGCCTTAATACCAGGATACACGCATATGCAAGTTGCCATGCCTTCATCTATTGGTTTATGGTTAGCCGGACACGCAGAATTGCTCATTGATGATATCCATATTCTCAATGCCGCTTACAAGATAGCTGATCAAAATCCTTTAGGTTCTGGTGCAGGATACGGCTCCTCAATTCCATTAGATAGAACATTTACGACAAGGGATATGAACCTTGCAACCTTAAAGTACAATGCAATTGCAGCTCAATTAAGTCGCGGCAAATTAGAAAAATCAATGAGCTATGCGATGGCCTCATTAGCGGGAACACTTACTAAACTAGCTATGGATATTACTCTCTTTATGAATGAAAATCATAAGTTCATTAGTTTTCCAAAAGAACTTACAACGGGTTCCAGCATTATGCCACATAAGAAAAACCCCGATGTTTTTGAATTGGTTCGAGCTAAGTGTAACAAAATCCAAGCACTACCGGTTGAATTGACCATGATAACGAACAACCTGCCAACCGGATATCATCGAGATTATCAATTACTGAAAGAGTCATTGTTCCCAGCAATTAGCTCTTTACAAGATTGCATAGAGATAACAACTTTTATGTTGCAACACCTAATTGTATCATCCTCTGTGCTCGATGAGCCAAAATATGAAATGATTTTCAGTGTTGAAAATGTAAATAAACTGGTTAATCAAGGAGTACCATTTAGAGATGCCTATCAAAGGATTGGTGCAGAAATAGAATCGGATACATTTATTCCATATAAAGAAATCAACCACACCCATGAAGGCAGTATTGGCAACCTCTGCAATGAAGAAATTAACGAAAAGTTTATTGCGGCCATGTAAGGATACTCCCATAGTTGAATGCTGACTAGCATCAGTTTTTATCAAGTATTCAGATGCTACATTTACATCGGAACAAATTAACGAAGATGAAAAATGTACTTTCAATTATCGCGCTTATGCTAATAAGCAACATAACGGTTGCCCAAACCCTAAAACCTTATATCCTTGCCAGCACTGTAGCTGGAGAAATGCCAATAGCTGCAGTTAAGACTAATCTTACCAATTCAGGATTTGCCATAGTTGGTGAATATATGCCTGCAGATGACCAAAATCGCTGGTTAATTGTTGTATCACACCCTGAACTCGATAAGGCAGTAAAAACCATCGGCGGATTAACAGGTTTTGCCGCTACCTTAAGGGTTGCCCTTACCAAAGAAGGCGACGTAGTGAATGTTAGCTATACCAATCCTGAATATTGGGGCAACGCATACTTTCGAGATGAGTTTGATAAGGTTGCCACAAGCTACAAAGAAGTTAGTACTGCGTTTAAATCTGCTTTTTCTTCTCTTGGGAATACCGTAGAAACACCGTTTGGATCTGAAAAAGGCGAGAAAATAGAAAACCTACGCAAATACCACTATATGATGGGTATGCCCTACTTCGATGACACCAAGGAACTCGCGGAGTTTAATAGCTATAACGATGCGATACGGAAAATAGAAGCTTCTTTAGCGAGTGGCAAACCTGGGTTAACCAAAGTCTATCGTTATGATGTCCCAGACAAAGGTTTAACTGTTTACGGAATTGCTCTGGGTGGGGAAGACGGTGAGACTAAATTCATGCCTAAAATTGATATTTCCAGTCCACAGCATACGGCGTTTTTACCCTACGAGATTCTGGTAAAAGGTAATGAAGTACATATGTTACACGGCCGTTTTAGAATTGCCCTCTCCTTCCCCGATCTTACCATGGGCACGTTCACAAAGATTATGTCTACCCCAGGAGATATCGAAGACCTCATGAAACAATTGGTGGAATAAGCTAAGGAGAATTTAAGCATAAAAAAAGGGAGAGCAACTGCTCTCCCTTTTTTATTAACATTCAAAACTCTGATTAATAATCAGGATTTTGAGCCATTTGTGGATTAGCACTCAACTCATCCTGAGGAATAGGTAGTATGAACCTAGAATCAGGATAACTGATGTTACATGCCGTTGGGATTGAAGTACAGTCTGCACTACGATCGATACCTCGCTTATAACGGGTAGCATCATAAATACGATGTCCTTCAAATGCTAACTCACGACGACGTTCCAAAAGAATCTCATCGATAAGCGCCTGTCCTGAACCACCAATTGGCGATAAACCATCGGTACGCGCATCTCTAACCATATTTACATCGGCAATGGCTCCAGCAGCATTTCCTTGCTGGGCACGAGCCTCTGCTCTATTAAGGTAAACTTCAGATAAGCGAACAATAGGAATATTATCGGTAGCGATATTTGCTCCATCGCTAGGCCATTTGTTCACTCGAACGCTTCCATAAACACCTGAAAGGTTAGGGTCTACTCTAAACATTGGAGCTTTTCCTCTAACATCATCAGTATTAAGCGTATCGTATAAGTTAAACAAAATCTGCGATGGCAGGTAATCGCCATAACCGGTTTCCTTATACATACCACCAATATGATCAGATCCATTATTATCTGGTAAAGTCATCACGATCTCAAAAATTGATTCGCTTGAATTACCGTCTAACCACATTGTAGGATAAGCAGCCGCAGAGGTTAAGGTATAGTCACCACTATTAATTACAGTGGTTGCAATAGCCTCAGCTTCAGCCCATTTTTCCTGATATAAGTAAACACGACTTAAAAGCGCCTGAGCACCGGCTTTAGACATGTAACCAGCGTTAGGCTGATCAACATTCATTAAGCTGATACCTTGCATTAAATCCGCTTCTATCTGAGCATAAACCTCCGCAACTGTATTACGTGCTGGCTTAGATGCAACGTCAAAAGCAGTAACGATTGGAATACCTGGATGCGAGGCACCTGCAGTAAATGTATAATGCTGCGCAAAGATATTTACCAAGTCAAAATGACCCAGCGCACGAATTGCGTAAGCAGCGCCGAGCACTTGATTGTAACGATCGGCTGTAGCTGGTGTAGGAGAAAAATCCTTATTAATTATCTCATTAGCGATATTAATACCCTCATACATTTCTGCCCAGAATTCCAGTGGAATAAAGTCGGTTTGGTTACCATTATACTCGGCCCATTCCTTAGCTCTGTTTGCACTTGCATTTTGCTTAACATCTTCTCCCATCACATCAGGAACCAGAAGTCTGTATCTGCCATACCAATCTGAATTCTGCAATTGGTTATGCATTCCAATATTCGCAGTTTCAAAATCAGTAATGTTTGCTAAAAACACTTCATTCGAAACAGACTGCTGTGGTTGAAGATTTAAGAACTCATCGCCACAAGACGATGCTCCAAACATCATGCCTGTAAGAATTAAAACTTTATATATATTTTTCATGTTTGTTTCTATTTTTCAGTTAAAAATCCTATAAACCTATATTAATACCAAAGTTCACAGTCTTACTGATCGGTGTATTAGTATTATATACACCACTTATAGCCTGCTCAGGATCGAAAGGAAGGTCCTTCGACTTTGTCCATGTCCAGTAATTATCTAAACTAGCATATACCTGTAGCGAACGTAAGAACATTCTGCTGGTAATAGACTCAGGGAAATTATAAGCTAAGTTCACACGCTTAAGTCGGATGAAGTCGCCGCTATAAAGATAACGATCTGAGTTACGCTGATTAGAGGACTGGTTACCACCCCAACGATGCTGAGGGAATTTAGTCTCCTGACCTGGTGTGGTCCAACGATTCTCGAAACCAAATGTAGATGTACTACGTGGTGTAAATCGACCATCGCCGTGTAATACCCATCCTGGAGAATCATATACATAATTTCCGAATTGGTAATTGAACATTGCGCTTAAAGTTAAACCTTTCCAGTTTGCAGTAAGGTTAAATCCACCAAAAGCAGTTGGTGTTGCAGACTTACCATCGTAAAAACGTACTGCATCATTAACATTATTGGTAGTTCCTTCACGAGACGAATCGGTATACCATAATGGATCTCCATTAGAAGGATCAACTCCTGCCCATCCGTATAAGAAATACTCCTGGTAATCACGTCCTTCTTCACGTCGCTTAGTACCATCGATATAAGCCTCAGGTAATTTAGTAAGCTCGTTCTTGATGAAGGTGATATTACCGCCTAATGTTAATGTAAAATCATTAGTAGCAATTACATCGCCAGAAATACTAAGTTCAACTCCTGTATTCTGCATATCGCCAAAGTTCTGGCTAACCGTTCTAAAACCGGTAGTCATCGATAAAGGACGATCTAATAATAAGTCAGAAGAAACTCGCTGGAACCAATCTCCATTGATTCTCAATCTATTATTTAATACCTCTAAATCAATACCTAAGTTAAGGTTACCTTGTGATTCCCACGTAAGATCTGGGTTAGCCACCTGGCTAGGTGCTGCACCGCCATTACCATCGTAAACTGGTGTAAAGCCCCATAAACCTGCATAATCGAAGTTACCAATACCAGCATTACCTGTAATACCATAACTCGCTCTAAGTTTCAGAAGGTTTATTACACCTACATTTTGCATAAAGCCTTCTTCGCTGATTGTATAACCACCACCAACTGACCAGAACGTACCATAACGGTTGTTTGGTCCGAAACGAGATGATCCATCACGACGAATAGATGCAGATGCAAAGAGCTTGTTCTTAAAGTCGTAGTTAACTCGACCGAAAATAGACGCAAAAGAATACTCAGTAATGTAACTATCCATAAAGTTAGGATCAGCTGCATTTCTAAGGTTAGTAAGCGTAGGGTGAGCAAATCCTCGACCATAAGCATTCAAACCATTTTGTCTTACTTTCTGTGCCTCGTAACCTGCAAGAATATCCAAGTTATGCTGATCAGCCAAAGTAACACCATAGTTTAATGTTTGCGTTCCTAACCAGTTATAAACAGAGTTGTAAGCAACATCAGAGGTACCTCCAACATTACGACCATCTCCATAACGACCGTTTTCGAATACTTTCTCATCAATATTAATGATATCGAAACTCCAAGCCGACTTAAAGGTTAAACCGTCAATAATTTCAATCGATAGAGAAAGGTTATCCGTAACCCTTGTTTGACGTAACTCACGAATATTGTCATAAAGCTGACCTACAGGGTTATTACCTCCCATAAAGAAGCCTTTGTGATCGGCGTAGAAGTTGCCTTCTAAATCATAGACAGGAACGGTTGGCGCCATTAGGATACCTAAGTAGAAAGGTGCTTCCCAAGCTGTACCATCAGTAATTCCTCGTTGTCTGTAAGATGAAACACTTAAGTTATTAGAAAATCTTGCTCTTTCGCTGATCTTACCATTAACATTAGCACGACCTGAAAGACGTGTGAAGAAGTTTTGATCTACCACACCATCCTGATCGAAGAAGTTACCCGATACAAAGTAGCTAATAGACTCATTTCCACCACTTACACTTGCATCATATTCCTGAACAAAACCCTGACGAGTCATTTCTTCAATCCAGTTGGTGTCATAATAATCACCAGTTTCTGGGTTGATTGGGAATTGAGAAGCAAATTGTGCTTCGGCTTCTGCTGGAGTTAAGGTTCCTGCATTAGCATATCCTTCTTGATACAGTTGATAATACTGATCTCTGTTAAGACCTGTAAGCAAGCCATTATAGGCATTGTCTGATACACCCCATCGAGCTTTTACGTCAACTTTGGCTTTTGTTCCTGACTTACCACTTTTAGTCGTAATAAGAACAACACCATTTGCTCCCCTAGAACCATAAATGGCCGTTGAAGCAGCATCTTTAAGAACGATCAAACTTTCGATATCATTCGGGTTTATTGAAGCCATAACGTTGGAACTTCTACCACCGTTACCGAAGTCGGTAGAGGTTATAGATCCTGAAGTAACAGGAATTCCATCAATTACGTATAAAGGTTCGTTCGAAGCGTTGATAGAACCAATACCTCTAACACGAACAGCGATAGAAGCACCTGGGGCGCCATCATTACTTACCACCTGTAAACCAGGTGATGCTCCTTGAAGTGCATCCTGGAAACTAGCCTTAGGCATCATTTCAAGAGCTTCACTTTCAATAATAGAAACAGAACCTGTTAAAGCTTCTTTGGTTTGGGTACCATACCCCACTACAACCACTTCAGCAAGTTGTTCCGAATCCAGGTTCATGGCTACATCGATCACTGATCGACTTCCAATTGCCACTTCCTGTGTCTCCATTCCGATAAACGAGAACACTAAAGTTCCGCCATCAGCTGGCACAGTTAATTTGTAGTTACCATCTAAATCGGTAACAGCCCCCGTTGTGGTGCCTTTCACAACGACATTCACACCTGGTACTCCGGTGCCGTCCTCTGCAGCAGTCACCTTACCTGTAATGGTTCGGTCTTGTGCAAAGGCCATGCTTGCCGCAAATAACAGGGCAAAACTAAGTAGTAAACTTTTTCGCATGTTGTTTTTGTTTAAGTTAAACATGATGAATCAAATTCTAATGTAAGCACAAACATTTTTAAAGCCTAGCGATAAATGAGACAATCCCCCTTTTATCGGCCCCTGTATGCCGATATTCTTATTATAATCCAATAATAAATTGGCAATACACAAATTGGGAAATCGAATTGGCCAATCTCTTTTATAGAAACTAAAATCAACTATCGAGATGAGTAAGGAGTAATAGTTCATTCTATCGAATGGGATCAACTAGGAATCAGAACGTTATAATATATGCAACGATAAAAGATTATTGAAGATCCAATTTTAAGGTCATTATGATGAGTTA
>CBDUMS010000024.1:0-38089 GCA_965368405.1 uncultured Cyclobacteriaceae bacterium
TTATTAGAGAATGTGTAATGCAAATTAACCCCATCGGCAATAATGGCATTATCTCCGGCTACAGTAGCTGTGACTACTCTAGATATATTTACATCTTCTGTATCCACTAATTCATTGTGATCAATACTCATCGATATCCAACCCATGTCTTCTAGCATTTCAAGTGCAAGGCCAGGATCATGGATAGATTCTGACGCCCCAATCTGAGGTGTCATTAACGAATTAGCACTTCCCACCGGGTAAGTTGATTCATTCAAATGTGAAATACTCGACCCTCCATTATACTCGATCGGAGCGTAGATTTTAGGTAGGGTTCCGCCTTCAAATGAAAAACTTCTAAAGGAGAGGTTATTACTAGTAAGCTGGTTAGCAAACAATGTGGGATTACTGGAATACAAATCGTGGACATTCTCCCCATTACTATTTTCTAAATTTCTATCAAATGGTGTTGGTGCACCAAAAGAATATGATCCCTCATTATCTTCAACGTCGGCAAATGAAACAAAGCCCAGACCATGAGCCATTTCATGGAGGGCAATAGAAACGAAATCGTACTGGCCTGAGCCGGGATTCTGATCGAGACCTGTATAAAAATTAATACTACTATTAAACCTCATAATAATATCTGGATCTTCAGGCTCATTTAATTGGATACCAGCAACTTTCTCCGCTAATGGCGTACCGTACCAAGTGTTAACGTCTTGGAAATTATCAAAATTTATAAACACCGAGCTAGGACCTGCCGATGCCAAAGTTCCTGATGGCATACTCGATGATATGGCAACTTGAATTCTTATCGGTACATCAGATTGTAGAAGCCCCGCCCAAATATCCGCAGCATATTGGAACGCCGCTTGTTGATCTGAATTAAACCCAAAATAATCAACTATGATCTCAGCCCCATTACTTTGGCCTAAACGCCCTGCTACGCGTTCCTCTAACTCCTTTCTGAGTGGAACTACCGTATGCATGTCTTCCGTTGTAAAGTAGCAGATAACAGGTGCCGGAGCTTTTTTTACCTCAGGAGTGATGGCTTTCTTTTCTAATTGTTGACCATACAAATTATAAGAAGGCGCAGTTCCAATAAGTAGTAAAGTAAGTAGCAATAAGGGCTTTTTCATAAAATAAATTCTAATCTATCTGCTAATATAATATGTCGCGCGCTATTGAGGTAACCCATTTTAGTTATATTAGTTCTATAAATATCAAAGCATGTTAAGAATTCTCATTTTATCAACAGTATTGTTCGCTATCTCGTGTAAATCTTCCAAACGCCCACCAGCCAGTGAAGTTCCCATAATTATGATGGAAAAAACTGCCTGCATGGGCGAATGCCCAGCCTTTAAGTTTGAAGTTTATCTGGACAAAACAGCGAAATACCATGGCAAAGCACATGTCTCAAATATAGGCGAGTTCTCAGCAACGCTAACGAATGAACAACTGGATTATCTGGAGAATAGTTTCGCAGAAGCGGGCTATTTCAAATTTGCGAATGTTTATTCAGCGGCTATGTCTGATCTGCCAACAACTTACCTCTACTATAATAATGGTGAGCAAGGACTAAAAATAACGGATTATTATGGGGCGCCACAGGAACTTAAAGATCTGGAAAAACTCATCCAGGAGTTCACCGAAACGGTAGAGTGGCAGAAAAATTAGATTACTTCTTTTTTGCGTACTTTTTGTCGCTCGGTGGCGGCATCGATCATTTTTAACCAGCTAGTGCGACTCCCATCTTTTAACGATTCATAATCGAATCCATTCTCGGTTTGAACTAATCGGCATTCCCCGAGATCATATCGTAAGCATTCTACAATATCACCGTCCATAATTGGATTGCCTTCGAGATCGAAGAGCGAAATGCTCTTCTTCTTTTTAAATAGACCAAACATGAGAATTAGAAGTTAGCCGCGTAAGCTTCAACAGCACGCCAAACACGAAAACTATTCTTATAGCAGATTTTTTCTATGTCTTCATCAGTATAACCACGACCAAGTAATTCGGCAATCAAATTCGGCATCATCGACGCATCACTTAAACCCTCCGGCAAATGACTTACCCCGTCAAAATCTGACCCAAATCCAACATAATCGATACCAACGAGCTTCACTACGTGATCGATATGGTCTGCTGCCTGTTGAACGGTAGTAGCCGCAGTAGAATCAGCTTTAATTCGATCGCTAAATCCACCTTCCAGAAAGGAAGATCCGTAATTGATGTGAATAACACCGCTCTTTTCTGCTAAAAGCTTAATCATGTCGTCGGACATATTTCGCTCAAATCCAGGAGTAAAATGTCGACAAGAGGAATGCGAAGCAATGACTGGAACCTTAGATAATTCCATTACCTGATAAAAAGCGCTATCCGAAACATGCGAGATATCTACCATAATGCCTACTCTGTTCATTTCTTCAACAACCTCCCTACCAAAATCGCTAAGGCCGTTCCATGTTCTGGCGGTATCATAAGATGAGTCACAAATATGATTGTCCTTTGCATGAGTAAGCGTAATATATCGAATGCCGCGATTGTAGAAATACTTTACGTTATTAATATCGCCCTCTAATGGCGCCCCATTTTCCATACCCATGGGAAGTGAAATTAGTCCTTGACTGAACTGCTCTTCAATCTGATCTGGGGATGTAGCCACAGCAAATTTATCGGGATTCGCATTTGCGATACCCTCAACTAAATCGATTAAGCTATCGGCAAGCTCTTTAGCACCATCATTTTCCTTGGCACTCGGTATATAGATTGACATTATAGGAGCATTTAAGCCGCCTTCCATGGCCCTGGGATAGTCGAAATGCCCCCTTGAGGTTCTAACAGAAATGTCTTCCGGGTTGTTTCGAAGTCGATATGGAATATCAACATGACCATCGACCATTATATTTGTTTGTGCTAATACAATAGCTCTTTTTAGTAATTCATCTTCGCTCACCTTTTCGCTTTTATCGTTTGTGGAAGGTTCATTACAGGCATTCACTAACATGAGCGCTGTAAGTCCAAAGTTTAGAAATAGTTTCTTCATAATCTTGAATATTAAACTCAAGTTTATGCATACTACTTCATTGCTAGCTAATAAATGTGATAAGTGGCGAAAAATTGATTATTTGCCGCCGAATCCAGCATTAACTATGGGAAGCCAGCGCAGCCCTTTCGGGTTGCTTCGGTTGTAGTTCAATAAGCCAATCTGGACTCCCCTTACCTTATGGGCATAATTAAAAAGTCCGATGGTTAGCCCTTTTTGAACACCCTGAATATGATTAAAAGCGCTAATAGATACGCCTGTCATAGTAGGTGTTCGATCGTTATTACGAGTACTCATTACTCTTAAGTAGCCCGGTGTAACCGTTAATCCCGTTACTTTTTCTCCTCCAGCAGCAAGGGCTACGGTAATTCCTGTAACATTGGGTGCACCAACAGCCAATGCCGAAATATTAAGGCCAACAACCTCATAGCCGGCGCCAACGCCTAAGCCGCCAATGTTTATTCCTTTTAGACTTGAACCCGCTCCCACGGCGAGTCCACCTACGTTTAGCCCAAACATGCTATCGCCAGCTCCGGCAGCTAGCCCTCCGATAGTTATACCTTTCACGGAATTTCCTGCACCAACAGCAAAAAGTGCTGCGCTAAAACCCGTTAAATTATTTCCAGAACCGACAGCAAGCCCCCCTACACTAATTCCACTAACATTTTGCCCCGAGCCAACCGCCAATCCGCCAACATTTAAACCTGCCAGATTTTCACCAGCACCCGAGGCTAAGCCTCCAATATTAATGCCCATCATATTTTCGCCAGCACCAGCAGCGAGCCCCCCTATATTGATACCGTAGACGTTATTCCCACCAACTCCAATTCCACCAATATTGATACCCATTAATTCCTCAGTAGCGGCTGTTGCAATGAGCCCAAGAGAAATCCCATATCGATTTTCAGTTCCCATAGCCATAGGAAGACCAATACCAAGGCCATAGAAGGAGCCAGTTTGATCATCGAAAGAATTGGATGTCCATGCGGTAATGTTAATTCCTGCAATAGATTCTACATTTCGGTCTATGGCATTCAGGCGAACACCGGTGAAGGTTGGTAAATTCCCGAAACCAAGGCCAAACTTTTTTGTCGGTACTCCAAAGCCCTGAGATTGAGCAAAATGTGGAGCAGACAATACTATAATTAGCACTAAGAGTGATTTAATTCGCATTTGCATGATATGAGTATTTTGACTTCATCTTTAAGATTATGAAAGAGCATCAAAGGTTGCATAGAACAATATATTTTTGGCATTTTTACGTAAAATGGCTCTTCCAGAAATTGATATCATCGGTGCGGGTAACCTCGCCACAAATTTAGCCCCTAATTTAGAGCAAAATGGCCTAGTGGTAAATGCTGTCTATAGCCGAGATATTCGCGATGCAAAAAAACTGGCCAATAAATTATATCAAGCTACAGTAACCGATCAATTAGACTTTAGTGCAAGTCGTTCAACTGTATTTATTTTGGCAGTAAGCGATAGCGCGATTGAAGGGGTCGCCCGTGAACTAATTTTACCAGAGAATGCAATTGTTGCACACACCTCCGGGTCAATTCCTTTGTCGGTTCTAGGTTACACTGCCAGCCAGAATATTGGTGTTTTCTATCCTTTACAGACTTTCAGCAAGGCGAAGAGTCTATCCTTTAAAGATATTCCTATCCTGATAGAGGGAGAAAACAAGTATACGAGTAAGACTTTAAGATTAGTCGCTCAGAAAATATCCGAAAATGTACGTACGACTTCAACCAAGGAACGATTAATGATCCATCTTGCTGCCATATTTGCCAGTAATTTTACCAACGCCATGTTGATTCACGCGGAAGATATCCTTAAAGCTGCTAATGTTGATACTTCTATACTCGTGCCACTAGTTCAAGAAACGATGGAAAAAAGTTTTTCCTTAGGTGCCCTGAGGGGACAGACTGGGCCTGCGCACCGAGGAGACCTTGATATTCTCGAGATGCACATGGAAATGCTCAATAACCTGGAAGATAAAAAGGAGGTTTACCAACTTATTAGCCAACAGATTTTAGATCGCTTCGAGAATGAATAAGCTATTGATTCAAAATCTGCTAAAACTAATCCGGTGGCAAAACCTGCTCATTATTATGGCTACGCAGTATTTCGCTACCTATTGCTTAATAGGCAATATGAATATTAGAGAACTTCTAACAGATCTTAACCTGTTTTTACTAAGTATAAGTACCGTTCTTATCGCAGCAGGAGGCTATATAATTAATGATTATTATGATATAAAAATAGATTATGTTAACAGACCAGACCGGGTAGTTGTTGGTCGATTCTTGAAAAGAAGATCGATATTATTCTTGCATGCTTTTGTAACTGCATTTGGCGTGCTGATAGGTATCTCTATCTCCTGGCAGCTTGGCTTGGTCAACTTCCTCGCCGCAGGTTTACTCTGGCTCTACTCTAATCAACTTAAACGATTGGCCCTCTTGGGGAATATATCGATTGCCTTCTTAACTGGGCTGGCAGTAATTGTTGTGTACATACTCTATCAGGAATCTGTATTTCTATTTAGCGCCTATGCATTTTTTGCCTTCTTTATTTCGCTAATAAGAGAAATAATAAAGGATATGGAAGATATTGAAGGCGATAGAAAATTCGACTGCAAAACGCTGCCCATTGTGATTGGTCAGCGTAAAACTAAACTTGTTGTTTACTTTATTGCTATAATATTTATTGTTGTGGTGGCAATAATATTACAGCGTGAACCTAAATTCTGGTACGTACTTGGAGGATTGACGTTAATGCTAAGTTGGTTAGTTTATAGACTGGCTCGTGCCGATAAGGTGAGAGACTTCGCCAACCTGAGTACACTTAGCAAGCAAATAATGATCTTAGGACTAATTAGTATGATATTTCTAAAATGAAAGACCAATGTAGCATTGCAATTTTTGCTTCGGGGAATGGCAGTAACGCCGAGGCCATCATAAACTTCCTTCATGGAGACTCAACCATCCGAATTGAAGCAATTTACTCCAATAATAAAGATGCCTATGTTCTTGAGCGTGCCAAAAAACATGATATTCCGAGTTTCGTTTTCGATCGCAAGTCATTTTTTAGTGAGGCGTATCAACAACAAATAGTTCGGAAAAATTACGACTTAATCGTATTAGCTGGTTTTATGTGGTTAATTCCGCAGAGGCTAGTAATTGGCTATCCAGATAAAATAATCAACATTCATCCCGCGCTTCTTCCAAATTACGGTGGCAAAGGCATGTACGGCCACCATGTTCATGAAGCTGTACTTGCCAATCAAGAGATCCGCTCAGGTATAACAATCCATTATGTGAACGAGCAGTACGACGAAGGCAATGTTATACTCCAAGAAACCTGTGATGTTCTTCCAGATGATTCTGTTGCTTCGTTGGCCAATCGAATTCACAAACTGGAACATTTGCACTATCCTCAAGTTGTTAAAAAATTATGCTTAAAAATTTTGGGTGAAGGCTAAAATAATTCTCTCTGTACAGTCAAAAAGGTTAGCTTTGCAAAAATGAAATAACCTGACTCGAATGAATAAAAAAATCACCTCTGCCCTAATCTCTGTCTATCATAAAACCAACCTGGAACCTTTAGTTCGATTACTAAATTCCCTTGGCGTTAAATTATATTCTACCGGCGGTACACTCGCTTTTATAAGTGATCTTGGTATTGAAGCTACTGCAGTAGAGGACCTTACCAATTATCCTTCAATTTTCGGAGGCCGGGTAAAGACTTTACACCCAGCGGTATTTGGAGGGATTTTATATCGTAGAGATAATACACAAGATATTGATCAGGCCGTGGAGTTTGATATTCCGGCTATCGATTTAGTAATTGTAGATCTTTATCCTTTTGAAGACACCGTAGCTTCTGGCGCCAGCGAAGCCGAAATTATAGAAAAAATCGATATTGGAGGTATTAGTTTAATCAGGGCAGCAGCTAAAAATTTTAAAGATACCATTGTTATAAGCTCGCAATCTCAATATGATGAATTGCTGGCAATCCTAGAAAAAACGAATGGCGAAACCTGCATAGAAGAACGCAAAAGATTTGCTGCATATTCGTTCGCGACAAGTTCGCATTACGATACTGCCATATTTAAGTATTTCAATCAGTCAGAACAATTCGATTTTCTAAAGGAGAGCTCGCTTAATGGTAATACATTGCGATATGGCGAAAATCCACATCAGGAGGGCAAATTCTACGGCTCACTACAGGATTTGTTAAAACAACTTAATGGCAAGGAATTGTCGTTCAATAATCTGGTTGACATTGATGCTGCGATGAATCTAATCGAGGAATTTGAAGGTGAGACAGCTTTTGCTATTTTAAAGCATACTAATGCTTGTGGAGTAGCTACGGCCAGCACCACGAAACAAGCCTATGAAAAGGCCTTTGAGGCAGACACCCTCTCAGCGTTTGGTGGTGTACTCATTACAAATGCAACTATTGACCTCGATGCAGCCGAAGCAATGAACGATCTCTTTTTCGAGGTTCTTATTGCTCCCGACTACACTGAAGACGCATTGAATCTCTTGAAAGGGAAAAAGAATCGCATATTACTTCAAGCGATGGATAAGCTAGCGAATAAAAAGTTAAACAAAAGTCTATTGAATGGAGTGATTGAACAAGATCGCGATTTACATACGGATAGTTTAGAAGACTTAAAAGATGTAACTACTGTGATGGCATCTTCAGAACAAAAGGCAGCATTAATATTTGCCTCTAAGATTTGTAAGCATTCTAAATCGAATGCCATTGTTCTTGCTAAGGAGGGTCAGATGTTTGCCAGTGGTGTTGGACAAACATCGAGAGTAGACGCCGTAAATCAAGCAATAGAAAAAGCTGGAAGATTTGGTTTTGATTTGAATGGAGCTGTACTGGCAAGTGATGCCTTTTTTCCTTTCCCAGACAGTGTAGAGATTGCTAGTAAGGCGGGAATCAAGGCATTTATACAACCTGGCGGTAGTCTAAAAGATCAGCTTTCGATCGATTTTTGCAATGAAAACGGACTTTCTATGGTTTTTACTGGCAAAAGGCATTTTAAGCACTAAAAACGAATGTATATCTTGAAAAAATATAACAAATTTGTATTTTAGAAGTTGATGCTAGATGGCGTAATTTCTACTGAAGGCCTTAAAATTTTATATACTAAATAATAATCATGGGATTATTTGATTTCTTTTCGAGTGACTTAGCGATTGATCTGGGCACCGCAAATACTTTAATCATCAAAAACGAGAAAATTGTAGTTGATGAGCCTTCAATAATTGCTATCGATCGAAATACCTCTAAGGTTTTGGCCATAGGGCGCCAAGCGATGCAGATGCATGAAAAAACACATGATCATATAAAAACAATCAGACCTCTTAAAGATGGTGTAATTGCCGATTTCCATGCTGCAGAAGAAATGATCCGCGGTATGATTAAGATGATTGATGATAGAAGATCTTGGTTACCATCATCACATAAAATGGTAATTTGTATCCCTTCGGGAATTACAGAAGTAGAGCGAAGAGCCGTACGTGATTCCGCAGAACATGCTGGAGCCAAGGAAGTTTATATGGTTTATGAGCCAATAGCAGCGGCCATAGGAGCAGGGATCGACATCGAAGAGCCTGTTGGGTCAATGATTGTAGACGTTGGGGGAGGAACTACTGAAATTGCTGTTATTGCTCTTTCTGGAATCGTAAGTAATCAGTCGATTCGTATTGCAGGTGATTCTTTTAATAAAGACATATTAGATTACATGCGCCGGCAACACAACCTCTTAATTGGAGAGCGCTCTGCCGAACGTGTTAAAATAGAAGTTGGATCAGCACTTACCGAACTAGACGACGGGCCGGACGATTTTGAAATCAGAGGAAGAGATTTAATGACTGGCATTCCAAAAGTTATCAAACTCTCCTATTCAGAAATTGCTTTTGCTCTTGACAAATCTGTTTCTAAGGTAGAAGAAGCTGTTTTAAAAGCGCTTGAGCTTTCGCCACCAGAACTATCTGCAGACATTTACGATCGCGGTATTCACCTTACTGGTGGAGGCGCATTATTACGAGGTCTGGATAAACGTCTGGCGCTCAAAACAAAGCTGCCGATTCATATTGTTGAAGATCCGTTAAAAGCTGTGGTTAGGGGTACGGGAGTAGCGATGAAAAACCTTAATCAATTTAAATCAGTACTTATGACGTAATATGAAGAGCCTCTTTATATTCCTTTATAAGTTTAGGGCCTTCATTACCTTAGTACTCCTTGAGACCATTTGCGGTTTTCTCATTGTACAGAACTCACAGTATCACCGTGCGCTGTTTTTCAACTCATCCAACGCAACAATTGGTAATATTTTGTCTATTTCGAGCAATGTAACTCAGTATTTCCAATTAAGAAAGATTAACGAACAACTCGCGTCGGAAAACGCAGCATTAAAAAATGAACTGCACGAATTTGAGAGTCGCCCAGATTCATTGCAATATGATTCGATACGTGGTTTTAATTTCATATATGCACGTGTAGTTAACAACTCCGTCGATCTAAGAAATAACCTAATTACCATAAATATTGGTGCCGTAAATGGCGTAAAAGAAGACATGGGTGTAATTAGCAATGGAAATGTTGTGGGAAAAACTCGTTACGTCAGTGATAATTATTCTATTGTAACCTCCCTTCTTCATACCGAAAGTATGATACCCGCAATGATTAAAGGCAAGGTAAATATTGCTACTGCGCAATGGGATGGCACGGATCCTTACTTCATCGATCTATTATTTGTACCAAGACATTATGAGGTAAACGTCGGAGATTCAATTATGACCAGTGGCTATGGTGGAATTTTTCCTAAAGATATTCAGCTCGGTACTATTAGTGAGGTCAACCTCTCGGAAGATGCTCCATTTTTTGATATAAAGGTTAAGCTTGCCACAGACTTTTACAACCTGGCTTTCGTAGAAGTAGCCCAAGATGTAGAGCTCGCAGAAATAGATTCACTTCAATCACTAACCCAATGAATCGGTATAATATCATCAAAATATTATCCTTTTTCATTTACCTGATTGCGCAGGCACTCATCTTTAATAAGTCTGTACTTTTTGGTACGGCTCATAGTTTCGTATATATCGGGTTCTTAATTACGCTTCCTATTGAAATGGCCATTATTCCCGGAATGATAATAGGACTTGCGATGGGACTTGGTGTGGATGCCTTTACCAATACCTTTGGCCTCCATGCTGCGGCCAGTGTATTGTTGATGTATATTAGACCTGTTTTACTTTCTGGCTTAACGCCTCAAGGTGGATTTCCTGCCGGTGCAATACCGAGACCTAATATCCTTGGGTTTACCTGGTTTAGCACATTTGCGTTACCTCTTATTTTTATACACCATCTCGTAATTTTTTACGTTGAATATGGGGGGATAGATCTTTTCTGGACCACTTTGTTAAAGGTTTTAGCCTCTACTGGGTACAGTTTTATCCTCATAACCATCATTCAGTATTTATTCATTACTAAGAGAAGGCAATGACACAAGGTAGAAATTATATCATTCAAGGTTTCTTTCTTATCGTAGGCATTGTGTTCCTAATTCAATTGTTTTCGATTCAAGTAGTCGATGAAAGTTACCGCGACGCCGCAGAGAATAATATCATCCAGGAGGTAATTGAATACCCCTATCGCGGATTGTTCTTAGACCGGAATGGAGAGATTATGGTCTATAATGAACCACAGTTCGATATAATGGTTACCCCTCAGCGGATATCGAAATTAGATACGGCGAACTTCTGCAACTTGTTAAATATTACCCGTGAAGATTTCGATGCAAGGCTAAAGGCCGCCAAATCTTACTCCTATGTAAAGCCATCGATCTTCTATAAACAATTATCAAATGAAGAATTCGGGCGAATCCAGGCCAAACTCGATAAGTTTAAAGGATTTAATATTCAGCCCAGAACGGTGCGGGCGTACAGTTACCCGATAATGTCTAATGCCCTCGGCTATATCAGTGAGATTAGTAAGAATGAGCTCGATGGAGATTCTGTAAACTACTATCAGCAAGGTGATTATGTTGGTAAGAGTGGCTTAGAGGCCTACTACGAATCCTATTTGAGGGGAAAACGAGGAAAGAAATTTAAGATTAGAAATGTGCGAGGTGTTGAGCAAGGCAGTTTTAAGGAAGGCAAATTCGACACTTTAGCCATACCGGGTCAGAATCTAATTTCAACAATTGATTTGGAGCTACAGCTTTATGCTGAAAAACTTATGGGCCAAAAATCCGGAAGTGTAATTGCCATTGAGCCAGCAACAGGAGAGATTCTAACCATTGTTTCAGCACCATCCTATGAGCCAAAAGCGCTCTCCGGTCGTGAGTTTAGCCAGAATTTTGAGATTATCTCTTCAGATACCAATAAACCATTATTTAATCGACCCTTAATGGCAGCTTACCGACCGGGCTCAATTTTTAAAATAGTGCAATCGTTGGTAGCTATGCAAGAAGGTATTATTAATAGAAATACCCGACTTAAGTGCAACACTAATCTTATAGGTTGCCATAACGGAGCCAGCCACCCATTCGGTACTTCAGAAAACTTAGTTGGCGCAATTAAAAATTCGTGTAACCCATACTTTTATCAGGTAATGCGCCAAATGGTGCAGCAAGGTGTAGAAGATGACCCGTACAAAGATTCGCATATTGGGTTGGATAAGTGGCGAAGTTATATCGACCGATTTGGTTTTGGAAATACCCTGGGAATCGATTTGCCCAATGAGAAACCGGGAATGATTCCGAACTCCGCTTATTATGATCGTGCCTATAATGGACAACCTTGGAAGTACTCAAATATTTACTCTTTAGCCATTGGCGAAGGAGAAAACCTAGTGGTGCCTTTACAAATGGCGAATTTTGCTGCGACTGTCGCTAATCGCGGGTTTTTCTATAAGCCTCACCTTATTAAAGAAATTGGAGAAACAGGGCAACCTTTGCCTAAATATCAAGAAAAAATAGAAACTGGTATTAATTCAGAGTTCTTTGAAGTAGCTGTTGAGGCCATGGCTGAAGTGGTAAAAACAGGCACAGGGCAATATCGAGCTAAATTACCAGGAATTGAAGTTTGTGGTAAGACAGGTACAGTTCAAAATGATCCAAATCCAGACCATTCGGTGTTTATTGCATTCGCGCCACGCGATAACCCTCAAATTGCAGTATCGGTGTATGTCGAAGACGCAGGTCAAGGAGCACGAGCAGCAGCCGCAATTGCCGGTCTGATGATTGAAAAATACATTAAACGAGATTCCGCGGCGCTCTATATGGAGCCGTACGTGCTTAAAGGAGATTTTTTATATTGAGCAGGTCCAATAGCATATTGAACAATATTGACTGGCTAGTGGTAATGCTATATGCCATCATGGTCATCCTTGGCTGGCTCAATATCTATGCCTCGGAATACGATCCACAAGCAGCGTTCTCTATCTTTAGTCTATCGAGTAGCGCAGGCAAACAATTAATCTTTATTGGTGTTTCCTTGGTTGTAATTATTTTAATTATTGTGCTCGACGATAAGCTCTTTGATTCCTTGGCCTATCCTATCTGGGGATTCTTTATTCTCATGCTAATCTTAGTACTATTTGTAGCACGCGAGGTTAATGGAGCAAAGTCGTGGATAGAATTAGGAGCGTTTCGCTTTCAGCCTGCTGAGTTTACCAAGTTTGCAACGGCGCTTGCCGTGGCAAAATTTGCAAGCGCCAAGTCTTTTCGACTCGATAAACTAAAAGATCTTAGTCTTTTGGCGACCATCGTTGGTTTACCTGCTCTATTAATAATAATTCAGGGCGATATGGGTACAGCACTGGTTTTTAGCGTTTTTATTATTGTAATGTTCCGCGAAGGACTATCGGTTTGGCCTATTGTGCTCGGTGTAGCGATGGCTGTAATCTTCTTGTTGGCCCTGCTCATCCCAGACCATCTTTACTTATGGATTGGGACCGGCGTTTTGGCGTTACTTTTAATCGCGTTTAATAGAAAATCACCTAAAAGAATAGCGATAATTATTGCGATTGCCGCCGTAACCTCTCTCATGTTCGAAGGTGTTGATTTTGCATTTAATAATTTCTTAAAGCCACATCAGCAAAACAGAATATTGGTATTACTTAATCCGAATATAGACCCTCTTGGTGTAGGATGGAATGTAACACAGTCGAAGATTGCTATCGGATCTGGAGGGATATCGGGCAAAGGATATCTTAACGGGACGCAAACCACCTTCGATTTTGTTCCGGAACAAAGCACAGATTTTATTTTTTGTACCATTGGGGAAGAGCATGGCTGGATTGGAAGCTTTGTGCTCATTGCGCTCTTTATGACACTCTTGCTGCGCATTATATATATTGCAGAGCGACAGAAGTGGGCCTTCGTACGTATTTATGGCTATGCCGTGGCTAGCATTCTCTTCTTTCATTTTGCCGTGAATATTGGCATGACAATCGGGTTATTTCCGGTAATAGGAATCCCATTACCCTTCTTTAGCTATGGAGGGTCTTCTCTCCTCGCGTTTACGATTCTGCTCTTTATATTCTTAACACTCGACGCCAATCGTATGCAACATTTGCATCACTAACACCTAATCGTACTTTTTGTCGATTAGCGCTAAAAACTCCTTAACCTGAGGGGCATTGGGGTTCCAGGTGTTATGTTTAAGATAGTTATTGTCAATAAAGGATCGTGCAGCTTCTCTGCTCTCGCAGCTTTCAAGAAAATCCATAACCTTATTAAAGTCATCTTGATTATCATTAAAAAGATCATTGATAAACATAAATTTCTGGTTTATGGATAACATTGACTTCAAAGATTCTACGCTTCCCGATTGTTCAGTTTTGAGTTTATCGGCTAAGGTCTCGTACTTTGCACCACTAAAACGGTCGTTTATTGTGACATCTGACTCTGGCTGCTCTTCATCTTCATCTATAACTGGTACCCCTAGTGTAATGTAAAACTCATTCTCCTTAATTGGTTCCAAGGTAGAAAAAGCACCTACATGCTCCGATGCGCCCTCTGGGCTTGCTAAGGCAAGAAATACTTCATTAATTAATTCATATCGATCGCTATCTTCTGATGCTGCTTTCATTTTTGCGTCGAGTGCAGTTGCTGCAGCATTATTAATCACAATAAATTTCAGTAAGCTATTAAACTCATCAAAGGATATATTCTGATCGATGATTAGGTTTTTGAAATAGGAATAGGGTGAAAATATGAGAATTAAACTTTGGTACACCGCATTCTCCAACAAGGGGAGAAAAGTATCTTTAGCTACTAAAATATTCTTAGACAGGGTATTCATCATCTTCTCTAACGCCGCTTGTACATCGGCATTTTCGTAGTTGAAGTACGGGCTTTTTAAGCGATCTGCTTCTTTGGCCCATTGGGTGTATATATCTTGCAGAATAAATAAGCCAACCTGCTTAACGGGTAATTTTAGGATATCATCGCCCGAGACATGCTGCTTCGACTCATATAACGAATCGACAAGCCGAGCTGAGTATTGTTTCGTATATGCCTCTATCGCTGTATAATTGAGTTTGTTCTCCATTTCTATATTTCGTTCCTTTGCACAGTGCAAATATGCCAAAAATCAAGATCAACATGTCTAAACTGAGCTATTTTGATCTATTTTGGATAACGCCCTAAGCAAACAATTGTTACCTTAACAGCTATAATTTTTTAGGATCTTATATGTTTATTGAGCCTCAAATATCACAAGGAAAATCGAAGCACGCCGGATGGATTGAAGTTATTTGTGGCTCCATGTTCTCTGGAAAAACCGAAGAACTCATTCGGCGACTGAACAGAGCACGTCTGGCAAAACAGAAACTCGAAATATTTAAGCCTTCAGTAGATACACGCTATCACGAATCGAACGTTGTATCTCATGATGAGAATGAAATACGCTCAACACCTGTTCAGTTTGCAAACGATATCCTGCTTCTGGCTGGTGAAAGTGATGTGATTGGTATCGACGAAGCTCAATTCTTTGATGAGTCGCTTGTTGATGTTTGCCAAAAATTAGCGCGTATGGGTAAAAGAGTAATTATTGCCGGACTTGATATGGATTTTGAAGGTAAACCATTTGGACCACTACCGGCGTTATTGGCAACGGCGGAGTTTGTAACAAAAGTGCATGCTATCTGTATGCAATGCGGCTCGTTGGCATCTTACTCGTATAGACTGGTGCCCAATAATGATCAAGTTATGTTGGGACAAAAAGAAGAATACGAAGCCAGATGCAGGTCTTGCTTTATAGATGGGCTTAATGAACATGCGTAGGCTCTTGGCATTGATTACGCTTCTGGCTGCAACCCAGCCAGTGTTTGCCCAAGGTGATATTCCCGTTGGTACATGGCGAACCCATAATTCTTTTAATAAGCTAATAGGTTTAACAAATACAAACACTCTCCTCTATGCAGCATCCAGCAACGCCGTCTTTAGCTATGATATCGCTAACACTGAAATTGAAACCATTACAGCACTGTCGGGTCTGAGTGATACCCAAATAACCACTATTGCTTATAATGTTAATGCCCAAACGATAATTATCCCCTACTTAAATGGCAACATCGACCTGCTTAAGAACAACAAAATTCGAAATTTTCGTGCATTGCTAAATGCTGACATCAACGATTCTAAAAGGGTGAACTTTATCTATAGCCAGGATTTTCTGAGCTATTTATGCACCGACTTTGGTGTACTTATTTTAGACCTGGAGAATGAAGAGGTGAAAGACACATATTTTGAGTTAGGAGAACAGGGTGCAGTACTCCCAATATATTCAGCTGTAATATCAGAAGACTCACTCTATCTTGGCACAGAAACAGGTATCATTAGAGGAAATATAAATGACAACCTTAAAGACTTCAATAAGTGGCTCCGGTATAATAATAGTGATGGTATCCCAGACATAACTGCAAAAGTGATTTTGAAAACTCCCAGTGGCCTCTTAGCAGCTTTAGATAATGAAGGACTTTTCGAGTTCGATGGAAGTAGCTGGATTCGCAAAGATCTCCTTACCGGAGTATCCTTCTTATTTGGCAGTCAGGATGGTGGAGCTTCATTATTAACTACTTCCGATGGTGTATTTCGGTATGATGGAACAAGCATTACACCAATTATTTCTGATTTAGTAGTTTCGCCACGTGCCGCAATTGAGCTTGATAGTGAGATAAATATAGCCGATGCGATTAATGGAATTGTATTAATCAACGCGGATAATAATATTTATCCCAATGGACCATTTGAGAGTGATATTGTAAAACTCTTCGGATACAATGATGTGATTATTGCGTTACCAAGGGCCTATGACAATACTTTTACTGCTATTGGTAATACTAGTGGCGCCTTTTTCTTCGAAAATGGTGAATGGAAGAATTATAATAGCACAGGATATCCACAGACTATTACAATTCCAGAATTTCTTGATATCACCGATGCTATGTATGTGTATAATTCGGAAAAATTATACCTAAGCTCATTTGGATACGGTGTAATGGAAATAGACGATAGCCAGTACACAATATATGATGAGACAAATAGTACACTTACTAATGCCAGTCCTGGTAGAAATGTAAAGGTAACGGCGCTCGATGCAAATAGCTCCGGACTATCTGTTCTGAATTATGATGCCATAGAACCCTTACACTTTTTAGAATCGACTGTAAATTCTTGGCAAGGTTATTCTATTCCTTTCCCAGCGTCCTTTTCCGATCAGGTTCTAAGCTTTAATAATAACACCTTTTGGCTCAAGATTCCGCCAAATCGTGGCGGTGGTATCTTAATTTATGATCGTATTAATGCCAGGCAACTTCTGCTCGATAACAGTATATTACCTAGTAATCGAGTTAATGATATGGCTATTGATAGGGAAGGAAAAATGTGGGTAGCCACAGATAAAGGTATCGTGTATTTTTTCAATGCAGAAAATATCCTTGATGAAAGCTTCATCGATCCCGTAAAACCTATTTTCGAAGGCTCTATCTTGTTTAATAATGAAAAGATTACTGCTCTTGCCGTTGACGGCGGTAATAGAATCTGGATGGGGGCAAGTTCCGGCCTTTGGCTATTTGCACGTAATGGACAAGAGGCCGTTTCTCATTTCAAGGTAGAAGATAGCCCTCTACCAAGTAATGAGATTATTGATCTCGCTATTAATTACCAGAAGGGCGAGCTTTTTATTGCCACCGCCAATGGGTTGGTCTCATACAGAGGCTCATCTACTGCTGCTGGCGAGCAAGAGCCGTTAAAGATTTTTCCTAACCCAGTAAATGCATCGGAAACAGACATTGTTACTATTGAAGGCGTGCCTACTAATGCAGACATTACAATTACCGATTCCTCTGGGAGACTAGTTTTCAAAACAAAAGCTAATGGCAACACGGCCATATGGAGTGGTGTTGCGAGTAATTCAAGCATTTCGTCTGGAGTTTACTTCGTTTTTGTGAGTACTGAAGATAAAGGGTCTAAACAGGTTGGTAAAATTGGTGTGGTGAAGTAATATGATCATCAAAACACGAGGAATAGTCTTCCGCTTTACGCGATATCGTGAGAGCTCAATAATCGCAAACATCTATACCGAAGAAGCCGGGCTCGGCAGTTATATTGTAAATGGAGTTCGCTCGGCAAAGGGAAAAGCAAAAATGGGCTACTTCGAACCTTTAACCCTTCTTGAACTAACGGCCTATCATAACCCAGATCGGGATATTAATAGACTCAATGAACTTAGGTTAGCTCAGCCCCTGCATCATATAAGATCAGATGTGCATAAGTCATCGATAATAATGTTTCTGACGGAGATTCTCAATAAGTGTATCCTGGAACGAGACAAGAATGAACCCCTGTTTAATTTCCTATACAACTCCATTCAGGCTTTAGATCTTATTGAACATAGCGCTAATTTCCATCTTCAGTTCTTGGTACAGCTTTCTTCTTACCTTGGTTTTGGTATTCAAGATAGTAGAGATTTCATCAATCAAAGTAGTAATCAGGTGTTTTATAGGACAGCAGAGAATAAACAAGCATTAAAATTGCTAATCGAACAGAGTTATAATTCAGACATCAGACTCACCAAAGATCAGCGTTCCGCTATTCTTAACGACCTGATATTCTACTATCAGCAACATATAGGACTCAATAAATTAAAATCACTGGAGGTCTTAAACACAATATTCAGCTAAGCTCGAAGCAATTAATTACGTCAATTGCTACAGTAATTTAAAATATTTCACCAAATTTATATGTTACCATTGGCTCCTAACCTGATCTCTATTGACGATTAAAAAAGTTCGATATTACATTTTTTTACGTGATGTTCTGATTTTATCTGTGACAGCATTTGGTGGTCCTCAAGTACACATTGCTCTGTTTATTGAAAAACTTGTTGGAAAAAGAGGCTATCTTTCGGAACAAGAATTAATGGAGCTTAACGCCCTGTGTCAGATTCTTCCAGGCCCAACATCAACCCAAACCATTACCGCGATAGGTTTTAGAATTGGCGGCATACCACTTGCCTACCTCACCCTCTTAATTTGGTGCGTGCCAGCTGTTACAATCATGATTTTACTGGCACTAGGCTTTTCGCTTATTGGTAGTCAGAGTGCATTTATCGATATTACTCATTTTATCCAGCCAATGGCAGTGGGCTTCATTGCTTTTGCCGCCTTCAAAATTAGCACAGCGGTAATACGATCGAAGTCTGGGATTTTGGTCATGATCATATCCGCTATAATATCCTTCATCTATGCCTCGCCTTTTCTCTTTCCTGCCCTCATAATTATTGGTGGTGTTGTTACAGCACTTAAATATAAGGCTCAGCCCATCGTAGAAAAGACAGAACCTCTGAAGATTAAATGGGATGGCTTTTTGTTATGGGCAGGTATTTTGGTTCTAGCCCCAATATTAGGTGCATTAACTAACCTTGCTCCAATAAAACTATTCGAAAACTTTTACCGTAATGGCAGTCTCATTTTTGGCGGCGGGCAAGTATTAATCCCACTTCTTTACACAGAATTTGTTGAGTTTAAGCACTTTTTGAGCTCTTCGGAGTTCTTGGCCGGCTATGGATTTGCACAGGCTGTACCTGGACCGGTATTCTCATTCAGTGCCTTTATCGGCTCTTTATCTATGCGTGAATACGGCACCATCGGCCAAATTATTGGTGGATTAAGTGCGGCAATTGGTATTTTCCTACCTGGCACATTTTTGATCTTCTTTGTTTATCGGTTTTGGGAAGCTTTAAAACGGTACCGAATAGTTCGCGCCTCACTAGAAGGAATTACTGCAGCAAGTTCCGGCATGGTGGCTGCCGCTGCATTATTGTTATTTATGCCCTTGCCAATGGTTTGGTATAACCCTACTATAGTAATACTTACATTTGGGCTCCTTCAATTCACTAAAATTCCTTCACCGTTTATTATCCTTACCGGTTTGGCCTTAGGTCTTTTTTTCTAAGTAAGTAACTGCAAACTTGCCTGATCGGATGATACTTGGAGGCGATACGTTCCGCCAACCAAAACAGGATAATTATTCGCCTCATGCCCAATCGGAAAGTTAGTAGCAACCGGGTAGGTGAAGCCATTAACAACTGATTGAATTACATCTAGCCAACCAGCACCAAACTCTTTTTCATCATTTACCTCAGAAAAATGTCCAATTACCAGACCTGCCAGCTGTTCCAGTTTACCACTTCGCAATAGCTGATGCATCATCCTATCAATTTTATAAGTTGGTTCTCCAATATCTTCGATAAATAGAATTTTATCCTTGGTATCCAATTCATTCGGTGTGCCCATTGAGTCAATAAGTAAAGCTAGGTTTCCGCCAATAATTTCACCTTCTGCAATTCCTATTCGGGCAGCAGCCCCAAGAATATTATGACTCTTACCATTAAATAGTAACGCCCTCAGCCTTTCAGATGCTTCCGCGTCTTGGGTCAATGTGGTCCCCATTGCTCCATGGATACTGCAAAATCCTAAATCTTGTATTTTGAGGTGCAGCGCTGTAATATCACTAAAACCTACCACCCACTTCGGATTATTTAAGAAAGTACTAAAGTCTAGCTTCTCGAGAATTCGGGTAGTACCATATCCGCCACGCGCCATTAGTATAGCTGCGATCTCAGGGTTGTCGAGGGCTTGCTGTAAGTCAGCCTGCCTATTCACGTCTTTACTGGAAAAATAGCCATCGTTATCATAAACATGATCCCCAAGTAAAATAGAAAGGCCCCAACTTTCGATTAATCGCAGCGATTCATCTAAAGACTCTTCACTTACTTTACCTGCAGGAGCTACAATAGCGATCTTATCTCCTTGCTTGACTGATGCTGGCTTATTCATTATCTATCCTTTTCATAAAGATAGAATTTGAATGAGGAGGAACAAAAAAAGGCTAACCAAATGGTTAGC
Source organism: uncultured Cyclobacteriaceae bacterium (assembly GCA_965368405.1). Lineage (GTDB taxonomy): Bacteria > Bacteroidota > Bacteroidia > Cytophagales > Cyclobacteriaceae > S012-113. The sequence goes on from CBDUMS010000024.1 coordinate 20,471, forward strand.
CCTATAATGTGATTATTAAGAATTTTAGTTTTGAACAGGAGGATCTATACCCAGTTTTTTAAGCACGGCATTAGATAAATCATACGATGGATCAACATAGTATAAAATCTCTAAACCTGCCTGAGGTACACCCAAGTTAATAACATGAGTATAACCTTGCTCGTCAACAATAGTTTGTAAAGCATCGCCAACGCGCTTATTAACAGGGCCCATTAGTTCCATTTGCTTACTTTCCAGTCTAGACTGCGCAGATTCTGAGAATTTCTGTAATTCCTCCTCTAGAGATGCAATTTCTCTCTCCAATGCCTGGCGGTCACCAATAGTCATTGTCTGAGCTTCAGACTGATACTTAACCACCTTTTGCTGATACTGGGTCTGCTTAGCCTCGCCTAGCTTCTGCAATTGGGTTGATAGACCTTCCAGCGTAGACTGAATTGATTTAATCTCTGGCATGGCAGAAAGCACATACTCCATATTTAAACTACCGATTTTTTGAGGTTTCTGCGCCTGGGCAAAAACACTACTGGTTGCTAAGAAAGCAAAAGCCAGAATTAATACACTCTTTTTCATATTTAGTTGCTTCATAATTGTAAAGTCTTATTCAATTTATTTTATTACATCATTCGGGTCACCCAATTTCAACTCCTCCAAAACATAATCTGTATAATCATGAATTGGGTCAGTATAAATCATTACCAGCTCTCCCGACTTATCAAAAACGATTTGTAGTCTCTGCTCACGTGCCACCCGTTCAACAGCCTCGTAAACTTTATCTTGCACTGGTTTAATCAGTTCCTTCTTTTTCAAGAAAAACAGTCCTTCAAAACCAAAGACCTTCTTTTGATATTCTTTTAAGTAGGTCTCTTTTTTCTTGATGGCATTTTCTCTATCCTCTTTCATTTCAGGAGTTAGTAACACTTCTTCAGCCTGTAGGGCCGAATACATGGTTGCTATTTCCTGTTGCATTCCTTGTATCTCTTCTTGCCATCCCTGAGAAAGCTTATCTATCTCAGCCTTTGCTTCCGCATACTCAGGCATCTTATTCAAGATAAAATTGGTGTTAACATAACCAAATTTCTGAGCCTGTACAGGAGTGTACCACAAACATATTGCCAAAAAAAATAAAATGATAGTTAACCGTGTATTATGAGATCCTCCTTGAGCCATTATTCTATCTTAGTTGCTGTCCGATAGTGAAGTGGAATTGCATGCCACTTGGTTCCAATTTATTAGGTAAAGTATCGAACCCATAACCCCAGTTAAGACCAATTAGACCAAAGGCAGGCATAAATAATCGAGCACCGAAGCCAGCCGCTTTATAGACGTTGAACGGATTAAATTGCTGATAATTATCCCAGTTATTCCCTGCTTCACCAAATACAAACACATAAATGGTTGCGGCCTGACCAGTGGTAACAGGATAACGCAATTCCATCGCGTATTTACTATAGATTATTCCTCCTTCTAACCCATCGTAAATTGAACTGTACTGCTGATCTGGCCGAATCGATAAGTTCTCATATCCTCTTAGGCCAATAATATCAGTTCCCAAAATAAAGTTTTGACCCGCAAGACCATCTCCTCCAACCTGGAATCGTTCAAAGGGTCCAACCTCTACTGTACCTGGCGAATAAGTGTTCATAAAACCAAAATGTGCGCTGGTCTGGAGCACTAATTTTCCTATTAAGCTTACATAGTGTTTAGCATCGAACATATATTTAGTATACTCTACCCACTTATATTTTTCGGCTGCGTCAGCCGTTGCATAATTGATATCTCTGAACTTAGAGAATGGTGGCGTAAAGCTAGCTGAAAGTGAAAGTGACGATCCAGAGGAAGGGTACATTGGATTATCAACGCTACTTCTTGCTAAGTTAAAAGTAAGCAATAAGGTGTTTGCATCACCTGTAGAAAAACTTAGTGAATTTACGCCTTGAACAAAGTTATTTAGTTGATAAACTTTATACGTTAATGAAGTACTTAACGTAAAATAATTATCTGGCCATTTCAACCGATTCCCTAAACCAACAGTGGCTGAATGCACCTTAAAAGATCCTGGTGGCTGGAACCTGATATCGTTATTCTGAATCGAGCTGTTTAGGCTGAACGTGAGTGAAGTTGGTTTTTTACCCCCTAGCCAAGGTTCTGAGAACATTACTGTATAACTCTGGAACTGACGTCCATTCGCTTGAGCTCTTAACGAGAGCTTTTGGCCATCGCCTACGGGCAAAGGCCGCCACTTTTCAAAGTGTGGAATATTCTTTAGTGAGAAATTATTAAAGGTTAATCCTACAGTACCAACAAACCCGTAAAAACCACCCCATCCGCCAGATAACTCAATCTGATCACTAGGCTTTTCTACCAGCTGATATTCAATATCTACTGTATTATCGCTCGGGTTAGGAATAGGTATAATGTTAATCTGCTCAGGATCGAAATATCCTAGTTGAGATAACTGCTGCTGATCTCGAATAATATTGGAGCGGCTAAATTTCTGACCAGGTAAGGTTCTTAACTCTCGGCGTATAACATGCTCGTTGGTACGATCATTACCCGATATCGTTACATTACTGATCGTGGCTTGTGCGCCTTCGTAAATTCTAATCTCCATGTCAATGGAATCTCCCTCAATACCTACTTCTACAGGCCTTGCTGAAAAGAAGAGGTAGCCATCGTCCATATATAATCCGGTTACATCGGCGCCCTTAGGGTTCATGGTTAAGCGAGTTGCTAATTCTTCAGAATCATATATGTCGCCAGCCTTAATGCCTAAAATTTGAGAAAGCTGTTGATCGTTATAAACATAGTTACCGGTCCAGTCAATGTTTCGGTAATAATACTTTCTGCCTTCATTAATTCGTATATCCACAGTTACCGAACTTTCGGCAGATCTATAGACTGAATCTGACATAATTACAGCATCACGATAACCAAGGGAATTCATATAGCCAATGAGTGCAGTCTTATCTTCTTTAAAATCTTTAGCTAGAAATTTAGAGGATTTAAAAAGATTGAGATTTACATGCTGTGAGAGATAGTCTGTAAAAACCCCATTACTCATATCCTTGCTTTCAGTAAAGAACGATTTCAAGTTTAGATTGAATGTTCTAATAAGTATATCATCGAATAAGGAGAAGCGAACACGTTCCTTAGTGTTTTTCATCTTTCGCTTCATCTTTTGCTCTGTAATAAGATCTGCTCCAATAATATTAATGCGATCAATTTTTACTTTCGCATTCTTTTTCACCTTAATATCTAACCGAACATGATTTGATAAAATTGTATCCGGTTTCTGGCTAATATCTACCTCTACATTATAGAAACCTTTATCTATGAAATGTTCACGAACAGTATTTTCGGTGCTTTTAAGAATTGCGTCGGTTAATACTTTGCCTCTGAAAAGCGATAGTGATTCTGAGAGGTCGGACTTCTGTGTCTTGTTAATCCCGGTGAATTCAAACCGCGACATACGTGGGCGTTCTCGAAGAGAAACAACGAGGTATATTTTCCCATCCTCGATTTTCTCCTGATAAATAGAAGCGTCGGCGACTAGCCCATGCTTCCATATTTTCTTTATGGCATTGCTTAGGTCATCGCCAGGCACTTTTACTCTATCGCCTACCTTTAAACCTGTTAAGGATACCAAAGCATTGCCATCCAAGTATTGAGTGCCTTCAATACGAATGCCTCCTATTTCATATTCCGTAACACGAGAGTATTCTAGCCTATTGTCTTGCGCGTACAAAGGGTTAGCCATCGCAAGGATCAACACCAAGGATAGAAATAATAATTTTAGCTCAAATCTTCTTACGCCTCTAAACTTGCTTACTAATCTTGCCAAATCTTCTTTCTCTTTTTTGGTATGCTTCTAAAGCTTCTATCAAATGTTCTTTTCTAAAATCGGGCCATAATACATCTGTAAAAAACAACTCTGTATAAGCCATTTGCCACAAAAGGAAGTTACTTATTCGTAATTCTCCACTGGTTCGTATAAGAAGTTCCGGATCAGGGAAATCTCCGGTTACTAAATACTTTCCAAATGAGGCTTCATCTAAATTTTCAATATGTTCCTTCCCTTCTATTAAGGCGTTGGTGTATTCCTTCACTGCATGTAAAATATCCCACCTGCCACTATAATTTAAAGCGAGTGTTAGGGTTAAACCTGTGTTGTGTTCAGTTTCATGTATTGTATCATGCAACTCTTTCCGACATTTAGCAGGCAAACCATCTATTTCGCCAATGGCATTCAATTTCACATTATTCTTTAATAATGTATTTAATTCTTTACGCAACGATGATACTAGGAGTTCCATTAACGCATCCACTTCTGATTTTGGTCTTCCCCAATTCTCAGTAGAAAATGCATACAGTGTTAAATACTCTACTCCTAGCCGGGCACATTCTTCCGTCACTTCCCGAACCGATTTCGTTGCACTCTTATGCCCAAATATCCGCGAAGCACCTCTCCTCTGAGCCCATCGTCCATTACCATCCATTATAACGGCAATATGTCTAGGTAAAGTATAATTTCGCTCCAATTCCATTATTTTTCAGCTTACGCTAAAATCAGTGTGCAAAAATATCCTAAATTCCTGAAAGTTCAGCAAAGAAATGTGTTATTGTCTTCGGTACCCTTGCTTAAGTGGTAAGGTAGGACATAGCACTTTATAAATAACCTTAGAAAATGTGATTCCGATATAGTAATAATTATCGTTATCGAACTGATTACCATATTGATAGTTCTTATTGAAGAGGTCTCCTTCTGATACATTATCGAGGTAATCAAAGAATAGTATTCGTGCACCAAACTCCAGGCCAATATTCCATCTTTTATCAGGCTGAAACTTAATACCAACTCCAAGCGGCAGCGCGGCCTGAACAGTACTATAGGTTGTGGTTCGTTCATTCTGGCCAAGCATCCCAAAAATACCAAGTCCGAGGTGAAAATACGGTGACCAGTTTATGACGGCTCGCTTACTTTTATAATCAATAAAGTAATATTCGACACTTCCCGAAAACTCTGATACAAAGATGTTAAAAGACGAGGCTCGTGCTGATGCAAAGGCATCAAGCGGTTTATTATCGCTACCCTTTACATTGCCTCCCATATAGGCGATTCGTAAGCTTATATGATCGTTGAGGTTCGTGCGTAAATAAACCATTCCGGCAATTCCTGTGTTTGGCAACTGCCAGGTTCTAGCCATATCGCCTGTGTAATACACGCCACCAAGCGAAAACCCAACTTCTCTACGCTGCCCAAAAGCTAGTACGCTTGTAAGCAGAAAAAAGACTAATAAGAAAGTTTTAAGATGGCTGAACCTCTGTTGCATATGGCGTATCGGGTTACCTGAACTTGGCTCTTCTGAATTTACCCCCAATAATATAGGAGATTCTAAAACTTGTAATGTAATAAACGTCGTTTATACTAGATCCTCCTCGATTATATCCTGCTCCTTCTTCTCCAAAGCCTCTTACTATTTCATATTCAACTCCATCAACTCCTGTATAGGTGGTTGTAGTCCAAGAAGAAAGCTCGCGAGGGTCACCATTTGCGGATAGCTCATCTCGGGATCGATTGGACATGGCTCTGGCCAAATCGCTGTCTAATACACCTAAATCTACATAGTTCTTGCTCACATCATCAATATAGTCGGTAAATAGCCACTTGAACGTAAAATCTACGGAGATATCAAGGGCATCGGCAAGTCTATAACGAACTCCCAACCCAATTGGTATAGCAAATTGCCATAAACTATATGGTTTATTACCAAAATTGGCATCTGTAGATTGCAAGTCAGCATTCTGCCCTTCAGTTCCTAAAGGTTGCAATGCAACCCATTCTCCTGCATTAGGGAAATCGAAATGAGCATCATCATCTGCTGGTAGTATGTAAGACTGAGGCACTTTCGCTTTCGGATTATGATGAAAAACTGAAGCGCCAGCCTGAATATAGGGGGTTAAATTTACACGGCTTAAGTAAGAGCCTTCATTTTTGAAAAGGTCAACCACCGCCATTACCGACAAATCCCAAATGTCGTTTCTAAAACTTGCATTTCTTAAGTATCGATACCGATCGTTCGTATCGCTTGGATCGGCAACCTTAAAGTCGTCGCTTTGTAATCGACCATAAGAAAGAGCGGTGCGCAAGGTATAGCGAGGGCCAAATCGATGATCGAGGTTAAATGTAAATCCCGGACGCATAAACCCTAACTTGGTGCTCCCCCATTTAGCTTTGGGAGCAATATCGCCGAGGTAACTAAGGCTATTTACAGAAAAGCCAATAGAGTTATATCGTTTCTGCTTGGTGAAACCATTCTTACTGCCCTTAAATTTGGACATTGCTCTATTATTCTTTTTGATCTTCTTACGACTCAATTGAGCGTCAGCGGGCATTGCGCATGCAAGAGCAATAAATAAGACAACCAGTAATTTTAATATGCGCATATGTTCAAGAAAAAGCCCATTTATGAACTACAAATGTAATTATAAGAAGGTAAAATAAAAACTTATTAATTTCTTGCATCTTGTCCCCAAAAAAGTTTTTGCCGTAATGTTTCAAAAGGATGATACCCTTCGAAAATAACGAGACAAGCGCTGAAACTCTCTTTTTTAACTGTTAATTCTGTACTTGCCGGTACGGTAACCGATCGCGAATCTAAGGTTAGTAAAACATTATCTGTGCGCGTATCGATTTTGAAGCTCAAAACGCTACCGTCGTCGACCACTAAAGGACGAACATTGAGATTATGAGGGCTTACCGGATTAATGATAAAGCTATTCGAATGAGGAACCACAATAGGCCCTCCACAACTAAGTGAATAACCCGTTGAACCTGTTGGTGTAGATATTATCAACCCATCCGACCAATAAGAATTTAGAAAAGCATCGTCCACATAGGTGTGTACAACGATCATAGAGGAAGAATCACTCTTCAATATTGTAAAGTCATTTAAAGCATAGGGTGCTCCATCAAAAAGATCTTCGGGGTCCTCTAATCTGAGCAAAGAGCGCTTGTCGATTCGAAATTTCTGATGTCGCAACTGTTCAAGGGCATACTCTATTTGATCTAACCCTATGGTTGCCAAAAAACCTAGTCGGCCAACATTTACACCGATAATTGGGATTTCGAGATTACCGATATAGGTTAGAGCGTTTAGAATAGTTCCATCACCGCCAAGGGTAAGCATAAAATCTATGCCTTCAAGACCCGTTTTCTTGGTATAGGTTGCATAATTAATTGAAACTCCATTCCTCTTAAGTTGTTTTTGAAACTTATCGAGGACTATAATTTCTAGCTGATATTTTTCAAAAAGGGCAAAGATTTGGGGAGCAGCAGTTATTAATGCTTGATCTAACTTCTTACCATGAACCGCTATGCGCATGAATCTGCACTTAAATGTTTATATACTTCAGTAGTTCATCGATACGGCCTTTATCCGTTTCGGTTACTTCAGTTTCCTGAAATCTTGAAATGATCTTATAGTCGAAACGTTCAAGTGTAGCGATAATGGCACTAATATCTTCCTGATTGATTTTTAGGGTAACCTTTAATCTGGACGTATCTGTAGGCTCATATTTAATGGAGCTACTTAGAATTCTAGCGTTGTTTTCTTCAATCAATCGGCTTATCTCCGCAAGCGAGTAATCTCGTGCATACATACTCAAAACTACCACACTACCTGGCGCTTGAAATGGCGTAGTTTGTGCAAATGCTGTAATGGTATCCTGAATAGTGATTACCCCGATAAACTTCTTAGATTCATCCAGCACGCCTACAAGGTCCACATGATTGTCTACAGCTATTCGAATTACATCATAGAAAAACTGATTTTCATGCACTGTGCACTTTTCGCCACTTAATTCGAATTCACCAATCAATTTAGTATCATCGTTAAGGTCTAATATTTGTTCTTCGGTAATCAAACCGAGGAACTTGCCTTCGCTAACAACAGGAAGCTGATTAGTTCGAAATTCATCAAACCACAACATTGCAAATGCCGCGGTATCCGTTAACTTCAACGGTGGAATCATTTGATTTATCAGCTCCTTTGCTATCATTATTTAGAAGTTAAAAACTCTTCCAATATAACATTAAATTCATCGGGTCTTTCCATCATCGGTGCATGGCAACATTTGTCTATGAATCTAAGTGTCGTATTTGGTATCAATTTATTAAACTCATGGGCTACAACTGGAGGTGTTATGGTATCGTTTAACCCCCATACTAATAAAGTAGGCACCTCTATATTGACGATTTCAGTAGCCATATTATTGCGTTGCGCTGATTTTGCTATTGCCACAATTCGCAAACTCTTCTGAATACTCTTTAGCGTATCAAAAATCTCCTGAACATATTCATCACCAACGGTATCAGGATCATAAAATGTGTAACCCACTCTTTCTTTAATGTAGTCCCAATCACCGCGTTTAGGATACGATCCACCCATTGAGTTCTCAAACAAACCTGAACTGCCGGTTAGAACGAGGCTTTTTACTTTATCCTTATTGCTGAGCGTATACATTAATCCGACGTGCCCGCCCAAGGAGTTACCCATTACCACCATGTCGCTTAATTTCATGGTTGCAACAAACTTCTCAACGTAAGCAGTAAGTCCTTCTAAACCGGCCTGGCGAAGAGGCATTTCATAGATTGGCAATAATGGAATAATTATCCGATGCGTTCCCGAGAACTTCTGTATTACACTGCCCCAATTACTTAGCGCACCAAATAGCCCATGAAGTAACAAAAGGACATCTCCCTGACCTTCATCGATATAATTAAAATCCTCAATTTTCTTTATTTCCATAAATCATATGGTAGTTGCACCAAAATACACAATATTGATCTAAAATTTCTATTCCAGAGCAGGTGCAAAGTTGATGAGTTCTGAAATCTTATCCAAGAGATCGGACGTAGCTGGGATCACAAATCCAAATAAATCTACAATCGCTGGGGCAAGACCAACTAAATAAGAGTAAAGAAATGATTTTTCTTGTAAATGACTGGGCAGCTCGAGCCCAAAAACCTGAAAAGCCCAAATGACGAGTGATAGGAAGAAAACCCATTTTAGCCCTCCAATTACAGCACCAGCCATCCTATCGATTGCACCTAAAAAAGCCATGTGGATTATCTTCTTGAGCATTTTGCCCAAGAGGTTAACCAACAGTACAACGCCTACAAATATTAAGATGAAAGAGAGTAACGGGAGAAATTTTCCTGAAAGCTCAAATTTGTCTTGCAAAAACTCAATTCCCCAATGCAAAAAATGAAACCCCGCAATTACGGCGATTATTAACGCCACTAGAGTGACAATTTCCATAATAAATCCCTTACGGAAACCAGTAATTGCGCCAATGATAAGCGGAACAATAATTATGATATCAATTATACTCACGCGCTAGTTAGTATTTCTCTTACTTTATTGGCTATGCTTTTACCGTCGGCGAGGCCAGCCAGTTCTTTGGTGGCAACACCCATAACCTTACCCATATCTGCTGCAGATTGCGCCCCAGTCTTTTCAATTATCGCTGCAACTCTTTCATGAAGTTCTTCATCAGACAGCGCCTTGGGCAAATAGCGTGCAATTATTTCATATTCTTGGGTTTCTTTATCAGCTAAATCTTGTCGGCCTTCATTGCTATATAATTCAGCCGACTCTTTCCTTTGCTTCGCTGCTTTCATTAATAGTTTCATTTCCGAATCACTCGACAATTCGCCCTGAGCCCCTTTTTCTGTTTCTGCCAAAAGAATCATCGACTTAATCCCTCGCAAGGCTGTTAGTTCATCCTTGCGCTTCGAAAGCATGGCATTCTTAATATCGGCATTAATAGTTTCTTTTAAGCTCATAGTTTTTTCAGAATTTTGCTAGAAATGATAACTTGCACAAAAATATATATTAAAGTCCATTCATGACTCGCCTCAGCGTTAATGTAAATAAAATAGCCACCCTTAGAAATGCCAGGGGTGGAAGCAATCCTAATGTGGTTCAAGTTGCCATGGATTGTGAAGCTTTCGGTGCTCAGGGAATTACGGTGCACCCTAGGCCGGATGAACGCCATATTACAAAACAGGATGTTCTTGACCTAAGCAAGGTTGTAACCTCCGAATTCAATATAGAAGGCTACCCCGACCAGCGCTACATGGATTTGGTAAAGCGGGTTCGGCCAACCCAAGCGACACTTGTACCAGACCCACCTGATGTGCTCACTTCAAACGCCGGTTGGGATACTATAGAACATGCCGACTTCTTAACTGAGATTATCGCAGAAATAAAGAAAGCCGGAATTAGAACATCGATCTTTGTTGATACGAAAACAGCGAATATTGAAGGCGCAAAGAAAGTAGGCACAGACCGAATTGAACTTTACACCGAACCATATGCCGCTGGATTCCACCGCGCTAAAGAAAGAGCAATTGAACCATTCGTCACCGCCGCAAGTTTAGCTAGTGAAATAGGTCTTGAAATTAACGCTGGTCATGATCTGGATTTGGATAACCTGAAGTTTCTGGTAGCTCATATCCCACAAATTAAGGAGGTTTCTATTGGCCATGCGTTAATTACTGACGCACTCTATTTCGGATTAGAAAATACCATACAAATGTATTTAAGACAATTATCATGAGTTTGTTTTTCAGAACAGTTGGCGAAGGGCGACCACTTATTATCTTACACGGTTTATTTGGGTCTTCGGATAACTGGATGACGATTGCAAAACAGTTCAGCAGCTACAGAAAGGTTTATCTCCTAGATCAAAGAAATCATGGTGAATCTCCGCATTCGGATGAATTTACCTATGATGCGATGGTTGAAGATTTACTTATTTTTCTAAAGCAAAATGACATTATTAGGCCAGATATTTTAGGTCATTCAATGGGTGGCAAAGTAGCAATGCTATTTGCAACAAAATATCCGGATCAGATAAATAAATTGATTGTTATAGATATTGCGCCTAAATTTTATCCTGTTCATCACAATGTAATCCTGGAAGGATTAAAAGCAATACCTGTTGATTCGTTAAAATCGAGAGGAGAAGCCGATAAAGTTTTATCCCAATATGTAGAAATACCTGGCGTAAGACAATTTCTCCTCAAAAATCTAAAACGTACGGATAGCGGTTTTGCCTGGAAGATGAACCTTGATGCTATCTATGATCATATTGCTAATGTGGGAAATGGGCTGGAAGATGATGAAACCTTTAGTCACGATACCCTATTTATCCGTGGCTCACTAAGTGATTATATTTTGGATGAGGATATCCCTGATTTAGAAGCGCACTTTCCAAAACATGAATTAGAAACTGTAAATGGCGCTAGCCACTGGGTTCATGTAGAAGCACCAGAAGAGCTAACTAATATCGTTTTAACATTTCTTAGAAAGTAATGAACCGGGGTAAAATTTATCTTATTCCAGTAGCAATAGCAGAAAACACCCAAAACAAGCTGCTTACACCACAGTTGCAAGACATTCTAAAACAGACGAAACATTTTATCGTAGAAAATACCCGTGAAGCGCGTAGATTCATCAGTAGTTTAAAATTGGGTATCGACATTAGCGAACTTGAATTTGAAGAGCTAAATAAGCATCAACAAGAAGAGAATATAGCTTCGCTCTTGAAACCGGCGAAAAATGGTAAGCATGTTGGCATTATGAGCGATGCGGGCTGTCCTGGTGTAGCCGATCCCGGTGCTTTGGTGATTCGAGAAGCCCATCGGTTGGGACTTGAAGTTATACCGCTCGTCGGGCCTTCGTCTATACTCTTGGCGTTAATGAGCAGTGGCTTATCTGGTCAGAATTTTCGCTTCAATGGCTATTTACCCATTGACAGAAAGGAGCTTAAAGCAAAGCTGCAGGAGCTAGAATCACATTCCCGTAAATACAAGGAGACACAAATATTTATAGAAACACCCTATCGCTCTGATAAAATGTTAAGCGAACTAGTCCATGGTCTTCACAAGAGCACGGATCTTGCCGTTTCAATTAATGTAACTGGTAGCGATGAAAATATTCAAACCAAGTCGGTTGGGGAATGGCAGAAAGATAAACTTAAAATTGGTAAACGGCCGACGGTATTTCTTTTTCTAGCCTAATAGATTTCTAGTATATAAAATAAAGTTCTATCCAATTTCGCTAAATTTGCGATCTTCAAAATCACGATTAATATATTATGCCTTATTTATTTACATCAGAATCAGTATCCGAAGGTCATCCCGATAAAGTTGCTGACCAAATTTCCGATGCGCTCATCGATCACTTTATGGCTTTCGACCCAGATTCAAAAGTTGCCTGTGAGACTCTCGTAACAACCGGGCTGGCAATGCTAGCCGGCGAAGTGAAGTCGAATACCTATTTAGATGTTCAGGAGATTACAAGAAATGTAATTGAGCGAATTGGCTATACCCACTCAGAATATCAGTTCGATGCCAAATCTTGTGCAGTAATATCTGCCATTCATGAACAGTCTGATGACATAAATCGTGGTGTAGATCGTGAAGACCCGATGCAGCAAGGTGCTGGAGATCAAGGAATGATGTTCGGTTATGCAACTGTTGAAACGGAAAATTACATGCCTTTAGCACTGGATCTATCGCATAAAATATTGCAGGTTCTTGCTGAGTTAAGAAGAGAGTGCGATGAAATAAAGTACTTACGTCCTGATGCTAAGTCGCAAGTAACCATTGAATATAGCGATGACAATCAGCCTATGCGCATCGATAGCATTGTAGTATCTACGCAACATGATGAGTTCGATGCTAATGATGAGGCGATGCTGAAGAAAATCAAGGAAGACATTGTTGGTATTCTAATGCCTCGTGTTAAGGCTAACTTGGAACCTACCATCGCTAAATTGTTCAACGACAACATCAAATACCATATAAACCCAACCGGAAAATTCGTAATAGGCGGACCACATGGCGACACCGGCCTTACGGGCAGAAAGATTATAGTTGACACTTATGGCGGTAAAGGTGCACACGGCGGCGGTGCATTTTCGGGCAAAGATCCGAGTAAAGTAGACCGTTCTGCTGCGTATGCTACACGACATATTGCTAAAAATATGGTTGCGGCTGGCGTAGCGAAAGAAATGCTTGTACAGGTTTCTTATGCTATCGGTGTTGTAGAGCCAATGGGCATATTTGTAGATACCTACGGTAGTAGTCTAGTTAACAAGACCGACAGTGAGATAGCGGCAATAATATCGGAGGTTTTTGATATGCGACCTGCTGCAATTGAGCAGCGTTTAAAGTTACGAGCACCGATTTATTCTGATACTGCAGCGTATGGTCATATGGGTAGAACACCTGAGATAAAGACAGTTACTTTTAATAATGCAGGAAATTCTGTGAGCAAAGAGGTAGAAACCTTTACATGGGAAAAGCTGGATTATGTAGATAAAGTAAAGAAAGCATTTGATCTATAAAAAAAGGCCGGTTAAACCGGCCTTTTAAGTTATTAATGTTCAACTAATTTTTCTTTGTGCTTACGCAACTTGCGTTTCATTACTTCAGCACATTCGTCTATAGCTTTTTCAAACGCTTTTGCCGATGATTCAGCAAAAAACTGTTCCCCAGGTACATTAACTTTTACCTGTACAGATTTATTTTCGATCCCTTCGTTATTCAATCGCAGATAAACCTCCCCGTCAATTATTCGATCAAAAAACTTTTCTAACCTATCCATTCGTTTCTGAATGAATTCTAAAAGTTTAGCGTCTGCATCGAATTTAATAGAATGAATTTTAACGTTCATAGTGATTTAATTTAATTGTTATATATAAAAATTAGGCCTTTGGATGGGCCTGTTGAAATACTTTTTTAAGTTTATCTAATGAATTGTGCGTGTATACCTGGGTTGCAGCCAAGCTAGAATGCCCTAGAAGATCTTTTACCGCGTTTAGATCAGCCCCATTATTGAGTAAGTGAGTCGCATAGGTATGCCGCAAGATATGCGGGCTCCTTTTTTCTAAAGACACAACACCTTTTAGATACTTATTCACCGTACGATATATCAATTGGGGGTAGGCGGCATCGCCCTTATCTGTTACAATAAGACGATTGGACTCCAAGCTTCCAAAATGGCTATTTCGGACCTGGATATATTCCTGGATTAATGCCGTCACCGATTCCGAGATAGGGATTATCCTCTCCTTATTTCTTTTACCGAGGACTTTTATCTGTTGGCTATCGAAGTTCACCGCCGATTGCGTTAAGCCCACCAATTCTGCGCGACGCATACCGGTACCATACAGCAGCTCTAAGATGAGTTTGTCTCTTAGCCCAAAGAAGTCGCTCTTAAATTCATGATGATCGAAGAGGAGTGAAATGTCCTTCTCCTGCACAAACTGCGGAAGTCTTTTAGGTGACTTTAATGCTTGAAGTCTTTGGCTCGGATCGGTTGCGATCTTGCCACGTTTTAATAAAAATTTGTAATAGCTCCGAAGAGAGGCCATCTTCCTGTTAATAGTAGACGGATGTAATCCGTCTTCGACCATACTTATAATCCAGAAACGAATTTGCTGATAAGTAGCGGATTCAATACGAACATCTTCCTGCGTTAAAAACGCAGTAAATTGTTCCAGATCAGCCTCATACGCGGCTATGGTATGCGCGCTTGATCTTTTTTCAAATTGTAGGTAGCTTAGAAAAGATTCTATCATTAAATCAAATGTACCTTGCCTAACAGGTCTAGTACTAATTTAACGATAAAAGCTCAGAAAGGATTGAAAATTAATAATTTTCTTTAGCGTACATCTTCTGACGATACGCAGCTTTAAGCTTTTCAGTTCTTCTTGTAATAGAAGGCTTTTCGAAATGACCTCTAGACCTTAATTCCTTTAAAACTCCTGTTCGCTCGAATTTCTTCTTGAAACGCTTTAAAGCTCTGTCTATTGATTCGTTTTCCTTTACGTTTATAACAATCATTCTAATCTTTTCTAAAATTGGAGTGCAAATTTAAATGAATAAAATAAAAATCCAAAACAAATTAGGCTAGCAAATCTTTAGCTATTACTAATTTCTGAATCTCCGAGGTGCCCTCTCCTATTGTACACAGTTTAGCGTCGCGATAAAACTTCTCTACAGGGTATAATTTAGAGTAGCCATAACCACCAAAAATCTGCACTGCATCGGTAGCAACCTCTACAGCAATCTCTGAGGAATAGTATTTGGCCATTGCCGACTCTCGAGTAACCCTTTCTCCATCATTCTTGAGATTGGAGGCATGTTTAATTAATTCTCTTGCTGCCGAAACCTTAGTGGCCATATCGGCGAGTTTAAATGAAATCCCCTGAAATTCTGCTATAGGCTTGCCAAATTGTTCGCGCTCTTTGGCATAAGCAATAGAGACCTCAAGTGCTCCTTCTGCGATTCCTAACCCCAAAGCTGCGATCGAAATTCTTCCTCCATCCAGAATTTTTAGTGATTGAACAAAGCCTTGGCCTATTTCACCTAAAATATTTTCGTTTGGCACACGGCAGTCCTCAAAAATAACCTCTGTTGTTTCAGAAGCCCGCATACCGAGCTTATCCATTTTTCTACCTTCTTTTAGTCCGGGATTCCCGCGTTCTACTACAAAAGCAGTCGAACCTTTTTTATCGCCAACTTCACCGGTACGTGCTATCACAACTACTACGTCAGCAGAATTACCATTTGTTATAAAGGTTTTTGCACCATTAATCACCCATTCATCGCCATCTTTTTTTGCCGTGGTCATCATGTTACCTGCATCACTACCCGTATTGGGCTCTGTAAGCCCCCAGGCTCCTATCCATTCGCCTGTAGCTAATTTTGGTAGCCATTGCTGTTTCTGTGCATCTGTTCCAAAGCTCAAAATATGATTGGTGCAAAGGGAATTATGTGCAGCAAGTGATAAAGCCAAAGCGGGATCATACTTGGCCAGTTCCACTATTATCGTCACATATTCGTGGTAGCCCATATTCGATCCCCCAAATTCTTCAGGCACTAATACGCCCATCATTCCAAACTCGCCAAATTTCTTAAAAACCTCTATTGGAAAAGTCTGCTCATCATCCCATTGTTTTCGGAAGGGCTCAACGTGCTTCTTTCCAAGATCACGTACCATTTTCGTGATCATCTTTATGTTTTCATTTGTTTCGTTCTGCATTTTCTTGCTTATTTCACTTGGTTAATTCTATCGAAATTAGGGCTTAGTTGGTTGATTTTCAATTGAATCAATAAAAAAACCCTCAATATCTAAAACAGCGATATCGAGGGTTAGGTTCAATGCGCGAATCCGTTATTTTTTCATTTCCAGCGTGGTATCATCTGGTAACGTAGATTCGCGATTTTTTACATAAGTTTCTAGCCAGGTGTCTTGCTCATAGAGCACATGCAATATACTCTCCTTTGCGCGATAGCCATGGCTTTCCTTTGGAAGCATTACAAGTCTTACAGTAGCGCCAAGGCCTTTTAAAGCGTTGAAATAACGTACCGATTGTAATGGATAGGTGCCAGAGTTATTATCTGCTTCACCATGAATTAATAATAATGGTGTTTTCATTTTATCGGCATGCATGAAGGGCGACATTGTGTAATACACATCTGGAGCCTCCCAATACGACCGTTCTTCACTCTGGAAGCCAAAAGGAGTTAGCGTACGATTATAAGCACCACTACGAGCAATGCCTGCAGCAAATAAATCAGAATGCGACAGCAAATTAGCTACCATAAAGGCCCCATAACTATGACCTCCTACACCCACTCTTGTTCTATCGATATAGCCTAGTTCGTCCACAGCGTCTATCGCGGCCTTTGCGTTGGCAACAAGTTGATCTCTAAATGAATCATTAGGTTCTTTGTCGCCTTCGCCTACTATAGGAAAGGCAGCACCCGCTAAAACAACATAACCTCTTGCTACCCAATAAATAGGTGACCCCCAGCTGATATAAGTAAACTGATTTGGATTCTGGGTAGTTTGAGATGCACTTGCCTTATCCTTATATTCTCGCGGATAAGCCCAAAGAATCATTGGCATTTTCTCTTTCTTCTCCATGTCGTATCCAACAGGTAAATAAAGAGTCCCCGATAATTCTAAACCGTCATCGCGTTTATAGTTAATAACCTCCTTATGCCCATCGGCAATACTCTTAAATGGATTTTCGAAGTTTGTTAGTTGCTGTGTTTTATTGTTCCCTAAATTTCGAAAATAGTAATTGGGGTATTCATTTTTAGATTCGATACTGACCAGCAACTTGTTTTCGCTTACGTCAAATTCAATCAGTCGCTCGAGTTTATCCGTATATTTTGATTGATAGACTCTGGTCTTCTTTTTTGTAGATAAATCCATTTTATCAATAAAAGGAAATTGACCTTCTTCCGAGTAACCAGGGCCCATTAAATAGGCATTACCTTTACTCATTGCCAGAACTGAGCTGCCAAATTTGTTCTTTGCCATAACAAAGCTGCCCGGATTGCTATACTGATCCTGATAATTCCTGTCTTCGAGAATTACCGGCTCTTGGCTAGCATCTGATGGGTTAAAAAGATAGGTCTTTGTATTTCTATTATTCCACCATCGGTCGTAGGCAATAGCTGTGTTATCATCGCCCCATATTATTCCTACATAACGATTTTTTGTCTTAAGAATACTTTTTCCTTGGCCG
>CBDUMS010000025.1:0-37463 GCA_965368405.1 uncultured Cyclobacteriaceae bacterium
TATGCTATCACAGGTATTAAAATACCTAATGTATTACACGAGTTTTCTGCAATTGAGGGGGTTGTTGAGGATGTTTCAGACATCATATTGAACCTGAAAATGGTTCGATTTAAGAAGATTGCTGATTCTTTCGATAATAAAATTACTGTTAATATCAAGGGTAAGAAAGTTCTTACTGCCGGTGACCTTGCTAAGTTCACGACAGCATTCGAGATTCTTAACCCAGATCATATAATTTGTCATCTCGATCAAAAAGCTGATCTTGAAATTGAATTAACCGTTGATAAAGGTCGTGGTTATCTTCCTGCAGAGGAAAATAAGCCAGCTGAACAAGTGTTTGGATTTATTCCAATCGATGCTGTTTTCACACCTATTAAGAACGTGAAGTATTCAGTGGAGAACACAAGGGTTGAGCAAAAGACTGACTATGAGATGTTGATTATCGATATTGAGACTGATGGCTCTATTCATCCTGAGGATGCACTTAAAGGAGCAGCTCATATCTTAATCCAGCACTTCATGCTATTCTCAGATCAGAATATGATTCTGGAGACTGGCGATTCATCTGAGCCTGAGGCTGTAGATGAGGAAATGTTGCATATGCGCAAGCTGCTTAAGACACAACTTCACGATATGGATCTTTCTGTACGTGCGTATAACTGTCTTAAAGCTGCAGATGTTCGAACACTAGGTGATCTTGTTAGCCTTGAGATTTCTGATATGATGAAATTCAGAAACTTTGGAAAGAAGTCACTTGCCGAACTAGAGCAGTTGGTAGCAGATAAGAACATGACATTTGGCATGGATCTATCAAAGTATAAATTAGACGAAGAGTAAGAAGTAAGAACCGATGAGACACGGGAAGAAATTTAATCACCTAGGACGTATTCCTTCGCATAGAAAGGCAATGCTTTCAAATATGGCATCTTCGCTTATTATGGAGAAGCGAATTAGCACTACTGTAGCTAAAGCCAAAGCATTACGAAAGTATGTAGAGCCATTATTAACTAAATCAAAGACTGACGACACCAACTCGAGAAGAGTTGTGTTTTCTTACCTTCAAAATAAGGATTCAGTTAGCGAATTATTTAATGAGGTTGCTGAGAAGATCGCGGAGCGTCCTGGCGGATACACCAGAATCTTAAAAACAGGTAATCGCTTAGGTGATAATGCTGATATGTGCATCATAGAATTGGTGGATTATAACGAAGCATTATTGGCAGAAGCGAAGCCTGCTAAAGCGAAGACTAGAAGAAGTCGACGAGGTAAAGGAGGATCTTCTGATAAGCCGAAAGCTACAGAAACAGCAGCAGCTGTAGAAGAAGCAGTTGTGGTTGAAGAAGCACCTGCAGAGACTACAGAAGATGTTGCAGCTGAAGAAGCGGCTCCAGAAGCTGCAGTAGAAGAGGTGGTTGAAGAAACGCCAGAAACAGAAGCTACCACTGAAGAAGCTCCAGAAGCTGAAGCAAAGACCGAAGAAGCTCCGGAAGCGGCAGCTGAGGAGGCTGCGCCCGAAGAGGGAGAGACTGATGCCGCAGATGATGCGGAAGAACCTAAAAAAGAATAGTCGTGAATTAGCGATAAAATTAAAGGGATTAGACTTATCATCTAATCCCTTTTTTTATTTTTGTACCACACAAAAAAACGCATAACTATGAAGCTACCAGAACGCAAAAAAGCCTATTTATTATTAGAAGATGGTTTAATGCTGGAAGGGACGGCAATAGGGCATATTGGCACAACGGGTGGTGAAATATGCTTTAATACTGGCATGACCGGCTATCAGGAAATCTATACTGATCCTTCGTATTATGGCCAGGTTGTAATTACAACTACTGCCCATATTGGTAATTATGGCGCGCTAGACGAAGAACAAGAATCGGCACATCCTCAGATTAAAGGATTAATCGTTAACGACTATTCCCAAATTCATAGTAGGCATGGTGCCACAGAAAGCTTACAAGCGTACTTAGAAAAAAACAAGGTAACCGGTATTGCTGACTTAGATACTCGGATGCTCGTTCGCCATATTCGTAGTAAGGGCGCAATGAATTGTGTTATATCTTCTGAGCTTGAAAAAGATCAATTACAGGCCGAGCTCGATAAAATTCCGTCTATGGCCGGACTAGAACTTGCTTCGGTGGTTTCAACCGACAAGCCCTATATATTGGGAGAAGGTAACGACATTAAGGTAGCTGTACTAGACCTAGGGGTTAAGAAAAGCATACTTTCTAATTTGGTAGATCGAGGTTGCGAGTGTAAAGTGTTTCCTGCCAAAACTAGTTTTGAAGAAATTCGCGCCTATGAAGCCGATGGGTACTTCCTGTCTAATGGCCCGGGCGATCCTGCGGTAATGGACTACAGTGTAGAAACAGCTAATGCCATACTAAAAGAGGACAAGGCTGTTTTTGGTATTTGCCTTGGTCATCAGATCATTGCAAGGACTCAAGGGATTTCAACCTATAAAATGCACCATGGACACCGTGGTTTAAATCATCCTGTAAAAAACCTAACATTAGGCACCAGTGAGATTACATCGCAGAACCATGGTTTTGCGATTACAGAAAAAGATGTGGAAAACTCGAATAAAGTTGAGGCCACACATATCAATTTAAATGATAATACCATTGAGGGGATCAAAGTAAAAGGTAAAAATGCCTTTTCTGTTCAATATCACCCGGAGGCATCTCCCGGCCCTCACGATTCAAGATATCTATTTGATCAATTTATAAACAACATTAAGCAATAATAATGGCTATAATCGAACATATTCAAGCAAGACAAATATTAGATTCACGGGGTAACCCTACAGTTGAGGTAGAAGTATTTACCGATAGCGGAGTAATGGGGAGGGCATCTGTTCCTTCTGGAGCTTCTACGGGAGTAAATGAAGCTGTTGAGCTTCGTGATGGTGATGATACACAATACCTGGGAAGGGGTGTTTTAAAGGCCGTTGATAATGTTAACGAAATCATAGCCCCTGAGATCGAAGGTCTTTCGGTTATGGAACAGCGCCTTATCGATCAGTATATGATCGACCTCGATGGTACAGAAACAAAGTCTAAACTTGGTGCAAATGCTATTCTAGGTGTTTCACTGGCAGTGGCAAAAGCTGCAGCACAGGAAGCAAGCCTACCGTTATACCAGTATATCGGTGGCACTAATGCTCATGTTTTGCCTGTTCCAATGATGAATATCATTAACGGAGGGTCTCATTCTGATGCACCAATTGCGTTTCAGGAATTTATGATCCGCCCTGTTGGAGCCGATACCTTTAGTGACGGGATTCGTATGGGCGCAGAAATCTTCCATCATCTTAAATCGATTCTGAAAGGCAAAGGCCTAACTACTGCTGTGGGGGATGAAGGAGGATTTGCTCCTAACTTAAGTGGTGGAACCGAAGAAGCATTAGAAAGTATTCTGGCAGCTATTAAATCGGCTGGGTACGAGCCGGGCAAAGATGTAACTATTGCTATGGACTGCGCTGCATCTGAGTTTTACGAAGATGGAAAATACAATTACAAGAAGTTTGAAGGTGATCAGGGTTCTGTACGAACGCGCGAAGAGCAAGTGGCCTATCTTGAGTCTTTAATTGATAAATACCCGATTGATTCTATCGAAGACGGTTGTGACGAACAAGATTGGGAAGGATTTAAGCTTCTAACAGATGCTATTGGCGATCGTTGTCAGTTAGTGGGTGATGATTTATTTGTTACCAATGTTAAGTTCTTGAAGCGTGGTATTGAGGAAGGAAGCGCCAACTCTATTCTCATTAAGGTGAATCAGATTGGTACGCTTTCAGAAACACTGGATGCTATTGAAATGGCGCATCGGGCTGGCTTTACAGCTGTTATTTCTCATCGTTCTGGCGAAACAGAAGATAGTACTATTGCCGATATTGCCGTGGCAACGAATGCAGGGCAGATTAAAACAGGTTCGGCTTCGCGTTCAGATCGTATGGCCAAGTATAATCAGTTGCTTCGCATAGAGGAAGAGTTAGGCGGGATGGCAGTTTATGGAGGATAGTATCCGCTAAAACCCTTAAAAATCAACCTGATTACTAAGTTTTTTAGTTATTTCGACCTAAGATTCGTGAATATTTACGATCTTGAGGCCATAAATCAATCATACTGTAGAAGGTTATGAACTTATTGAGGCGAATTTTTAGTAACTTTTACTTAGTAATCGGGATTATTTTTCTTTCCTGGCTAATCTTTTTTGATTCCAACGATTTATATACTCAGATAAAGCAGACTGCTAAACTGAAAGCTTTAGAAGATCAGCGCACGTTCTATAACGAGAAGATTGAAGAAGTTAAGGAGGACCGGGCAGAATTATTAAGTGATGACGAGTTGCTTGAAAAATTTGCTCGAGAAAATTATCTAATGAAAAAACCTGAAGAGGACGTTTACGTTATAGTACAAGATGAGGAAAAATAAAGCGACACTATTAATCATTGCCCTTTTAATTTCATTTGCTGGCTTGGCTCAAAAAGGCGAATACGCTGTTGAGCAAAATAGTGGATGGAAAGACAGGATATATTTTGGCGGTGGTATGGGGCTTTCTGGCGGTTCATGGGGGACTTCGATAAGTTTATCGCCTATGGTAGGGTATATGGTTACCAGCAGGGTTTCTGTTGGTGTAGGTGCTACCTATCAGTTTTATAAATACCAGGATGGTTTTTATGATTATAGCGATCATCGTTATGGAGGCATGTTTTTTGGAAGAGTTAACCTGATTAGACAGATATTTGCCTATGGAGAGTACTCTTTTCTGAACTACTCGTATAATGGCAATGAAAATGATCGAAGAACGGTATCCAGATTACCGCTTGGACTTGGTCTTTCGCAACCATTAGGAAGAAGAGGTGCTTTGAATATGATTGCGGCCTATGATGTGCTTTATGCTAATTCAGGCCCGTATGCCTCACCCTGGGTGTTCTCTGTCTTCTTCTCTATCTAGAAAGACAGATCAAACCTGCCTGCTACCTCCTTTAAATCAATAACCACTTTATCGTTTAGTGGAATTCCGTGAATTTTACGTTCAGCCTCCATTTCTCTTTCGGGATCGCCTGGAATGAGTACGCTTGGTGCTTCCATGGTTGATTCGGCACTCCTAAAGCGCTCAATCCAAACATCCATATTGTCTTTAAATTCTTGTGCTGGTCTAAATCCATCGATTCGCATAGCCCCCATAAAATGGCCTAGACCTTCTCCTACTGGGTCCTCTGGCATGGGCAGGAAACTCACGAAGGGAGGTGCCCAAGGGCCATAATTCGCTCCGGATAGCACAGCGGAAAAAATATCTACAATAGAACCAAGACAATATCCTTTATGACTACTATGAACGCGATCTCCACCCAGCGGAAGTAATGCTCCACCTTTCTTTAACTCATCTGGATTGGTGGATGATAAACCATTTTTATCCTGAATCCATCCTTCAGGAGCCTCTTCTCCTTTACGCTGAAGGATCTCGAGCTTGCCATTAGCCGCCGTGGTTGTTGCAAAATCCGCAACGAATGGAGGTTGTTTGCCAGCGGGAATAGCTACAGCGATAGGGTTGGTGCCTAACATTCTTTCGGTAGAGAAAGTTGGCGATACCAATGGGCTTGCATTAGTCATGGACATGCCTATCATGTCGTGTTCCAGGGCCATCATTGCGTGATAGCCAGCAATGCCGTAATGGTTCGAGTTTTTTACGGATAACCACCCACTTCCAACATTTTTTGCTTTTTCTATGGCTACTTCCATCGCTTTTGGTGCTACAACAAGCCCTAGTCCTGAGTCGCCATCTATAACAGCCGTACTAGGTGTTTCGTGAACAATTTTTATGGACGGGGTAGGGTTAATTCTATCTGCATCCCATAGGCGGACATACCCAATTAATCGGGCGACACCATGGGAGTCTATACCCCGCATATCGGCGGATACAAGAACATCCGAGGCTAGTTTAGCATCGTCGGCGGAACAACCCATTTTGAGGAAAACATTATTCGTGAATTCCCACACTTTTGCGTACTCATATTTCATAACTGATACAAAAATAACTATAACTTTCCTTTGCTGGCTAAGAGCATAGCACCTTCTTTTAGGCCATTATCCGAGACATAAAATCCATCTATTCCAGTAAGCTCTAAGACATAATTAACAAGGTATACACCCATTATAATCATGTCGACCCGAGGTGCCGACATACCTGGAATCGCCAATCTTTGCTCCCGAGGTAGGCTCACGATTTGATTATAATACTTCTTAAAATATGCCTTGGGAACTAGTTCATGATCGGTAAGTGGCTTAGCCTGATCATGAGCGAACATTTTGAGTAATGTAGTGAAGGTTCCCGAGGCGCCAACCATCGATTTTATCCCGTAATCTTTTATTTCCTGTAAGGGTTCTAAGAATTCATCCAGATAATTATGGAGTCGAACCAAGGAATCTTTTGTAGGAGGATCGGCATCTAAATAATTAGTAACTAGTCGTTGAACCCCTATTTCAAAACTTCTTTTCCATAGTACCTTATCCCCATCTGCGACAATAAACTCGGTGCTTCCACCACCAATATCCATGATAAGAAATGGCTGATCACGAAGAAAGGACTGGGCATCAATACCTAAATGAATGAGTTCTGCTTCCCTGTCACCATTAATGATGTCAATTTCAATACCTGTGGCATCCTTTACCCTCTTTATAAACACTTCATTATTTCCGGCATTTCGTAAGGCCGAAGTTCCAAACGCAAACGTGCTATCAACAGCCTTCTGCTGAATAATTTTATGAAATTTTTGGAGGGTTAATAGCCCCCGATCCATAGCTGCATCAGTAATTATATTATCATTAATGCCGCCAGCGCCAAGGCCAACAATTTCCTTCGTTCTGAAGACAATTTCAGACTCTCCCTTGATAAAATCTGAAATTAGCAGATGGAATGTATTCGTTCCTAAATCAATAAAAGCGTACCTGTTTATCAAACCTATTTATATGTAGAAATTTGGGCAAAGATGGTGATATATTTTCTCCTGAATGGCATGGCTTATTGGTATATTTGAATACAAACTTATACAGATTATGAGTACAGTGGATAACCTATCTCTAAAAGAGATAAAAATCGAGGAACTCCGCCGCTTAAACGAAGAAGCACTTCTTGGCGGAGGCGAGGCACGTATTGAAAGCCAACACAAAAAGGGTAAACTTACCGCCAGAGAGCGTATTGAATTATTGCTTGATCCGGGTAGTTTCGAAGAGTTGGGAAAATTTGTTCGACACCGTAGTAAAGATTTTGGTCTCGACAAACAACGTATTCTTGGCGATGGGGTTGTAACAGGTTTTGGTCGTATCGATGGCCGGCTTGTCTATGTTTTCTCCCAGGATTTTACCGTTTTCGGCGGTTCATTATCTGAAGCATATGCCGAAAAAATTGTTCGTATTATGGATGCGGCCATGAAAAATGGAGCTCCTGTAATTGGATTAAATGATTCTGGCGGAGCACGTATACAGGAAGGCATAGTTTCTCTTGGTGGCTATGCCGATATCTTTTATCGAAATACACTTGCCTCTGGTGTTGTACCACAACTATCTGCGATTATGGGGCCATGTGCTGGTGGTGCAGTATACTCGCCGGCGATAACCGATTTTATAATGATGGTGGAGTCGACTTCCTACATGTTCGTTACTGGCCCGCATGTTGTTAAAACCGTTACTCAGGAAGATGTTACCTCCGAAGAACTAGGCGGTGCTGAAACACATGCTACAAAAAGTGGTGTTTCACATTTTACTTGTGCTAATGAAGTGGAGTGCATCCAAAACCTAAGAAAATTATTAAGCTATATACCTCAGAATTGTGAGGAAACACCTCCTTCGGTTGCTTATTTGGCAGGAGATGAATCTCGCCCTGCTCTCAATGAAATAGTACCAGAGAATCCAAACCATCCTTATGATATTCGTGAAGTTATCGAGGGTACTGTAGACTCAGATTCTTTCTTTGAGGTACATAAAGACTTTGCCGAAAGTATCGTTGTAGGATTTGCTCGACTTGCTGGCAAGAGTATTGGCATAGTAGCGAATCAACCTCAGGCATATGCCGGTGTACTTGGCATTAATTCCAGTAAAAAGGGAGCACGCTTTGTACGCTTTTGCGATAGCTTTAATATTCCTCTATTAGTATTTGAAGACGTGCCAGGCTTCCTTCCTGGTACTGAACAAGAGTGGAACGGCATTATTACTAATGGGGCTAAATTGTTGTATGCTTTCTGTGAGGCAACAGTACCACGGGTAACTGTTATTACCCGAAAGGCTTATGGTGGGGCTTATGATGTGATGAACTCGAAGCACATTGGGGCAGACATGAATTATGCATGGCCTTCAGCCGAAGTGGCTGTGATGGGTGCTAAAGGAGCAGCCGAGATTATATTTAGAAAAGAAATCGCTCAGGCGGAGGATCCTGTTGCTAAACTCGACGAAAAAGTAGCTGAGTATACCGAGAAATTTGCAAATCCATATTTGGCAGCAGAACGAGGATATGTAGATGAGGTTATTTTGCCTTCTGATACGCGAAGTAAGTTAATTACCGCTTTTGAGATGCTAAAAAATAAAGTAGACACTCTACCGAAGAAAAAGCACGGCAATATACCTCTATAATGGATAAAGTAGCAGTTATTACCGCGGCCAGTAGCGGAATGGGCGCGGCTATCGCAAGGAAATTTGCACAGGAAGGTTATAAGCTGGTCATAATGGCCAGCTCGAAGCGGATAATAAAATTGTCTGAAGAGTTAGACTGTCTTAATTTTCAAGGATCCGTCGCTGATCCGCAAGATTTGGAAGACCTTATTCAATTTACCCAAGAGAAGTACGGTAAGATTGATGTTTTAGTAAATAATACTGGCCACCCGCCTAAAGGCGACCTACTTCAGATTAGTGATAAAGAATGGCAGGACGGGATGGACCTTGTATTGCTAAATGTGATTAGATTAGCCCGTTTGGTTACGCCGATCATGAAAAGTCACGGAGGGGGTTCAATAATTAATATTTCAACCTATGCCGCATTGGAGCCCTCGTTAGATTTTCCGGTTTCTTCAGCTATGCGGGCCGCATTGGCAAGTTATTGTAAATTATTCGCAGATCGTTTTGGTCCAGATAATATCCGAATGAATAATGTGCTGCCGGGCTTTATAGATAGCTACGAAATAGATGAAGACCTGAGGAGTAGTATTCCACTAAAACGTTCTGGTACAGTAGAAGAAATTGCTGAAACTGTTGCATTTTTAGCGTCGAAAGAATCGGGATACATAACCGGTCAGAATATTAAAGTTGATGGCGGGCTCGGTAGGGCTATATAATTATAAAATACTATGGATAAAAAGAGTAAGAAGTTTCTAAACGAATATTTAAATAATGCATCTCCAACTGGGTTTGAGTCGTCGGGCCAACAGATTTGGTTAGACTATATGAAACCGTATATCGATACCTATATATCTGATACTTATGGATCGATGGTGGGGGTAATAAATCCTGATGCTAAATATAAGGTGGTTATCGAGGCACATGCCGATGAGATTTCCTGGTTTGTAAACTACATTACCGACGAAGGATACATCTATGTGATTCGCAATGGAGGTTCCGACCATCAGATCGCACCCTCGATGAGGGTTAATATTCATACAAAGAAGGGTGTTGTAAAAGGTGTCTTCGGGTGGCCAGCTATTCATGTACGCTTCGATGAAAAAGAACTTACTCCAACCTTGAAAAATATATTTATCGACGTAGGATGCTCATCGAAAGAAGAGGTTGAGAAACTGGGAGTACATGTTGGCTCGGTTATTACTTTTGAAGATGAACTCTTTACCCTAAACAAGGACTATTTCGTTGGCCGTGCGCTTGATAATAGAATGGGTGGTTTTATGATTGCGGAAGTTGCACGACGCCTTAAAGAAAATAAAGTTAAACTTCCCTTTGGCTTGTATGTAGTGAATTCGGTGCAAGAAGAAATAGGACTGCGTGGTGCAGAAATGATTGCCGAAAGGATTAAACCCGATGTGGCCATTATTACTGATGTAACCCACGACACATCGGCACCGCTGTATAATAAAATTAAGTCGGGAGATATCAAATGCGATAAAGGTCCAGTAATAAGCTATGGTCCCGCTGTGCAGAATAATGTAAGGGATATGATTATTGAGGTTGCCGAGAAAAAGAAGATCCCATTTCAACGGCTGTCGGCGTCGCGAAGTACTGGAACAGATACAGATGCTTTCGCCTACTCTAATGCAGGGGTGGCTTCTGCATTAATTTCACTTCCACTGAAATATATGCACACAACGGTAGAAACAGTTCATCGAAAAGATGTAGAGAAGGTTATTCAGCTTATCTATGAGTTCGTGGTGCAGCTGAAGTCAGGGCACGACTTTAGGTATATTAAGTAGCGCATACCCCTGGGTAACACCTGGCTTAGAAGTTTTAAATGAGTAAGCGAAAAAGAGTATTACTAACGGGCGCTTCAGGTTCCATTGGCTATGAGCTACTACATCAGTTGGTAGAACTCGATGCTTATGATATCACCGTATTTGATTTAGCCAAACGACAAGTAAAAAGGCGTTTGAATAAATTCAAGAACAAAGTCACCATTCATTATGGGGATATCCGCTCTCAAGAGGCTGTTAGGGAGGTGTGTACCAATATTGATGTTGTACTGCACCTTGCGGCAGTATTGCCCCCTAGAGCAGACGAAGAGGCCGCTTACGCCCAGGAAGTTAATGTGGAGGGAACAGCAAATCTAGTTGCTGCCCTGCATGAACTATCTCCGAAAGTTTTTTTCGTTTATACCTCGTCCATTGCCGCCTATGGCGACCGGCTGGAAAATCCTATGATTACTGTTAAGGACCTACCAAAAGCAAGTCTTGGCGATAATTATGCGAAAACAAAGCTTAAGGCTGAAGAGCTTCTAAAAAGTTCTTCGTTGAGTTGGTCAATCTTAAGACTGACCGCTATTATGGGTGACCATGGATTATCTAAACTAATGTTTCATATGCCGCTTGACACCCTTATGGAAATAGCGACAATTGAAGATACGGCACGGGCCTTGGTGAACACCATAGACCAACAACATCAATTGCATGGTAAGGTATTTAATCTTGGTGGAGGCGAGTCGTGCAGAACAAGCTACCTCGACTTTCTTAAGAGATCTTTTGATATAGCAGGACTGGGAGAATTTGATTTTCCAGATAAAACGTTTGCCGAAAAGAATTTTCATTGTGGCTATTATGTCGATGGTGACGAACTCAACGAAATACTTAGTTTTCAGAAGGATAGTTTAGAAGACTACTTTAGCAAGGAATGTGCTAAAATTAGTCCGATCCAAAAGAGTCTGACACATTTGTTTCGTAAACCAATTAAGTCATATCTTAAATCATTGTCGGAACCTCTCCATGCATACCATTCCGGCGATGAAAGACTCATTGAGCAATTCTTTGGTACTGTCGAGAAGGACTGATTAAAAATCTATATCTTTCAACTTGAATTATTGTTATGACAAGAAAATTGAAGCTTTATATCGCTACCAGCTTAAATAGCCGGATCTCGACCATTGACGGATCCGTAGCTTGGCTGGATGCTATTCCTCATCCAAAAGATGAAGATTATGGTTATCAGGAATTCTATAATACGGTTGATACAACAATAATGGGTTATGCAACCTACGCTCAGGTGAAAGGATGGGATATAGAATGGCCTTATAAGGATAAGAAGAACTACGTCATCACTAGAAAAAATGACCTTCCTGCAGACGCAGATGTGGAATTTATAACTTCAAGCCATACCCAAAAAGTTAATGACCTTAAGAATGAATCGGGCAAAGACATTTGGTTGGTAGGGGGTGGCCAGATTAATACTATGATGCTGAACGCAGGTTTAGTAGACGAACTAGTAGTTCATATAATGCCTGTTATTCTTAACGATGGTATTGAGCTGTTCGCAGCAATACCCAACCTCAATAACTTAGAGCTTATCTCTTCCAAGCCCTACTCATCAGGAGTTATGGAACTTCGATATAAGCTGGTTAAATCCTAAAAATGACATAACCTACGATTATTGCATACGCCAACCTCCCGATAAACTTGTGAGAGATTGGCGTACACTAGACTAATCAATAATCGTTTTCAAAGAACCATCCACTTCGAGGAGGAGCATTAAATAGCTTGCCTCCCATATCTTCGAATTCTTTTTCCAGTGCTGGAACCTTTGTCTTGTAGAGGGCTTCTAATTCAGCAGCCTTGCTGTCATATAATTCCTTGGCTAAACCATACTGTTCTTTCATGGCGCCTGTTATATCCACTTCGGCTGAATTTCCTGCATATAATGCGAAACGTAGTCTGCTAAGGGCACTATTCTGGACCCCAGAACCACCAACGATCACTTTCCTTACTTCTTTTATCTCATCGCTGAGAGCCTTGATTTTTGGCTCAAGTGAGACTGCCTCTACTGGCATCGTTTCTAGTATTTTTTCGATACTTTCAAGTCGTTCCTCCATATGGTTTATTTTCCCACGTGCTGAGGTTACTTTCCCATTCAGATCAGTAACCTCCTGATAAAATGTGAAGTTCGCCTCGTAGTCTGGGGTTCCAAGTGCGTTCGGTAAAGCTTTAACCATAAAGCTCTGAGGCTCAACTAGACGAGTTACGTTTCCATTATCATTTTTGTCAATAGCAACTTTATATTCACCAGGAGCCACTCTAGGTCCACGATTAGTTAGATAGCGAAGGTCCCAAGAAACACTCTTATAGCCTTTACGAACCGGAGCATTCATTTTTCGCATTATTTTTCCGCCAGCATCGTAAACAGTAAAGATCAGCTCAGGCTTAATCTCCTCGTCCTCTGCCCGTAGCTCATCTTCTGTTGGGTAAACAAATGCTGCTCCAGACTTCTCTCTATCTTTCATTGCTTTCACTCGCTTTTGCTTCATGCTCTCGAAACCAGTCTTGATATAATAATTGAATTTCGCTTCAGGGTTTGGATTAGGAGAACGAAAATGAACTTCTCCCTGGTAATTAAGATTGCTTGAAGGGTAATACATCAAAGCATCTTTAATTGCGAAGAGATGTGCCTCTTTGTTGGCAATATCAGTACTTAATTCTCGCAGGAAGGAGTAATCTTCTAGTACATAAAAACCTCGACCAAATGTTGCTACTACCAAGTCATTTTCACGACGCTGTATAGTAAGATCTTTTACCTGAATGGTAGGGATTCCCTTTTTTAACTGAACCCATTTCTTGCCACCGTCGATGGTAGTCCAGACGCCCCATTCCGTTCCAATAAATAAGATATTGGAGTTTTCATGATCTTCCTGAATGCAGTAAACAGTTCCCGAAGGAAGGTTAGAGGCAATTGATGTCCAGGTCTTACCCTTATCGGTACTCTTAATCAGATAAGGGGTAAAGTCGCTGCTATTCTTTCTGCCATCGAATGCTGCGTATACCGTACCCTCAGTATGCATCGACGGAAGCACGAAATTAACAAAGGTCATGTCGGGCACTCCAGGAAACTTGCTATAACGTGTCCAATTTGCGCCATCATTTTCTGTGATCCATATGAGGCCATCGTCGGTGCCAGCATAAAGCATACCCTGCTTAAGGGGCGATTCGGCAAGAGCAAAAATATTCCCAAACTTAGATGTTGACCTATTCTTTGCGACTGCTTCTGGTGGCCACATTTTACCCATCATAGGTAATGTGTTTTGATCAATTTTTCTTGTTAAGTCGTCACTAACCTTCTTCCATGTTCCGCCCATGTCGGTACTCTTAAGAACATATTGTGCCCCGAGGTAAAGCGTTTTATTATCGAACGAACTTATAAAATAAGGTGTATTCCAGTTGAAATTATACTCTTCATCTTCGGTTGGCTGTGGCTTAATAGATACACTGTTCCCTGTAGATTCGTCATAGCGCCGAATGCCGCTATACTGCGATTCGTGATAAGAGATTTTAGGATTTCCAGGATCAGGGATGGATAAATACCCATCGCCACCGATAGTGTAAGTCCAATCGCTATTAACTAGGTTCCTGCGATGAGTTTTAGAAGGGCCATACCATGAGCCGTTATCTTGGGCTCCTCCATAAACGTTATAGAATGGATAATCATTATCTACTCGGGCATGATAATACTGAGTAATGGGCAGGTTGTTTTTGAATTGCCATGTTTGCGCTCGATCGTAGGTTTCGTATAGACCACCATCACAGCCCACAAGATAGTGGTCAGTGTTATCCGGATCAATCCATATTACATGGTTATCAACATGTTTGTTTTTGCCTTCAATGTTTTGCCAAGTCTTACCACCATCCGAGGACAAAGCATTTCTAGTGTCCATAAGTATGACAAGATCTGGATTTTTAGGATCGGCATAAAGTTCATTATAGTACTGAGGACTGCCCGATACTTTATTGCTTCGTTTTTCCCAGCTTTCACCTAAATCAACAGAACGATAAAAGCCGCCCTTATTGTCAGGAAGTTCAATAACAGCATATACGATATCAGGGTTTGATGGTGCTAGTGCAAGGCCAATGCGACCTACATCTCCTTTGGGAAGTCCTTTTGAAAGCTTGCGCCAGGTAGCACCTGCATCTTCTGATTTATAGATAGCCGATTCTGGGCCGCCATCAATTTTTGAATACACGCGGCGCTCGCGTTGGTGCGATGCGGCATAGAGGATATCTGGATTTCTAGGATCCATTTCCATGTCCGAAACGCCTGTATAGTCGCCAATTTCTAGAATTCGATTCCAGCTTTTGCCGCCATCGGTAGTTTTGTATAACCCACGCTCGCCGCCAGGCCCCCATGCTTGTCCTTGGGCAGCAACATACACCACATTGCTGTTTCTTGGGTCAATCATGATCTTACCAATCTGCGAACTAGTCTTTAATCCCATATTGGTGAAGGTCTTACCACCATCGGTAGTTTTATAAACGCCATCACCATAAGCCAGATTACGCTGCGTATTGTTTTCGCCTGTTCCTACCCAAACAATATTCGAATTATTCGGATCCATGGCTAGACAACCAATCGAAAAAACGGGCTGGTCATCAAATATTGGTTCAAATGTGGTGCCGTGATTAGTGGTTTTCCATAAGCCTCCCGATGCAACACCTACATAATACTCTGAAGTATTATCTGGATTCACAGCCAAATCTGAGATTCTGCCTGAATAAGCAGCAGGCCCAAGACTTCTAAAGCTATGCATTTGCAGCATATTACTCTCCAGTTGAAATTGGCTGGAAGCTGGTGCCGCTGTGTTCTTTTTTCTACGCTGAGCATTCACATCAGCAAACCCTACCAATAGTAGGAGAATTAGAAATACTGTTGTGATTCCGTTCTTTTGTGATTTATTCATGATTAAAGATATGAGTTTAATGATGATTAAATATAACCAATATCACGGGTATAAAGAGCTTAATTTATCCTATGTGAGTAGATATTCTTTAAGCGGTAAACGTCAGGATTTAAATACAGCTTATACCGAAATTTAAGACACTATAAACTAGCGAATAGCACTGATTCGAGGGTTATTTTGAAGGAGTTGTGTTGTGATATTTTTACTCGTCGTTAATATTCTTTATGGTATAACCTAAGCTCGCAAGGTCTTTCCAAAAGCTTGGGTACGACTTATTCACTACAGCGGCATCATCGAAGCGTAGTTCTGTCTTAAGGCCTAATGGAGCAAATGCCATCGCCATCCTATGGTCGTCATAAGTATCAATACGAACAGAAGTGTTTTTCCAACTCTCCCACGGTATTGGCTTTACGAACCATTCCTCTCCAGATTCGATAAAATCACCGCCGAATTTTGTTAACTCGGTCTTTAACGCACTGACCCGATCGGTTTCCTTAATTTTAAGAGTTTGCAGCCCTGAAAAAGTACAAGAATGGCCCATTGCAGCACATAAAACGGCAAATGTTTGCGCTAGGTCCGGACAAGCGACAAAATCGATAGAAGTTGGTAGTTCAATTTGCTTTTTAGTCAAGACCGCCCGATCTCCTATAAAATTTGTTGCTACGCCAAAGCTTTCCATAAGCTCTTTCAGAATGCTATCGCCCTGAAAAGAATGTTCTCGCAGTCCTGATATGCTTAGCGTTTTAAGCGATGAAAGGGCAAAGATCGCATACCAGTAACTAGCACCAGACCAATCGGCTTCGACGGTGAAGGGTGCATACGAATAGTTTTGTTTGGGCACAGTATACTGCTGTCCAGAAACCTTAACATTAACTCCGAAATGATTCATTATTTCAAGCGTAAGCTCAATATAAGGTTTGCTTACAACCTCACCGTCTAACTGCAGGGTCAATCCTTTCGGAAGTTGTGGTGCGATCATCAGGAGCGCAGAAATATACTGAGAACTGATATTCCCCGGGACGACTAAAGTTTTTTTCTGCTGCTCTCTTAAGCCATTAATCTTAAGAGGGGGATAGCCGGATTCCTCTAAATATTCTATGGTTACGCCAAGCTCCCGAAGCGCTTCAACCAATATTTTAATAGGGCGCTTTTTCATTCTTGGTGCTCCAGTAATCACGGTTTCTTTTTGAAGCGTTGCCAGATAAGCAGTCATAAAGCGCATTACAGTTCCAGCATCCTGTGCATCGTATACGTTATGTTCTGAGCCTAAAAGGTTCTGCATAATATCGGTATCTCTTGCAATGGCAAGATTTGATAGTGGTCCTGGATCATTACATAAGGCGTTTATTAGCAACGCACGATTACTCTCAGATTTCGACCCAGGCAAAGGAATAGTTATTCCTTCATTTAAGTTATTTGCAATTGCGCTAATCCTACTCATTAAATTCTTTGTGTGATAAAAAAATCATAGAATGTTCTAATCTTTTAAGGCCCAAATACGTTTAATAATAAAAGTAGAAATATTTGGCACTGTATATGCTCGATAATTAGAAAAAAGAACAAAAATGGAATCATTTGGTAAAAAATTGACTCTCGTTCTGGGTGTTGCTGCTGGGGCTGCTATTGCAGTTTTTGCTGCAAGCAAATCAGGAAGGAAAGAAATCAAACGTATTAGTTCGAAAACAGTTGACCTCAAGGACAATTTGCTAGACAGCATAAACGGTGATTTGATTCGGATGAAGAAAGCCGCAAAGGAGCTTACTTAATTGTGCGCTGCATGTAATAGTTAAGGGCTTCTTGTATTTCATCTTCAGTAATTACACTATCAATAGTGGGGTTGCCGATTGCCTTAATGAGGACGGCATTAATACGACCGTCTTTATTTTTTTTATCGTGACTGGCTAGTTTAACAATTTCAGCTACATCCTTATCTTTTATTTTTTGAGCAGGGAAGGTGCGGAGGAGGTAGTTAATGATATTCTCGCCTGTAGATTCTTTTAAATCACAGTTTTTTATAGATAAATAAACTTCTGCGATCATTCCAATCGCGATAGCTTCGCCATGTTTCAGCGCATGATCGGTACCCATATAGTAACTTTCTACAGCGTGACCGATTGTGTGGCCGAAGTTTAAAATTTTTCTTAGGCCTTTTTCATGTGGATCTTCTTCAACAACGGCTTTTTTAATTCTAACAGAGTTGGGTATCCAATATTGCCAATCTAACTTCTTTATCTCAGTCTGTTTTAACCGCTCATATCCAGCATTATCTCGAATAAGGCAATGCTTCACCATTTCTGCAAAACCTGAGGTTACCTCATCTTCTGGTAAGGTTTTAAAGAAGATAGGATCAAGAAAAACAATATCAGGCTCCGAGAATAAGCCGATATGATTTTTGAAAACACCAAAATCAATCCCCAGCTTACCACCAACACTCGCATCTACCTGAGAAAGCACAGTGGTTGGTATATTCCAAAACCGGATACCTCTTTTGTAGGTTCTGGCACAAAATCCTCCCATATCGCAAATAACACCACCCCCAAGATTAATCATTAGCGCGTGACGGTCGGCTTGCTTATCGGTAAGAGACTGCCAGATATGCGAACAGGTATCTAAAGTTTTATTTTCTTCTCCCGAGTGTATCGATATTTCGATATATTGATTGGGCAAAGCTTCATCTATTAAGGCCAGGCAGTATCGATGTGTATTTTCATCGGTTAGTACAAAAATCTTACTGAATTGCTCCTGCTCAAGTGCCTCCCCTAATGCTGAAAGTATCTTATTAGTGAACCGTATATTGCTTTGTTCTGTTGCCATTGGTCACAAAATTGCAAGTTCAAGATTTAATTACAAGTACTTAGGGATAATTCTTTAAAAGCAATGCCACCACTTGGCGATTTTAGTCATAGAAAATCAGGCATTTGGTGTATATATTTGTATCAGAAATCTCCAAGTAATGAACAAAATTAGTGTAGAATCTTTTGATAATACCGCATTAGCATTTGCAGCAAAATCTGATTGGCAACTGAAAAAGGCGTACTATCTATTTAGAATTGTAAATAATAATACAATCGCCAATATTGCTACCTTTTCGGCAAACCTGAGCCTAAAGTTGCATCTGCCTATTAAAGGAATTATTAAGAAGACTGTCTTTGAACATTTTTGTGGAGGTGAGACCATTGAAGAATGCCATGAAACATCGGAAAAAATGGCCGGGTTCAATGTTTTGTCAATTCTGGACTACTCGGTAGAGGGTAAAGACACCGAAGAGGCATTCGACGATGCTGTTGCTGAAACGCTAAGAACTATTAAGAACGCGGCCGGTAATGGCAATGTGCCATACTGTGTATTTAAGCCAACAGGCATTGGCAGTGCCGAGCTCATGGAAAAAATACAGCTAAAAAAGGCGCTAACAAGTGAAGAAGAGGCTGCATTTGGTCGAGTAAAAGAACGATACAGAACTTTATCGAAAGCAGCATTTGATAGCGGCATACGCTTGTTGATTGATGCGGAGCACTCCTGGTATCAAAACACAATCGACGATATTCTTTATGAGCTGATGGAAGAATTCAATAAGGAAAGGGCGATAGTTTTTAACACCTATCAAATGTACCGCTGGGAGAGCCTTGGTAACATTAAAAAAGCCCATGAATTAGCGAAAGAAAAAGGATTTATACTGGGAGCAAAACTTGTGCGAGGGGCCTATATGGAGGTCGAGCGTGAGCGTGCCATGGAACATGGTTACAGCGACCCAATCTGCAAAGACAAAGAGGCTACGGACGAAAGTTATAACGGTGGCTTGAAGTATATTGTGGAAAATATTAATGAGATAGAACTGTTTAGCGGCACCCATAATGAGTACTCGAATTATTACCTAACCAAATTGATGGATGACGCTGGTTTAGGCAGAAACGACAAACGGATTTATCATGTTCAGTTATTCGGTATGAGTGATAATATATCCTATGTTCTTGCCGATGGCGGGTATAATGTTGCAAAATATCTCCCTTACGGACCCGTGAAGTACGTAATGCCCTACCTAATTCGTAGGGCACAGGAAAATACTTCTGTAGGAGGACAATCAAGTCGTGAGCTTTCTATGCTCAAAAAAGAAATGCGCCGTAGGAAGCAGAACAAGTAGGGCGAAGTAACTCTTTATTTTTCTAGCTATTCGGCCTAACTTCTTTAATTTTGCAGCCAAATTTATTAGCGTATGCATCTTAGTGAACAAGAAATCATCAGGCGACAGGCTAAGGATCAGCTTGAGGCTTTAGGAATAAACCCTTACCCTTCGGAATTATATGAGGTAACTCATGAAGCCAATGATATAAAAGAAACTTTCTCTGAAGATAAAGCTGATGACTTTAAAGAGGTAAGTCTAGCTGGCCGAATCATGAGCAGAAGAATAATGGGTTCTGCTTCCTTTGCAGAGATTCAAGATGCTTCCGGAAGAATTCAGGTATATTTTCGCCGTGATGATATTTGCCCTGATGAGGATAAGACCTTATACAATACAGTATTCAAGAAGCTTCTTGATATTGGCGACATAGTAGGGATTAAAGGTTATGTCTTTATAACTAAAGTAGGTGAGGTGTCAGTGCATGTCACCGATTTTAAAATTCTTACCAAATCGTTGCGACCGCTTCCTATTGTAAAAGAATCGACAGATGACGCTGGCAATAAAAAGACCCACGATGCTTTTCAGGACCCTGAGTTAAGATATAGACAACGCTATGTAGATTTAATTGTAAATCCTGAGGTTCGCAAAACTTTTATCCAGCGTACGCAACTCGTAAACTCAATTAGAGATTATTTGAATAAGCAAGGTTATCTTGAAGTTGAGACGCCAATACTACAGCCGCTTTATGGTGGCGCAGCAGCTCGTCCTTTTAAAACGCATCATAACACCCTCGATATGACGCTTTATTTGCGTATTGCAAATGAACTCTATCTTAAGAGATTGATTGTAGGTGGATATGACGGAGTTTATGAGTTTTCTAAAGATTTTAGGAATGAAGGTATGTCTCGCTTTCATAATCCTGAATTTACTCAGGTAGAGCTTTATGTAGCCTACAAGGATTATAATTGGATGATGGAGCTTGTTGAAACCATGATCGAGAATGTTGCCATGGACCTACACGGCACCACCAAGGTACAGGTAGGTGAACATGAAATTGATTTTAAAGCGCCTTGGAAACGACTCACCATGTTTGAGGCAATAGAGGAGTATACTGGGATCGATATTTCTGAAATGAATGAAGAGCAACTTCGTGCCACTGCTAAGAAGCTAGAGGTGCCAGTTGATCCTTCGATGGGGAAAGGAAAAATTATTGATGAGATTTTTGGTGAAAAATGCGAAGGAAAGCTAATCCAACCCACATATATAACCGACTACCCGGTGGAAATGTCGCCGCTCGCTAAAAAGCATCGTACAAAAGAAGGCCTTGTTGAACGATTTGAAGCAATAGCCAATGGCAAAGAAATCTGCAATGCCTTTTCAGAACTAAACGACCCTATAGATCAGCGTAAACGGTTCGAAGAGCAGTTGGAGTTGGGTAAGCGTGGAGACGATGAGGCAATGACCTTAGATGAAGACTTTTTACGTGCCATTGAGTACGGTATGCCACCTACTGCAGGGCTGGGAATAGGAATAGATCGACTCGCTATGATGATGACGAATGCTCCCTCCATTCAAGACGTTTTATTTTTCCCGCAGATGAAACCTGAGGTTAAAGCGAAAGAAGACTCTCCTGCAGATTTTGTTGCTCAAGGTGTCCGCGAGGAACTGGTTCCTATTCTGTCTAAGTTAGGCTATTCGGCAGTTTCGCAATTAGCAGAGGTTAACGCGAACAAGTTGTTTAATGATGTTTGCGGCATGCGTAAAAAGCTTAAGCTCGAAATTAGTAATCCAACCTTGGAGGAAGTAAAATCCTGGCAAGGTAACTAGCCTACTGGAAACTAAAACTCTCTGTAGCGTTTCGTTTTCTGCTAAGCTTTAGATCTTGTAACATCGACGACTTGGCTTTAATCGTGAAGTTATAAGATTGAAAGCGGCCAAAGGGCACCCAGTCGAGGCGCATATCCCAACAATGCAAATCACGGGTAATACCAAGCCGCGTTTGGTTGAACTGGTCATTTTCGAAATCGTAGCCAGAACTAAAGGTTACCTTCCATTTTTCTGTAAGACTGAGATCGCCATTAAATTGTAGCGACTGGGTCACCTTTCCTTCTCTGAAGCCAATTTGAGAATAATTGATATTGTATCTGAAATTAATGCTCCAAGGGATATTGAAGTCGACATAGAAATCGGGGTTTGCTATATAATCTTCGTATTCCTGCTGTTCTTTTAATGAATTGAAGGGTTCCCCTTCTCCCGGTATTTGTCCGTCACCAAAAGATCGATTGTCGGTATTGGAGTCGCTACTTGTGGAACTGTTTTTCTTTGCTTTAAAACCAGTGCTTAAAGAAATATTAAAACTTGAAAACTGTCCGAGGCCTTGACCATTATTAAAAGCAAACTGATTTAACCTACGCTGATAAACTTGTTGTGTGCCACTCTCGCTGAAGGTAAGGCTATCTAAAACATAAAGATAGGGGTCGATGGTGCCTCGGAAATTAAGATTAAGGCCAGTTGTGGTTGCTCCCTTGCCAAGATCCTTATTGCTGAGGAGGTTGGTGGCCGCACTAATGGAAATATTCGATAGTTTAAAAGAGTCTGCAGCCATATTATAGCTCGTGTTAAGTCCGAAATTTCGAAGTAAAATGATCTTTTCTGCTTTTCCTGTAGTGTCTTTTTTATTTCTATATTTCATTTCCAAAGTATTACTTAGGCTGAAATTAATGGCGCTACTTTCGCCTGTGGCAGATTGGCCATAGACAAATCCGGCGTAGCGGGAAAATGTTCGTGTGTTGCCAATACTATCAGTTTGCACCTCTTGGAAATAGTCGTATTTGGGTGCTCCAAAGTCTGGCCGGTAACTATAGGAAATAGAAGGGATCATTTGATGGCGAATAGCCTGTACTCCGTTTTCCCTATTAAAGAAGACCGTGCCATATACTCGGGTATTAAGGCTAATCGCAGTAGTGTAATTCCGAACTGCCGTAAATCCTGCAATAGTATCTGTTACAACGGCTTGCTGCGCTTCATCATAATTATAATCCAGCTTTTTAAAATACCATAATTCAGAATAATTAAAACTAGGGTTGATTTTAAAATGTTTTAATACACTCAGGGTTGTTGATAGGGGGATGGTGTGTCTAACGCCATTCGATCCTTGCTTAATCAGTAAAGGTATTGTTTCCGAGGTTAGATCAACTATGCTATCGCCAGACTCAGTAAGTATTCTATTCGTGATCTTATTTGACGCATTCAATGTATATCGTAATACAATTTTTTCATACCAGGCTCGCCCCGAACTTGCCTTTCCTTTAAAAGGGTAGATGTTCTGTACATTCAGGTTAAAATCTGGTAAGGAAATATTAGCCAGCTTGGTACTTAAATTCTGGTTAAAGCGGCCGCTAATCCCAATGCTAATTGGGGTCCCCGAAAACGATTTCGAATAGCTAACGCTCGAGCTTAAGTTGGTTTTAATTTGATCTTGCTGCTCCTGAAGCTGGTTATTGGTATTATAGGTCGATGAGGCAATATCAACACTAGCACTAAACCTGCCTGTTCCGCGCGACGTAGGAGTGTGAGACCATGAAAAGCGAAAATCGTTCGATTCGGACACTTCGAGTGAGTTTTGATCTTCGATTTTGAGCTTGGTGTAATTGAAAAGCAAATTTCCACGATAGGCATACCGTTTATTATATGTGCTGCCAGCTCGAACACCCCAGCCACCTCTCGTATAAATGTCTCCCGTCAGTTCTAAATTTACGTAATCATTAATAGCAAAGTAGTACCCCCCTTGTCGTAGATAGAAGCCTCGTCTATTCTCCTCTCCAAAGGTGGGGAAAATAACGCCTGAATTTCGATGTTGTTGATCTGGGAAAATGCCAAATGCGAAGCCCAGTGGCAGCGGTACGTCATTAAGGATCATATTAAAGGGGCCACTTATCATTTCTTTTCCTGGAATCACCTTCACTTTTCTTGCT
Source organism: uncultured Cyclobacteriaceae bacterium (assembly GCA_965368405.1). GTDB lineage: Bacteria > Bacteroidota > Bacteroidia > Cytophagales > Cyclobacteriaceae > S012-113. Next base: position 23,461 of record CBDUMS010000025.1, read on the forward strand.
TTGATACTATAGTGTGGATGGGCCAGATTACATGTTGTGTATAAGGTACTCTCATTAAAGAGCTCGCCCTGAGCATTCTTAAAAACCCTATCGGAATGAATAAAACCGTCACCTTGTGTGGTGACAAGTCCTGATATGGATGCTTTCTCGGTTTTAAAATTGTACATAATTTCGTCAGTCTCATAGGTCTCGCTACCATTTTTAAAGATGGGTGTTCCAATTTTTTTACCTGTCGAATCAACCTTTCCTTCCGCCATCATGGCATTATCATTCCAGTTTACCGTAACCTCTTGGGCAGATAACTGGATTGGTTTATAGTCGATATTCGCATTGCCATACATAATAACATCGCGCGTTATCATGTTTAGGGTTATAGAATCTTGGGATTTGTAGTGTACTGTGGTCTTGATATCACCAACCTTTGGCGGGATCGTATCTGCAGCGATTGTATCATTATTAATTACTGATAAGATACTATCTAACTCACTATTTGTAAATGTTTGATTAGGCTTTAAAGACCTTGGGACATTCCTCAAACTATCGATACTTGGTATGGTATCTTGCTGTTCAAGGCTATTATTGGTATTTAACGAATCTATTTCAGTACCTTGTGCTTTGGCCTGATAATTGTAAAATACTGTTAACAGCAGAGAAATGGCTATAATCTTGCGATACAGGATACTATTCAATTTATAGCAGTTGATCTTTAAATTATCGAAAAAATTTACAAATTTGTACAAAGGTATTTCAATACCCTTGAATGTGAGCTTTATGAACAGAATTATTAGCATCATTGGCCTTACAGCAATAATCTTGCTAAGTTCATTCCATACCCTTGATGTACGGTCTTATCAGGTAAAAAAAGTTGTAATCGATGCAGGTCATGGTGGACATGATCCTGGAACCCATGGCGTAATTTCGAAAGAGAAGGATATAGCTCTAAAAATCGCGCTGAAGCTAGGAGGGTATATATCAGAAAAAATTCCAGACGTTGATGTTATCTATACCAGAGATGATGACACCTTTGTAGAGCTTCATGGCAGAGCATACTTGGCAAATAAGAATGGAGCCGACCTTTTCATTTCTATCCATTGTAATGCCTTTCCGCCTAATCCCGATGTAACGGGAACTGAAACTTATGTAATGGGCTTGAGTAAAGCTGGCCGGAATCTGGAAGTAGCTAAAAAGGAGAATTCCGTAATTTACCTTGAAGAAGATTATGAACAACAGTACCAAGGGTTTGATCCAAATTCGCCGGAGTCCCTGATATTATTGTCTCTGGAACAGACCGCTTTTCAAGAAAATAGTCTTTTAATGGCTGCTAATATTGAAAGCCAGTTCAAGCACCGTGTAGGCCGCCGCAGCAGAGGGGTTAAAATGGCGCCTTTTTGGGTTCTTTGGGATACCTCCATGCCTAGTGTTCTTGTAGAGACCGGTTACCTATCAAATACCAAAGAAGAACGAGATTTAAACGATCCTTTGTTGCAGGACTACTTAGCTTCAGCTATTTTTAGGGCCTTCAGAGATTACAAAGAAGAAATCGATAAACGTAACTAAACCACATAGGTTGAAATTGAGTAAAGAGTTTAAAGTTGGCCTATTCTCCATCGGAACAATCGCTATGTTCTACCTTGGGTTTAACTACCTGAAGGGAGTAGAGTTTTTTTCCAGAACAAACCGATATTATGTCATTTACAGTGAAGTAGGTGGGCTAACAAAGTCTAACCCCATTAACATTAGTGGCTTTAATGTTGGTAGAGTAGCGGATATAAAACTTAAACAGAACGATGGAAACATTGTTTTGGTAAGTTTGGATATCGACCGGGATATAATCTTAGGTGATTCCTCGGTGGCTACGCTGGCCGCTAGCTTTCTTGGAGATGTTTCCATAGTTGTTAGTGTTGGCGATATATCGAACCCGCTCGAGCCTGGAGACACTCTGCTGGCTAGGATTGACCCGGGATTAACGGAGTTATTGGTAGAAAGTGCTCAGCCTATAACGGATAACCTACCCGCAACCATTGCAAACCTTAATGATCTACTAAAAGATTTAACAGGCACAGGAGATTCGCTTAAAATAGCCCTGTCGAGCTTTACAAAAACTTCTAATAGCATTAACTACACGCTTTCAGAGAATAGATCGAGTATTAAAGAAACCATAATTGGGTTTAAGGAATTGAGTGGTAATCTCAATGAAACGGTAGCGGAGCTTAAGCCACTTCTGGCAAAGTTTAATCTGCTGGCAGATTCGTTGAATAATATTGAACTTGCCACTACAGTAGAGAAATTAAACACCTTGCTCGATCAGGCTACCGTATCTGCAGCAGCATTATCCAACAAAGAGGGAACACTGGGGAAGTTAATGTATGAAGATTCTTTATACAATAACCTCAATCAAACCATGCTCGACCTGGATACTCTACTTAATAATATCAACAACAACCCAAAGCATTTTTTCGGCCCTCTTGGTCAAAGTAGAAAGAAGATAGAGAAAGATAGAGCCAAGCAGTTAGAGGAGCAATAAAATGGATTTAGAGTTCAATAAGAACGATGATTTTAATCGATTGCAGATATCTTCCCTGCGTTCTAAAGAAGCTACAACCAAACTTGGTGGCGGCAAGAAAAAAATTGAGGCTCAGCATAACAAAGGTAAACTTACTGCTCGCGAACGCATAAATCATTTGGTCGATGAGGGCACTGAAGTATTAGAAGTAGGACTCTTTACGGGAGATGAAATGTACCCGGATGAAGGGGGTTGTCCTTCCGGAGGTACTGTTGTAGTACTGGGCCATGTTGCAAATCAACTTTCTGTTATCGTAGCTAACGATGCTACAGTTAAAGCAGGGGCATGGTTTCCAATTACCGCAAAGAAGAATTTGCGGGCTCAGGAAATTGCAATGGAGAACCGCTTACCGATTATCTATCTGGTAGATTCTGCAGGTGTTTTTCTGCCGATGCAAGATGAAATATTTCCGGACAAGGAACATTTTGGTCGACAGTTTAGAAATAATGCGCGCATGTCATCGATGGGTATTGTTCAGATTGCTGCTGTAATGGGAGCATGTGTAGCAGGCGGTGCTTATTTGCCAATAATGTCGGATGAGGCGATGATTGTAGACAAAACGGGATCAATTTTCCTGGCAGGGTCATACCTTGTAAAAGCTGCAATAGGAGAAGATATCGAAAATGAATTGCTCGGAGGTGCCAGTACCCATTGTGAAATCTCTGGTGTAACAGATAATAAGTTTGAATCGGATGCGGCGTGCTTAGACTATATTCGTAAGCTGATGGATAAGCTTGGGGCAAGTGAGACTGCAGGATTTAATCGTGCTACTCCAAAATTGCCGAAGTTAAAGCAAGAAGAGATTTACGGAATATTTCCCAGAGACCCGGTTAAGCCCTATGATATGCGGGAAATTATACATCGACTGGTCGATGACAGTGATTTTCAGGAATACAAACCATTATATGGTCAGAGCCTAATTTGTGGTACGGCAAGGGTCGATGGATGGGCAGTAGCTATTGTTGCTAACCAGCGACTAACCGTGAAATCGAAAAAAGGCGAGATGCAAATGGGCGGGGTGATATACTCCGATTCTGCGGATAAGGCTGCTCGCTTTATCATGAATGCTAATCAACGTAAGATTCCGCTAGTCTTTTTGCAGGATGTGAGTGGTTTTATGGTGGGAAGCAAAGCAGAACATGGTGGCATTATAAAAGATGGCGCCAAAATGGTGAATGCCATGGCGAATTCTGTTGTACCAAAGTTTACATTTATTCTTGGGAACTCATATGGGGCTGGAAATTATGCCATGTGCGGTAAAGCCTACGACCCCCGTCTTATTTACTCCTGGCCTTCGGCTAAAATGGCTGTTATGAGTGGTGCTGCTGCCGCAAATACCTTGCTCCAAATAAAAATGGCTTCGTATAAATCGCAGGACAAAACCATTTCTGATGATGAAAAAAATCAACATCTCAAAGAAATTACGGACAGATATAATAAGCAGTTAAGTCCATATTATGCGGCTGCAAGATTGTGGGTCGATGGTATCATAGACCCGCTTGAAACAAGAAAGGTTATTTCTATCGGTATTGAAGCAGCGAATCAGGCTCCTTTATCTGAAAAATATAATGTTGGGGTGCTCCAAACCTAATAATCATGGCTGATATTGTATTACAAGGGATTCGTTATGATGAAAAATCATCCTACCTAAAGGGCACGGCCGACGCTCCGCCGCTGATACGTCAAACGCTTAATAATGGTGCCGGCAATTTTTTTACAGAATCCGGGATTGATCTAACGCAGTCTATGGTGCAGGATAAAGGCGACTACACGGTTGAGGAGTATTTTGAAATTGAGTCAATTACTGCAAAGAATCTTACCTCAGGTGATTCGCTAATAACATTAGGAGGAGATCATTCAATAACCTTTCCTATAATTAAGGCCTTTGTAGCAAAGTATGGGAAAATTGATATCCTGCAGATCGATGCTCATGGAGACCTTTACGATGAATTTGAGGGCGATAAGTATTCGCATGCTTGCCCTTTTGCCAGAATCATGGAAGCTGGCCTGGCAACCCGACTGGTTCAGGTTGGCATCCGTACCTTATCAACTCATCAGCGAGATCAAGCGGCCCGATTCGAAGTAGATATTAGGGAAATGAGAGATCTGGATATTACAGATCTTACCTCTTTTAAGCATCCATTATATATCTCATTAGATATGGATGGTATCGATCCGGCCTATGCCCCAGGAGTGGCCCACCACGAGCCAGGAGGTTTGTCATCACGCCAGGTAATCGACTTGATTAATCAAATTAAATCGCCCATTATTGGGGCAGATATTGTTGAGTTTAACCCCAAAAATGACGTTTCAGGTATTACAGCGGCCCTTACGGCTAAATTACTAAAAGAGATCTGGGGTAAAATGATTGAGAATAACCAATGAAAAAAAAGGAGTTAAAAGCACTTGTTTCACTTCTCGAAGATCATTCGTTACGCTCGGATATTGAGCAAAAAATAATTGAGCTTGGTACCGAAACCATACCTTTTCTGGAGGAAGAATGGGAGAAATCCTTCGATCCTGACCTGCAGAGCTATCTTGAAGACATCATTCACAAATTGCAGCTAGAGCTACTTAGAGAACGGCTAATCGACTGGAAGCAGTCTGAATCTGATGATTTGTTAAAAGGAATGTGGATTGTTGCTACCTATCAATATCCTGACCTTTCTCTAGAGAAGCTTCGACAAGATTTTGAGCAGCTGTATTATGAAGTATGGCTCGAGCATAAACCCGATGCACATCACTTCGATCAGGTGAAATTTATTAACAGCGTACTTTTCGGAAAGCTGAAATTTCGATCCAATATGCGCAATTTTCATTCGCCGGCAAATTCTATGATAAATATGGTCATGGAAACGAAACGTGGGAATCCCATTTCATTAAGCACTATTTATTTATTAATTGCGCAGAAGCTCGAGATGCCTGTTTACGGTGTAAATCTTCCGAATATGTTTATTTTAACCTATAAAAAGGAGGATTTGCAGTTCTATATTAATGTGTTTAACCGCGGTTTAATTTTTAGCCGAGAGGATATCGATAGCTATATCACGCAAATCAATCTGGCGCCAAGACCAATTTTCTACGAACCCTGCAGTCATGTAGATATCATTATCCGAAGCTTACGAAATCTCTCTATCGCCTTCGAGAAGCTCGATGATCATCACAAGTCAGAGGAAATGCGTGACCTTCTTAAATTGATGGAGTAATTATATCTACTCGTAAACGATTTCATGCGTAAGTTCAGCGGCTTTCGCAAGCATAAAACTTACACCACAGTATCTTTCTTGCGATAGATTAATCGCCTTTTCAACTTTCGAATGATATTCTGGCTTCGTTTTTAGAACATAAGTAAGATGTATCTTATCGTAATACTTAGGATGTTCGTTTGTGAGATTGGCGCTTACACGTACTTCGAAATCGCTAAACTCTACACGCATTTTATTTAGTAAGGAAATAACATCCATTCCGGTACAGCCGGTAAGTGCCTGGAGAAGCAAAGGCTTTGGTTTAGGGCCTTTATCATTTCCACCAAAAGAAGGGTCTGCATCAATCGTAACCGTGTGGCCGTCAATTTCGGTATCGAATGACATTCCTCCGGTATGCTTTGAAATTAATTCAGTCATGTTTGCTTTATTTATCTATCGTATTAAACAGCCTACAGGCCTGGTTTGGCTCACAGGTTGCTTCGTATTATTTAGCAAAGAAATAATAGCATCTCTTAAATAATGGTGACGCACATCACCTTCAGATTGAGGACTATCGTCAATTGCGCCTTTGTAAACTGTTATTAGAGATTCTCCCTCTAGCGTCAATAAAAAGACCTCCGGTGTTCGGGATGCTCTTAAGTAATTTTTCAGCTTTTTATCCTTATCGGAGAGGTATGGAAAAGGTAAGGCATTAGTTGCGCTGTATTTTAACATTCCTTCAATGCTTTCTTCTGTTACTAAAGAACCGTTATTGGCATTCACGAAAATAAAACCGATACCCTGTTTGCTAAATTCATTATGTAACGATTTAATTCGGCCTATATAATATTCACTATAAGCACATTTGTTACTGTAAAACACGATAACCGTTGGTTTAGCGGCAATCTCCTTAGCGAGGTTGTACTCCTTCTTATCAGCAACATTCGTAAGGGCAATGGTATTAAATGATTGTGCCTGAGCAATAACAGCAACTAACATTGTAGTAATAAATGCAAAAGATGTTTTCATAACCATGATTTATCAAAATTAATGCCCAAGTGTTAGAAACTACATGGTAAACACCAAAACATAGTCCTTGAACCTGCCAGCTTTAAGGCTATATTTCTCTTCTTCCTCTTCTAGCTTAATTAAGCCAGTAAAGGTTACTGTAGGGTGAGAGAAGTCGAAACTAGAAAGCACTAGGTTTTCCCTGAAAATTAAACTTTTCCGGCCATGTAGTTTGTATAGAGCCTCTTTTGCTCCCCAGCAAATCGCTAATTTTTCTAAATTATTACTGGCGATCTTGAGTTCGTTTTCATTTAAGAACTTTGGCGATAGTGGCAATAATTTATCTCGCAGCTTTTCAATATCAATTCCACAGAATTTTTTTGTATTTAGTATCGCAACTACGTACGGGGCCGCATGTGAGATAGAAATACTGGCATTATCCAGTTTAAGGTGTGGCTTATTGTATTGATCCGTCCAGATACCATCGAAGGGCAAACGGGCAATTTTTGTCATTTCAGCAACTAAATACCTGCCTGCAAGCCACTCTCGTCTACGATTAACATGGTGAATCGACTTAAGGTTCTCAGGGTCTGTTACAAGCTTATTGAGGCTGGGGTGAAAGAAGGACTCAGGCTCGGTAAGATGCCAGATTCCGACTATACTGTAAGGGTTTAAATACTTAATATGCTGTATTGGCATTCGGGCCTCATCGCTTTTTTTAGAACTACTAAGATATATTTTTAAGTAGTAATATAGACTACAGCTTATCACTTCTAGTGATAAACTTTTTTGTAACTTGGCCTATATATCTACTGATTCAATAAATTTGCAAGAATAGACCGGCTTAAAGAATGAAAATCACACCATTAGAGATACGACAAAAATCCTTCGAGAAGAAACTTCGCGGGTACGATAAGGATGAGGTATCTGCTTTTCTGCTCTCCCTCTCACAGGAGTGGGAACAAGTACAAGACGAAGTCAAAGAGCTTAGATTAAAAAATCAAAATGCTGAAAAAGAGATCAAGCAATTAAGAGAGGTAGAAAATTCGCTATTTAAGACACTTAAAACGGCTGAAGACACCGGGGCTAATTTAATTGATCAGGCCACTAAAACAGCCGAATTACATTTAAGAGAAACCCAAATGAGTGCCGATGCCCTCTTGAACGAAGCGAAGTCGAAGGCAAGGGCAAGTATTGATGAGGCAGATGTAAAGGCCAGAACGATTCTCGATAGAATGGAAGCAGATTTAAACGGACTTAAGCAAGAATATAAGCATCTCCAAAACTTAAGAGATAACCTCCTGGTTGAACTCCGAAATCTGGCTAACGATACTTTATTTAAGGTTGAAAAAATTGAAAAGAGTCTGAATGTAGAAGCTCAAAAGGCAGCACCTAAAATGCCTGTCGCTGACAAGGAAGAAGTCAGCACCTTCGCAGAGGAAGAGGCGATAGAAAATGCCGATGATGAAAAAGCATTAGAGCAAGTGCTGGAATATGATCAAACTGATGCTGTAGAGCAACAGGAAAGCGATGCAGAGGAGGAAGAAAGTGATGAAAACAGTTCCTTTTTTGATCAGATCAAGTAAATGGTCGCAATTGAGTTAGTTGATCTAGAATTCTTCGCATACCATGGAGTATATGAAGAAGAAAGAAAAACCGGTAACAACTTCCGTGTTAATTTATTAGTAGAGGGCGATTTCTATGAAGCTGTAGAAACTGATGCCCTTGAAGCCACTATAAATTACGAGATCCTTCACGAAATCATCACCACCGAAATGCATATTCCTTCCAAATTGCTCGAGCATGTGGCAGGAAGGATAAAAAAAGGGATAATCGAAAAATTTCCGACAACGCAGAAGTTAAAAGTAAGCATCGAGAAGCTGAATCCACCGATTAAGGGAAAGTGCAAGGCCACTCGTGTAACACTTACCGAAGAGTTTAATTAGTCCTTCCGCGAGAAGGAAAACCCAGTAATATCATTTTCGGTTACATGATCTAGGGTGATACCCGCTAAATGAACAACATCTGTTTTCTTAATTATTATTTCAAGGTTGTTTTGGGAGTAGCTAATATCGTGTTCAGATTTTTTATCAAAACCCAGAATATAATTCGTTGCACCGCAGGAAATTGATTTGTCGGCTAGTCCTACTCGAAGGCCGTAATTTTCCGGTATCTTTTTAGCTTTAATGATACCATCGATGGCAGTTAAAGCGTTTTGAGTTATATCGATTGGTTTGATTTCCATTTAATTTGAAAAAGAATTGTAACAATATCAAAAATAGGTATTATGTCTATAACCTGTCTACATTAGCTTTGCTTTGCGCAGGTTGAATATTAACAATCTAAAGCTCATATTTGTTTAAATTCTCTAATTATGGAAAACTTGATAGAATTCGGTAAAATATTATTGCCCGCAGCCTTGGTACTTTATGCGATGTATTTGGGCATAAAGGTTATGGTGGCAAAAGAGCTTGCACAAAAAGAAATGGAGATTAGGCAGAAGAACATTGAAATCACTTTGCCCGTGCGATTACAGGCTTACGAAAGAATGATCCTTTTTCTAGAACGTATCTCGCCAAACAACCTAGTGGTTCGTGTCAACCAACCCGATCTTTCGGCTAGAGAATTTCATCAGATATTGCTCCAGGAAATTCGCGATGAATATAATCATAATGTTTCGCAGCAAGTTTATATGAGTATTGATGTCTGGGCAGAAATAAAAACGGCAAAAGAAGATTTAATCACTGCGATTAATGCTTCTTCGAACGATTTAAACGACGAATCCACTTCGCTTGATTTGGCCAAACGGTTATTGGAGCAATTTATGGAAAAAAGTATCGATCCAATCGAACACGCCATCAAATCGTTAAAAGAGGAGATTTCTAAGACCTATTAAATTTATTATCTTTAGTGTATGGCTGATTCAGAACAAATAGCAAATAAGTTTTTTGAGCGAGCACGGAAGAAAGCTTCTGAAATTGCAGGCGATAATGATCGGATTCATGATTTACTGAATGCATCGAAAGATAAGCTTGGTAACATTAATTTCGAAGATTCCAAAATAAGCAAGTTGGGCTCTAAGTTGAGAATAATGATGCGTATGGTGAAAGCGTATGCAAACGGCAATTACCGGGAGCTTCCATGGAAATCTCTGCTGGCAATTTTGGGCGGTATGATTTACTTCATGATGCCTATAGATTTTATCCCGGATTTTATACCATTCACAGGGCTGCTCGATGACTTTACTATTGTTATGCTTATTTCAGGAGCCTTTCAACAGGATATAGAAGACTTCCTGATTTGGGAAGAAAATAAATAATGAAGACGGCACTAATTGCTGGCTATTCTGGCCTCATTGGCGGAGAGCTGCTCAACATGCTTTTGAATAGCGCAAAGTATGACAAGATTATCGCGTTGGGTCGGCGTAAAATCGAAATGCAGCACCCAAAACTCGAACAGTTGCAAGTCGATTTTAATAAGCTTGAGCTTAATGAAAAGGTCGACGATGTCTATTGCTGTTTAGGAACTACCATTAAAAAGGCAGGTAGTCAGGAAAAATTTCGCTTGGTAGACTACCAATTCCCAATGAATTTGGCCATCGCAGGACTAGGAGCAGGGGCTAAGGCCTTCTTAATTGTTACTGCACATGGTGCAGATTCAAAATCATCTATCTTTTATAATAGGGTAAAAGGAGAAGTAGAAGATGGCATTCGAAGTCTCGACTATCCGAAAATAGAAATACTACGTCCTTCACTCTTAATAGGCGATCGCGAGGAGAACCGACTAGGAGAATCGCTGGGCCAGTTTTTTATGAAAGCTTTTTCTTTTTTGTTTGTTGGTCCATTAAAAAACATTAAGGCAGTGAAAGGAACCTCTGTTGCCCGAGCTCTTCTGCATTACGCTAACGACGGTAGCCAGGGAGCATCGATTCACTATTCAGGAGAATTACAACGATTTAATTAATGAAAACGGTTACGCAGCGGGTTTTAGAAGCCGATGTTACCATCGATGGTAAATTGTACTCTCATATAAATCAAGGTCTTTTGATATTGATTGGGATCGAAGAAGCCGATGGTCAGGAAGACATCGAATGGCTCGTGAATAAACTTGCCGGCCTACGTGTCTTTAATGATGAAAGCGGGGTGATGAACCGAAGTGTTGCTGATGTCGATGGGGAGGTCATGGTGATCAGTCAATTCACTTTACAGGCTAGTACCAAAAAAGGAAATCGACCTTCGTATATTAAGGCAGCTAGACCCGAAACCGCGATCCCGCTTTATGAAGATTTTATAAAAGCCTTTAATCAAAGGTTGAATAAACCCATTAAAACAGGTGAATTCGGTGCAGACATGAAAGTAAGCCTGGTAAATGATGGGCCGGTGACCATAATCATAGATTCAAAAAATAAGATATGACCTTAGACGAAGCACAGCAAGTAGTAGATCAATGGATTAATTCAGTGGGTGTCCGCTATTTCAGTGAACTAACCAATATGGCAATACTTACAGAAGAAGTAGGCGAGTTGGCCCGGGTTATGGCAAGAACATATGGAGATCAATCATTTAAAAAAGGCGAAACGGAGAATATTGAGGATGAATTGGCCGATGTACTATGGGTAGTTATATGTCTGGCAAATCAAACAGGAGTTAACCTCAATAAAGCCCTCGCCAAGAATCTTGAAAAAAAATCTAAGCGGGACAAGGACCGCCATAAGCAAAACCCAAAGCTTTAAAGGGTATTTCCTTTAGTTAATTCATAGTTTTTTTCTACTTTTGCACTCCATTCAGCGTGGATGGGCGCCATTGTGTGCATTGTTAAATTTAAAAATGCCTTGACTCATAGGCTAAGTTATTGAAAATGAGTCGTTAATTATGAGTGATACTCAAGAAAACAAAGAGGAGACAGTAGAAACTCCAAAGAAGGAGGAAGCTGTTTCTGAAAAAGAAACCCCCAAAGCAGCAGCAAAAAAGGAAGAAACTACCGAGGTAGAAGCTGAGGCTAAAGAAGAAAAACCCAAAAAAGCTACTAAGAAAGCTAAGGAAGATAAAGCCGAAGCGGAAACTCCTGCAGTTGAAGCAGTAGCAGAAGAGCCGGCAGCCAAAGAAGAGGAGGCTAAGGAAGTTGAAGCAACAACAGAAGCTGAAGCACCTGCACCTAAAAAGGAGAAGCCTAAAAAAGAGGTTGTAGAGCCAGAAGAATTTGATTGGGATGCTGTTGATACCAAAGGCTTTGGCGAAGGTTATTCGAAGAAAGAAATTCAAGACCTGGAAGCATTATACGACGGGACTTTAAACACAATTACCGAAGGTGAAGTTGTTAAAGCTACAGTTGTAAGTGTTAACCCAAGAGATGTAATCCTTAACATTGGATTTAAGTCAGACGGATTAGTATCCGCTTCTGAATTCCGTGATATCCCAGACATGAAAGCTGGTGATGAAGTTGAGGTTTATATAGAAGAGCAGGAGAATGCTCAAGGGCAATTAGTATTATCCAGAAGAAAAGCTAAGATCGTTAGCGCATGGGAGCATATTAAAGCTTCTGAAGCAGATGATAAAGTTATTGAGAGTATGGTTAAGCGTAGAACCAAAGGTGGTCTTATTGTAGACATCTTCGGCGTTGAAGCGTTCTTACCAGGATCTCAAATTGATGTTAAGCCTATCCGTGATTTCGATGTTTTTGTTGGAAAAACAATGGAGGTAAAGGTTGTTAAGATCAATTATACCAACGATAATGTTGTTGTGTCGCATAAAGTTCTTATCGAGAAAGATCTTGAAGCACAGCGTACTGAAATCCTTACCAACCTGGAGAAAGGTCAGGTACTAGAGGGTGTTATCAAGAATATGACAACATTCGGTGTATTTATTGACTTAGGAGGTGTTGATGGATTATTGCACATCACAGATATTTCATGGGGCAGAATTAATCACCCAGAAGATGTATTGAATCTGGACGAAACTGTAAAAGTTGTAGTTCTTGACTTTGATGAAGATAAGAAGCGTATTTCATTAGGTATGAAGCAGCTTACTGCTCATCCATGGGATGGTCTTCCTGAAGATATCGATGTTGGATCAAAAGTTAGCGGTGTAATTGTTAATGTTGCCGATTACGGTGCATTCTTAGAAATCCAGTCGGGTGTTGAAGGCCTTATTCACGTTTCTGAAATGTCGTGGTCACAGCACTTAAGAAATCCATCTGACTTCTTAGAAGTTGGAGCGAAAATGGATGCTGTTGTATTAACTATCGATCGTGAGGAGCGTAAGATGTCATTAGGCATTAAGCAGCTTACCGAAGATCCTTGGACAAAAGCAGATGTTGTATCTAAGTATGCTGTAGGAACAGAGCACAAAGGAGTAGTAAGAAACCTTACCAACTTCGGTCTTTTCATTGAGCTTGAAGAAGGTATTGATGGATTGGTTCACGTGTCTGACCTTTCATGGACAAAGAAAATCAAGCACCCATCAGAATTTGTTTCTGTAGGTGATGAGTTAGCTGTTCAGGTATTGGAGCTAGATATTGACAACCGTCGTTTAGCCCTTGGCCATAAGCAGCTTGAAGAGAACCCATGGGATACTTTCGAGTCGGTCTTTGAGCCAGGATCTGTACATAAGTGTACAATCATTAACAAAACTGATAAGGGGGCTACACTTGAATTACCTTATGGTATCGAAGGATTCTGTACAGCCAGAAATCTTGCAAAAGAAGATGGTTCTAAAGCAGAAGCTGGTGAAACACTTGATTTTAGAGTGATGGAGTTCTCTAAAGGAGATAAGCGAATTCTTCTCTCTCATACTGCAATCTTCAAAGAAGACGAAAGACCAGCTAAGAAAAAGCCAGCGAAGAAAAGCTCTGTGAACAATCAGGAAGCTACTTCTAGTTTAGGTGATTTCGAAGCACTTTCTAATCTTAAAGATCAAATGGATGATGCTCCTGCTAAAAAGGCTCCAAAGGCTAAAAAAGTAGAAGAGGCTCCTGCTGAGGAAGAAAAACCTGCAAAGAAGGCTGCGGCAAAGAAGCCAAAGGCTAAGAAAGCAGAGGAAAAGGTTGAAGAACCTGCTGCTTCGGAAGATTCGAAAGAAGCTGAAGAGGAGAAAAAATAAAAGCTGGAACAGGGAAGTTCTGCTTCCCTGTTCTACTTTTGTAGTTGGTGCTATGGTCCTGGTAAAACGGGAATTTATAGCCTTATAAAATATGTTGGCGCTGTGGCCGAGTGGCTAGGCAGAGGTCTGCAAAACCTTTTACAGCGGTTC
>CBDUMS010000026.1:0-36074 GCA_965368405.1 uncultured Cyclobacteriaceae bacterium
GGAGAATTTACTGCGGTTTCATATAAATTAATGGTGCCCCATCCTCCAGGTGCACCTTTCTTTCTCTTACTAGGCAGAATGGCATCGTTTCTCAGTTTTGGTGACGTGGAGCAAGTAGCCTATTGGGTTAATATGCTTAGCGTAGTATCCAGTGCTTTTACAATTCTATTTATGTTCTGGAGTATTACTCTCTTCTCAAGAAAGTTACTTAAGGTAAATGGAGCCATGCCAGATCACCAATCTATTGCTGTTCTTGGTGCGGGGCTAGTTGGTGCTCTTGCCTACACCTTTTCCGACACTTTTTGGTTTTCAGCCGTAGAAGCTGAGGTATATGCAATGTCTTCGTTCCTCACAGCGTTTGTGGTATGGGCAATGCTGAAATGGGAACTAATCGAAGACGAAAGTCGTGCCAACCGTTGGATAATTCTTATCGCCTATGTGATTGGTATATCTATTGGAATTCACCTCCTAAATCTCGTAGCTATACCCGCCTTAGGCCTTATTTACTACTTCAAGAAGTACCCTAAAGTGACCAGAAATGGTATTCTTTTTGCCTTAGGAATTAGTACCCTAATTGTACTAATAATTAATTACGGGATTATCCCTGGCCTACCGTATATAGCCGGTAAGCTAGAAATAATATTTGTAAATAGCTTTGGGCTACCTTTTGGTACTGCAATAGTGTTCTTCGTTCTCCTAATAATTGGTGGATTGGTATACGGCATATATTATTCACAGCAAAAGGCGAAGGTGCTGCTCAATACTGCGCTGGTATCCCTGGCCTTTATTCTAATCGGGTATTCGTCGTACTCTCTGGTAGTTATACGCTCTGCATATAACCCTCCAATTGATGAGAATAACCCTGAGGATATCATGAGTGTGGTATCCTACCTTTTACGTGAACAGTATGGTAGCAGACCACTAATATATGGCCAGTACTTCACTGCAGAAACTCAAGATCAGAAAAAGGGGGCTCCTGTTTATGTAAAAGGAAAGGATAAGTATGTGATAGCCGATCATAAGCTGGAGAATATTTATGATCCAAAGCAAATGACCTTACTGCCAAGGATGTGGTCTAGTTCACATGCTAGTACCTATCGAGAGATTATGGGATTACGCCCAGGTGAGAAGCCTTCTTTTGTTGACAATATCGCCTATATGCTTAAACGGCAAATGGGTCATATGTATTGGCGCTATTTTATGTGGAACTTCTCAGGCCGAGAAAGTGATATCCAAGATGCTGCCTGGATGAGTCCGGTCGATGCGTTTAAAGAAACCCCTGACAGCATAAAAGCTAATCGTGGACGAAATAACTACTTTATGATTCCCCTTATCCTTGGAATAATTGGAATGGTATTCAGTTATTATAAAGATCCAAAACAGTTTTTTATTATTCTGGCACTATTCTTCCTTACCGGTCTAGCATTAATCCTCTACTTGAATTCTCCTCCAACAGAACCCCGTGAGAGAGATTATATATATGTTGGGTCTTACTACGCCTTTGCATTTTATATCGGATTTGGCGTCCTAGGAATAATAAGCTTCTTAAAACGATTTATGAAGCCTGTAGTAGCAGGTGCTGTTGCAATTCTTATTTCGCTTAGTGCCCCTGTTATTATGGCTGCCGAAAACTGGGATGATCACGATCGTTCAGATCGCTGGTTCTCGGTAGATTCTGCCAGAAATTTCCTTTCTTCTTGTGCTCCAAATGCCATTTTATTTACGGGTGGTGATAACGATACTTTCCCGCTTTGGTATGTTCAAGAAGTAGAGGGCTTTAGAACGGACGTTCGAGTTGTGGTATTGAGTTATTTCAACACCGATTGGTATATCGAGCAAATGACCCGGCCGGCCTATGAGTCTGAGCCTTTTCCTTTCTCCCTATCGAAAGAAGATTATCGTCAGGGTGGGTTAAACGACTTCCTTCTTTATGATCCTAACAGCGGCATTACTGGCGCTATCAGTTTAAAGCAATATTTAAAGCTATTAAAAGATAATATTCCACAGCTCCGCTATGAAACGAATGCGGGAGCCAGCCATATCATTCCAAGTCAGGAGATGTTCTTGGATATTGACACGGCCAAGGTGATGAATATGGGTATAATACCTGATGATAAGGCTCAGTATTTAGTCTCAAGGATGCAGTGGCGGATGAAGAAAAGCTATCTGGAGAAAAAAGATCTGATGGCACTTGATCTTATTGCAACAAATAATTGGGAACGCCCCATTTATTTTAATAATACCTCACGACAAGGTATTGGCTTAGAGTTTAACGATTATCTGGTACAGGAAGGTAATGCCTTCAGATTGTTGCCTGTAAATAATCAAAACCCTAACCTCGATTTGGTGAATACTGAGTTGATGTACGAAAACATGATGACGAAATTCCAGTATCGTGAGTTAGATAATCCAAAAGTGTACTATAATGAAGATTATAGGAAATTTGCATTAAATCACCGTTCTGCATTCAATACCCTTACTGCGGCATTGTTAAATGAGGGCAAAGATGAAAAAGCACGTGAGGTAGCACTTAAAAATTTAGAAGTGATGCCCGACGCATCGCTTCCATATGATTACAGCACACCTACAACAATTGAATATTTGCTTATTCTGGGTGAAAAGGAGCTTGCAATTGAAATGGCCAAAATATTGGGCAAGCGAGCTGATGAAAAGATTGGTTACTATTTGAAGTATGACAATAATATTAATTTTGAACTTCAGCAAAACCTTGTAATCCTTCGAGATTTAGCCGAGACCATGGGACGTTTTGGTGAGTTAGAACTCTCGGAGCAGTTTAGTACAGCCTTTGAGTCTTACTACAATATGCTAGGGATTAGAGACGGCCGATCAACGCGTTAATACAGCGAAAAGATCAAGGCTTGTGTCGGCATTATCAGAGATCAAGTAGTCTTCTTGAGTGATAGACATTACGAGTTCATCATTTGAATCTTGTAGTTTATTCCGGTTTAATCGATTCATAAACTCATATGGAATTTTAAGAAGGAAGGCTGGAAGCTTATGCTGTAAATCAAAAATATCAAAGCGCATTAAGCGTTTAACCGATTCTCTGTTTCGCTCGTAATAGGTGCTAACCTTTTCATTTCCATCGATTCCTTTCAGGACCACCTGGCTAAAGAATGGTTTGCAGAGATTTTCGAGCTCCTTTGCCTTGTACTCCCGAATATGCCATGGATTACGACTAAGACTTCGCTTAATATTTGGTGTTGTTATAAGTGCCTTACCTCCCGGTTTTAGCACTCGAGCAATTTCTTCTAAATAGAGAGCATCGTTCTTAATGTGCTCAATTACTTGAAAAGATATCACCGTATCAAAAGATGCATCGGCAAATGCCAAAGGCGGGATACTGGCCTGCTTAAACGTAGCATCGGGATTTTCGGCACTTAATTTATCAACTACCTCCTGAATCTTGTCAATGCCGGTAAAAGATGTCACTTTACTCTTCAATAATCCAACACCTCTGCCCTCGCCACAACCGATCTCTAATAAATCTCCAGAAACTTCATCCTGAGCCAGATAATATGCTTTTAGCAACCTCTGATGGACCGGATTGTCGGATGTGATTTTATCGGAAGCAATTTCGGTGGTATAAACAGCCATATTTTCAATTTAAAGGGCAAATGTCGTAAAATAATTAATCACAAAATTTATCTTGGTGAAAGATTTAGTTATTTTACATCAGAACATGTGAGACTACAAAGAATGCGTAGCGTTAAGCTTTCAATTATTATACTGTTTGCCATGGGCAACATTACCGGTTTGTACGGACAAACAAAGATTTCGAATCTCGACTTCCAATACATCTACAATCCCGAAAACGACCCTCTTGGAGAATTAAAGTGTTCGAAGGCAGATTCTATTGCCTCCATACTGCTCTTGGTAAATAAGCCGCTCGATAGTTTAAAAAAATACACTTTAAGTTATTCGCTAGTTAATTCACTCGAAGATGAAATTGAGAAAAGGATTATATTAAGACCAATCTCCACATACTTTCAGTATGAAGATCAGGAGGCATCATATTATGGGTTTAATGCCAAAGTGCACGATGCAAAATACATTGTGGTATGGCTGTCGGATACGGTAAGGCTCATTCGGTATCCAATAATTAAACATATTGAGCATAAAGAAGAAGCAGAAGACATTATACTATATCGTAAAACCTTCAACGCCCCCGTTATTGCCGATTATATTAAAGAAAACACCTCGCTACGTCTTGGAACCATCGGGGGAAAAAGAAAGGATATAAACATACGGTATTATGATCATCATTTTCTGCCTGCCAAACCACCAATGGCTGCCATACCCGACAGCACGGCGACAAAATTTAGTCATGATAAACTCTACCAATTAAGGACAAACGATACCATTAACTTTGTAGATAGAGGCCTTTATTTCATCTATCCCGATGGTGCTTCATACGGCCAGTCAATCTTGGTTACCGATGATCAATACCCTAAAGTGGCGGACTTTAATGGCTTGATTGAAGCTTTAAGATATCTTGCCACGGATGAGGAGTATTTAAAAATGACCACCTCGTTCAATAAAAAAGAACTTTTTGATAAATTCTGGTTGAATAACACCAAGTCAGAAGAAAAAGCTCTTGAGGCAATTAAGGAATATTACACTCGGGTCCGAGAAGCAAATTTGCTCTTCACCAACTACAAAGAGGGATGGAAAACGGATAAGGGCATGATTTATATAATCTATGGGCCACCAAGCAGGGTTTTTCGGAAGGATAACTCCGAGATGTGGATCTATGAAAAATCATTTGAGCTGCCTCGTGTAGCCTTTAACTTCACATTAATTGCAACAGCTTTTAGTGATGAGCATTATGTATTAAATCGAAATGCCGAATACCAGAACCTTTGGTTTAGAACAATCGATCTTTGGCGATCTGGCAAAAAAGAGTATTAATGAGTCAAAACAAAGATATGTTGTTTGGTCGCAGGCCAATTATAGAAGCAATCAAAGCTGATAAGGTATTCGATAAACTATTCGTTCAAAAAAACCTTTCGGGTGAGCTAGCTGTAGAATTACTTGAGACGGCCAAAACGAATAAAGTGGTGGTTACAAAAGTGCCTTCAGAAAAGCTTGATCGGCTTACTCGCAAAAATCATCAAGGTGTTGTTGGTTTTATATCTCCAATAGCATTTGCTAATATCGATCATATCGTAGACCAGTGCTTTGCCAGTGGCAAAGAACCACTGGTGCTTTTGCTTGATCATATAACCGATGTTCGAAATTTTGGTGCCATTGTTAGAACTGCTGAATGCGCGGGCGTAGATGCCGTTATTGTACCAACCCGAGGCGCGGCTCAAATCTCCGGCGATGCAATGAAAACATCAGCCGGTGCCTTAAGTCTGGTACCCATTTGCCGGGCTAATAACCCTGTCGCACTACTTAAGTCGCTGCAGAATATGGGGCTTCGATTAATTGCTTGTACCGAAAAGACCAACGCCTCCATTTTTGAAGTAAGTTACAATCAACCTACAGTCATTATCATGGGTTCAGAGGAGTCGGGGATAGATCGTGAAATCCTTGAAATAGCCAACGATAAGGCTAAAATACCCATGCAGGGCAAAATTGAATCATTAAATGTATCGACCTCAGCAGGAATTATTCTCTATGAGGCTATGCGACAGCGACAGCAAGCAACTTAATTATGTAAAGCTGCTATTCTTAGAGTTCCGTATGTCGTGCACAATTCTTTTTAGCTCTGTTCCTCGTTCCTTGTTACAGATTAAGATGGCATTGCCGTAATCACTAATTAAACAGTTATCTAACCCGCTAACGACGATAAGTTTGTCTTTTGGACCACTAATGGTGCAGTTATGACTATCGTATAGCAAGGCATTCGCCTTAACCACATTAGCATCGTCATCTTTTTCGGAAATCTCATATAGCGACTGCCAGGAGCCTAAATCCGACCACCCAAAATCGGCCATAATAACAAAGACGTTTTTCGCTTTCTCCATGATGCCGTAATCGATCGAAATATTTTTGCATTGGGCATAGCCAGCATCAACATTTGCCTGTTCTTGATCTGTATAAAAACTATCTTTTAGTCCAACGAATACCTCATGCATTTCGGGGAGGTATTTAATGAAAGCATTAACAATTGAAGCGGCCGACCAAACAAATATTCCAGCATTCCAGACGAATTCGCCACTATCGAGGAAAGACTGAGCAATTTCCTTTTCAGGTTTTTCAGTGAAGGTTTTAACCTTCTTTATATCAGACTCATTATTATCTACAAACTGTATATATCCATAGCCCGTCTCAGGACGGTTGGGCTGAACGCCAATCGTGACAAGCTTCTCCTCTTCGGTTGCTCCTAGTACAGCCTTATTAAGAATTGCCGTAAAAACATCCCCCTTAAAAACGATATGATCAGATGGCGACACCACAATTGCGGCGTCCGGGTCTTTATGAGCAATTTTATAGCAAGCATAAGCGATACAAGGTGCCGTATTTCGCTGAAAAGGTTCTAGTAATATCTGATCGTCGCTTATCTCGGGTAGTTGCTCTTTAATTATTTCCTTGTACTTATGGTTGGCAACTATAACAATTTTGTCGACATCGGTTATTTCCTTGAATCGATCGAATGTCATCTGTAAAAGCGTTTGGCCAACGCCCAGGACGTCTAGAAATTGTTTCGGTTTTTCGGATCTGCTGAATGGCCAAAAACGGGTGCCTGATCCCCCTGCCATGATTACCGCGTAGATATTAGACATATATTTTTTACTTGGTTTTTAAAAGATTTTAAAAAGCGCCAAATAAGCCCTTTTTTCTTGTTTTAATCGTTTAAAAAGTTTGAAATATTCCTTATCTTCATAGAATAAGGTAAAGTTTTTCGTTTAAAACAAAGATACTGAAGTAAAGCTATTCTTAGTGAATTGTGACTAAAATACTGCCACATGCAAGAAGTTGTTGAAGATAAGTTAAAGGTTGCCTTAAAAGAGGTATTTGGCTTTGACAAATACCGAGGCAATCAGGAGAATATTATTAAAAGTATCTACCATGGTAACGATACGTTCGTTATCATGCCAACCGGTGCGGGCAAATCGCTATGCTACCAACTTCCAGCAATCGTTTTAGATGGGACTGCAATCATAATCTCCCCTTTGATTGCCCTAATGAAGAACCAGGTCGATCAAATGCAAGCCTATGGTATTGATGCACGCTTCTTGAATTCTACCTTATCGAAAACCGAAGCACGCAAAGTAAAGGAAGACACCCTCGCCGGGCTGGTAAAGATGCTGTATGTGGCGCCAGAATCATTAACGAAGGAAGCTAATGTCAACTTTCTTAAAAAAGCTAAAATCTCATTTGTTGCGGTAGATGAAGCACACTGTATTTCCGAGTGGGGCCATGACTTCCGACCAGAATATCGTAGGATTAAGGCAATCGTTCATGAGCTGGGAGCTCACCCTATTATTGCATTAACTGCTACGGCTACCCCGAAAGTACAGATCGACATAATTAAGAACCTCGAAATGGACATCGAGGGCACTTTTAAAAGCTCCTTTAATCGTGACAACCTGTACTATGAGGTCCGACCAAAACAAGACATTAAGAAACAACTAATAAAATTCCTGAAAGCTCATCACGGCAAATCGGGAATAGTGTATTGTTTAAGCCGAAAGAAAGTAGAAGAAATCGCTGAACTCTTAAAAGTAAATGATGTTAATGCTGCTCCTTATCATGCTGGTTTGGAGAGTGGCACTCGCATGAAGAATCAGGATGATTTTTTAAATGAGGATGTTGACGTTATCGTAGCAACTATCGCTTTTGGTATGGGCATTGATAAACCTGACGTGCGATTCGTAGTCCATTACGATGTTCCTAAATCGCTGGAAGGCTATTATCAGGAAACCGGTCGCGCCGGTCGTGACGGTATCCCCAGCCAGTGCTTAATGTTCTTTAGCCATAACGATATCCTGAAACTCGATAAGTTTAATAAAGACAAACCTGTTCAGGAGCGTGACAATTCCAGATTATTACTTCAGGAAATGACATCCTACGCCGAATCGGCGGTATGCCGAAGAAAGCAGTTACTTCATTATTTTGGTGAGTCGTATGATTCTGACAATTGTAATAATTGTGATAATTGTCTTCACCCTACCGATACTTACAACGGCGAAGAGTTCATTTCCATCGTGCTGCAAGCCGCAGTAACTACAGAAGAGCGATTTGGCATGCTACATTTAGTCAATGTAATTACAGGAAAGATGTCAGATTATGTGACCAGCTATAAGCATGATCAGCTAGAAATCTTTGCTAAAGGCAACGATCGTTCAGAAGACTTTTGGCGATCGGTGGTCCGACAAAGCCTTCTCCATGAATTCCTTGAAAAAGATATTAACAACATCGGCGTCTTAAAAGTCACAGAGAAAGGTCATAATTTTTTAGTCGATCCCTTTAAAGTTTCACTTTTTAAGAATCACGATTATACTCATATAAAGCAAGAAGACGAAGAGGTTGAAGAGGTAGTAAATGTAACCCACGCTTATGACGAAGCCCTCTTCTCGATGCTTCGGGGATTACGAAAATCCGTCGCTCGGGAAAAAGGCGTTCCCCCATATGTCGTTTTCCAGGATCCTTCTCTGGAAGAAATGGCTACAACATTTCCATGTTCTCTCGATGAGCTCCAGAAGATAAATGGAGTTGGCCATGGTAAGGCAATAAAGTTCGGAAGACCTTTTGTTGAGATGATCAGTAAATATGTTGAAGAAAATGACATCATCACGGCCTTTGACGTAACTGTAAAGTCGACGGTTAATAAATCGAAAAACAAAGTATTCATCATAACCCAAATTGACAAGAAACTTGATCTTGAAGAGATAGCAGAAGCTAAGAACCTCAATATGTCTGATTTGCTATCGGAGATTGAAAATATTGTTAGTTCAGGCACGAAATTGAATCTGGATTATTACATTGATCAGGTTATCGACGAAGAACGTCAGGATGATCTTCATGACTATTTTTTGAATGCAGAAACCGATGATATCGAGGCAGCTTTAGAAGATGAAGACAACGAAGAATACTCTGAAGATGACATTCGTCTAATGCGAATTAAATTTTTATCGGAATACGCCAATTAATATTCTGAAACCGATATTTGTCCCATAACTTAAATAATATGAATGTACTGGTAATAGGTTCCGGAGGCAGAGAACATGCCCTTGCCTGGAAAATTGCTCAAAGTAATCGTTGTGATAATATCTATATTGCCCCAGGCAATGCTGGAACTGATGCACTGGGCACTAATTTAAGCATAGCCGTGAGTGATTTCGATAGCATTGCAGAGGCAGTAAGCAGCCATGATATTTCACTCCTGGTGATCGGACCAGAAGACCCATTGGTTAAAGGATTAAGAGATTTTCTGCTTGCTAAGCCAGAATTTAAAGACCTTTTGGTAATTGGGCCAGACGCTGCGGGTGCTCAGCTGGAAGGCAGTAAAGATTTTTCAAAGGCTTTTATGCTTAAGCATGGTGTTCCTGCCGCAGGCTCAAAAACATTTACCAAGGATACCTTAGACGATGCACTCGCTTATGTTGAGCACCAAACTTTACCTATCGTTATTAAAGCGGATGGCTTAGCTGCTGGCAAAGGGGTAATAATCGCCCAATCTAAAGAGGAAGCAAAAGAAGCAATCAAAGCAATGCTTGTCGATAATAAATTTGCCAAGGCTGGCGAAAAAGTGCTTATTGAAGATTATTTAGATGGCATAGAGTTGTCGGTCTTTGTGCTGACCGATGGCAAGAACTATAAAATATTACCCGAAGCAAAAGATTATAAGCGTATAGGCGAACAAGATACCGGCTTAAATACAGGCGGAATGGGTGCTGTATCTCCGGTACCATTTGCATCGAAGGAGTTTTTAGGCAAAGTAGAGGAAAAAGTAGTAAAACCAACCTTAGCCGGTCTCGAAGCTGAAGGAATTCATTACGTAGGGTTTATATTTATCGGTTTAATGAATGTGGCGGGGGAGCCTTATGTTATCGAATATAATGTTCGCATGGGCGATCCTGAGACACAAGTCGTTATCCCACGGCTCAAATCTGATTTACTGGAAGTGTTAATCGCTACAGGCAAAGGTGAGTTAGACAAGGTTGATTTAGAAATTGAAGAAAATGTAACCACAACGGTTGTTGGCGTAGCAGGCGGTTACCCCGAGTCTTATGAAAAGGGCAACCTGATTACAGGACTTGAAAAGGCACACGCTAAAGCCATGGTCTTTCATGCCGGAACGCAAAAAGTAGATAATAAAGTCCTTACCAATGGTGGACGGGTTATTGCAGTTACGGGATCTGGAAATTCTATTGATGAAGCCTTGGCCAATAGCTATTCTTGCTACGATTCCATCGAATGGAAAGATATGTATTTCAGAAAAGATATTGGGCAGGATCTGTTGAGAATAAAAAGTTGAGATTACTTATCTTAGTCGTTAGTTAATTCGTAAAATATGTCGCAGTGCGGTACATGTGGTTTAAATGGAGACACCGAAACTAAAGGTTGCAGTAGCGGTGGTTGCCTGACCGGTGGCTGCAATAAACTCAACGTATTCGACTGGCTTTCGGACATGGACACGCCGAGTGATCAGAAATTTAATGTGGTAGAAGTTCGATTTAAGAATGGTCGAAAAAACTTCTATCGAAATAAGGCTAATCTGGAGCTACACACGGGCGACTCTGTCGTAATTGATGTTCCAAATGGGCACCATATTGGGTATGTTTCTCTTCAAGGCGAATTGGTGCGACTTCAAATGAAGAAAAAAAAGGTAAAAGACGATGAATTGGTACGCCAGATCTACCGAATTGCCTCACAGAGTGACCTTGAGAAATATGAGAAGGTAAGGAATAGAGAGAATTCAACCCTATTCCGAAGCCGCGAAATCATTCAGCAGATGGGCCTTAAAATGAAACTCACCGATGTTGAGTTTCAGGCTGATAATACAAAAGCTTCATTTTACTACTCTGCAGATGAGCGTGTTGATTTTCGTGAGTTGATAAAAATTTTAGCTGGCGAATTTAAAATTCGAGTTGAAATGAGGCAGATTAGCTTGCGACAAGAAGCAGGCAGAATGGGTGGTATTGGATCTTGTGGTCGCGAACTCTGTTGCTCGACTTGGTTAACCGACTTTAAGAGTGTTACTACTAGTGCGGCCCGGTATCAAAATCTTTCGCTGAACCCAAGCAAATTAAGTGGCCAGTGCGGTCGATTGAAATGCTGCCTAAATTATGAGTTAGACACTTATCTTACTGCATTAGAAGATATTCCTAAAATAGAGAAACCGTTAAAAACTAAAAATGGAGATGCTTATCTTCAAAAAACCGATATTTTCAGAAAAATAATGTGGTTCGGATTTTCTGGAGAAAGTATGTGGCATCCCGTATCGACCGCGAGGGTTAAGGAGATCATGGCTTTAAATAGTGAAGGAAAGAAGCCTGAAAACCTACTGGTTGATCAGGATATTGCGAAGCTTGAAAAAGCCCAAGCCATCACAAGTGACCTTGAACGGCTCGATCACAAATACAACACTAAACGCAAGAAAAAGAAATCACGAAATAAGCGAAGACGTCGGCCAGGTAATAACAATAAAAACAGGCAATAATGATAAAGAAATATTGGGGGCTCCTATTTTTAATCGGACTTCTTTATGCCTGCGACGAAAATCGGGTATACGAAGATACCATCGTGCTTAAAAAAGCGTATTGGCTAGCCGATTCCATCAAAACCTTTGATTTTGCCATTGAGAATAATAATGATTATTACAACCTCTTGTTGAGCTTGCGCAACGGTAGAGAATACCCGCATTATAATATCTATATAAACTATGCCATCCTCGACTCAACGAATCAAGTTTTGGATGAGGAGCTGCGAAATTTTCAATTGTTTGACCAAAAAACAGGTTATCCATTTGGCAACGGATCAGGTAACTTGTATGAACATCAGTTCGAACTCTTAACCGAGTATCAGTTTCCATATAATGGGAATTACAAAATTCGGTGTCAGCAATACATGCGATATGATTCACTCCCCGAAGTGTATTCCATTGGTGCCAGAATCGAACGGGTGGTTAATTAATCTGCCTGAACCTGATTTACAAAAACTCTGATTTCTTCTTTTGTGGCTTCTTCGTTTTGCCAGTAATTTCTGCTAAACACACCTTTGCTCTTCCAATGCTTGGCACTGAGTGTAAATGGTGTATAGACATGGATATCTTTTATTGAAGGACTTTGAAAATAAAGGTCGTCGTCGGTCGCAATAACCCCTAAATAGTTTTCATTATCTGAAACGGTAATATCTGCGAAGCTAAGTTCAGAGTCTGCCTTACAATGAATTTCATTAACTAACCAGTCTTCTATTCTATTCTTTAAATACCATTCGGTACTCGATCGCTTAGCTGGCAGTTTTACAGGGGTATAATGGCCTGCAGATACTTCGCTCGCGTATTCCATATAAGCTCTTAATAACTTAGGTCCGTCGTTCTTTAGTGAATCAACTTTTAATTCCTGGGGTGCAATACTCGTTACAATATATATTTTCTCTTTGGCCCTGGTAATGGCAACATTCAAACGGTTTTCACCTCCTACAATACTCAAACTTCCGAATTGCATCACAATTTTTCCATTCTTATCCGGAGCATAAGCAGTAGAAAAGATAATGATGTCTTTCTCATCGCCCTGAATATTCTCGATATTCTTAACGATTAATGATTTTGGCCGACGGAAGTTATTTTCAATTTCATAATCATCCAGTAAATCCATGATCAAGTCTTGCTGCCTTGCATTAAAAGTTACAATTCCTATAGATTTATCGGGGCTATCTTTTGTAAGTTGTGCTACAAGTTCTATCACCTTTTCGGCCTCAACAATATTCTGTTGATTCTCCCAAGTGCCTTCAACTTTAAGGTATTGTATTGCAGCATCGGAATTATTAACCATATCACGATCGGGCAGTAATCTAAGGGTGCCATCGTAAAAGTTAGTATTACTAAACTCTATTAGCTCTGGCTTGCTGCTCCTATAATGGCCCTGAAGCTGAACATCCATTAAATACTGATTCGCCAATTCCAATAATGAATCCACTTCGAGTGCCACATCATCGATGTCCTCTTCCACTCGTATTTGGTATAAATCATTTGGCCTTAGTTGTTTGCTGTCGCCAGCCACCACCAATTGTTTGCCGCGATACATAGCTGGTATTCCCCTTTCGGTAAAACACTGTGAGGCTTCATCGAATATTACCAAATCGAAGGCTTCGTCCATGGGAAAAACCGCCGACACGGTTTCCGGTGATGCCAGCCAGCAAGGAATCAAATGATAAATCTCCTCCGAGAATTCACTAATGAGCTTTCTTAGTGGCCAGACTCTACGTTGCTTCGTTACCTGATGCGATAGTTCACGGTAGGTAATCATATTCTTCAACCTGTTGTACTCTGCATCGGCATAGGTCTGTTCTTTAATTCTTAGCGCAAGAATTTCCTGACTGATTTTAAGCTTTCCCCGTACATTATCTTGAAGTTCTTTTTCGAGTTGTGGAAACTTTAATGATGAAACCGAGCGCAAAATAGGGTACTTTGTTTCGATATGCTCGATCCACTGTAACCTTAAATTGTTGTCAATATATGCTAGAATTGCATCTGCATCACCTTTTACGTCCTCCTCCAGGGCGCGGGTTACTACAGCTTCTTCATGGGCAGGTATTTCGAGCTTTAGATTATCGAATTCACAGAGCGACTCAAAGTCACGATCTAAGGCAGTACGGAAATGATTAAACCATGCCTGATCGGTAGTTAGTTTTCTTAGCTGGCTATCGGTAAAGTATATCTGCCAGCTCGACCATGCCTCTGGTATATGATTAATCTGGCGGTAGAGCTCTTCAATTTTTTCATTTAACTCTTCTGAATTTAGCTGCTGAGTAGCAAAATATTCCGTAAAATTTCTGAAGGATGAGAATAAGATCCTAGCCCTAAACGCTGCTTTTATATTATCCACCCATTTCGAAAGGCCACCTTTCGATAGATTACCTCTATAGGGTTGTACCCACTTCTTTTCTTCTATTAGGGTAAGGTTATGTTCCAGATTGAGTCGATTATCAATCATTTTAATTAGACTGGCTAGTCCTTTGCGAGTAACCGGAAGCTTATTCTTATTAATAACCTTAATGACTTTTTCGCGGTCTTTACTAAAGAATCGCCATTGAAAGAACTTAAGTAAATCTCGTTTAGCACGAATTGCATTATTTAACGACTTTTGAAAATCGCCGAGCTCCTCGTGTTTTAATGTTTTTTCAATCCCTTCGCCCTCAAATGATTTCAGAATCAATTCAGCATGATCGTCGAACCAGGTTAGATCTTCTTCTGATGTTTTACTTCCCATTAAACTTTGAAACTGAACATATACATCCTTGGCTTTAATTATACCCAAGAATTCTTTCATGACTTCTTTTCGATCTAATATTGTCAGGCAATCTTCAAGAACTATTTCACTTCCCGTTATCGCTAGTGTTGCGGCAGCTACCTCATGATGCAAGGCATCAATTTTTTCAAGATGCTCTTGCATGCGCCTTAACGCAGTAATATTGTTACCAGCAAAAGATTTTCTTTCTAATAGCGGATAGTCTGGCTTTGCAAGCTTTCTGGCATAGGCTACATAGTTTCTTATCCGGCTATATGATTCCGTGATATTGCTAAAAGAAAAGTGCTTATACTCCTGTTTTACATTTAAAAGTTGGCCTGAGATCTTGGATGTCAGGTAAAGCTCTTTAACCGATAATCCACACTCATTTTCATCGAAAAGTGCCGATTTAAATTCTTCCAGCTCTTCTGTTATCTGATCTATCTTTCGTGAATGCTGAACGAACTTACGTTCTAATTGGAGTGCATCGAGACTGTTGATATTCAGCTTATATTGCTCAATACTCTTAATCTGCTTATCAATTTTTTCGTAAAGCTCTTTCCTATCGTTTTTAAAGTCGTGTATAAGGCCCAGAAAATCATTCATTTCCAGCTCTTCGAAACGTTGATAGACCACATCTAAAGCAGCTCTTTTCTGACAAACAACCAGCACCTTTTTTCCTCTAGCTATATAGTCGGCAATAAGATTACAAATGACCTGCGATTTACCAGTACCTGGTGGCCCTTGGATCACCACACTTGTACCCTGCTTCACCGCCTTTATCGCATTCTCCTGGTAGGCATCCATTTTAAACGGTGTATAGGTTTCTTCTTCTTTTACACGCGAAAGAAACCCATATCGGTCTCCAGGGAGATTTTGAGGTATTTTTGCTTCGAAAAAATCACTTAACTCGGCAAATTCCTGATGTTCGCTGATGTAATCATAATCGGGGACTAAATAAGATCCGCTTTGAGGAAATATTCCAAGAACAGCTTCAGGGTAAAGTTTTAATTCTCCCGTTTTCTTTTCATCATCGAATTCCTGCTTTGTATATTCACGAAACACATCCAATCGATCCGCAAAATTGTCTTGATTAAAATTAATCTCTATTGGGCTATCTTTAAAGAGATGGTACAAGCCGGTTCTAAAAACCATGCTGTCTGTATCAAAATCATCAAAGACCCGTTCAAGGATTTCTTCGGAAATTTTAACTTCATTATAGTGCCCATAAGCAACCAAAAAGGCCTTGTTGAGCGTAATATTGACATCTTCCCGCTGTTTTAAATACCAGCCTTTTTCATCTTGCTGAATTTCAACAGGAAAGAAGATTAGTGGACATCGAACCGGCGTGCCGTCCGAGAACTTTCCGGCAATAAATGGCCACCCTACATATAAATCTTTAGAGCCGTGCTCCTCATATAGCATTTTCTCGCGTCGGCTTAAACGACGCAAGCGCTTACTTAATAAATTAATCGACTCATCTCTGCTATCTACGATTTTACAGAGCTTCACTCTTGATTTACGAGCAATAAGTTCTTTAATCAGCTCAAAAGATGGCTGGCTATTGGCAAAATCAAAATCGTGGAGATCAATGAATTGCTCCTTCAATAATCTTCGTAACAGCAACGACCGATTGTTCGCCGAAATATTTATAAGGCGCTTCTTATATGTTTTAAGGATTTGCTGCACTTCTTTAAATGTAAAACAAAAAAAGTTTTAATTCGACTGTCGCCAAGATATATAAGGTTCTAAGCGGTCCAAGGAGGCGCTATCCATTAAATAAACATTTAGTAGGTCTCCCCGTTCCTTAAAATCACCATGCTGATTACGGTATGCAATAATTAGTCTGGCTTGGGTATTGGTTATATAAGGGTGAGACTTGAGCTGCTCTTCGCCAAATACATTTATTTCTATTTTCTGAGGGCTAAATTGCTCCTCGAGATAGGATTTGTCTTGCAGTTTCTGAACAACTATGGAATCGAGATTATAGACTTCAAATAACTGGTTTAACGACACAAACCCGCCTAGTTTGGATCGGAATACAACAATTCGCTTCGATAAAACACTGCCAATACCACTTATAGTTTGAAGCATCGCTGTATCGGCCGTATTAATATTAAATTTTGGTAACCCTTTGGTTTCTTGTACTGATTCACTTCGTTTGGCTACAGATGGAGGTTTCACAACTACAGGCTTATCTATTGATCGCTGCCGCACTTCCTGCCGCGGGATATGAATATATTCTAAAAGTGTGCTCAGGTGAGTCGAATCGATACTATATATCTTATAAAGGTCTTGAGCAGAACGAAACTGCCCACCCTTTTCCCTGTAGTTTATTATTTGATTTGCGGTAATGCTACTAAACCCCAGTAGCAATAGGCTGTCCTTAGTAATTTGATTTGGGTTGAATGAGAATTGAATTGTACTTTGTTCTTCTGCAATCGACTTAGTTTCCAATACTACCAATAGGCTATCTAAAATTGCTCGATCCTGATCCCGCATATCTATATCTGAGGAATGCAGAGCACTCCAAAGATTGGGTATGAACAGGATAAGAAGAAGTATAATACATAAGAACAGAAAACCACTAACTTCTTTCCTAGAAATTCCAAAAAATGATCTGAAACTACCTTTCACCTTGCTAAAAAATATAGTTTAAACTTAAACATTAACTCTAAAAATTCAAGCGTTTTAGTTATCAATGATGCTAACTTTGTGCTCTAATGCGATTTTTTTTAATAATTGTACTTTTTCTTAACGTCGGTTTAAGCTTTGCTCAGGATAATATCGATCCCGATCAAGTAACTGCAAGCGGTAAATCGCTTAACGTGTATACTGAAAATGGCCGGATGGGGCTTAAGAAGAATATGCGAAAGTATATCACCCCAGCTATCTACGACACCCTCTTCCAATACAGCCCATCCATTTATGTTGGCAAACGGTATAGTTCTACTAAGCAAACATCGCTTTGGGGAGCAATAAAAAGCAATGGAGAAGTCCTTCTGCCTTTCAAGTATTTAACCCTTAACATAGAAGAAGGCCTATTTATTATCGGTTATGCAGAGAATAATAAGGTACGTTTTGGTGTTTTGGATCTAGAGGGCAGTACACTAGTTTCTCCTAAGTACAATAGCATCAACATACTCGCTCAAGGTTTAATCGAAGGGAGAACCACCGGTAAAACTATACTTTTCAATCAGCAGGGGGAAAAGCAGGCCGAGTTTGTTGCCGACAGTATATCGTTCCTTACTAAGCGTTTGATTAAAGTGCATAGGCAGGGAAAAGTAGGTGTACAGGCAATGAATAATACGGATGTGCTACCACTCGATTACCGTGATGTTAAAATTAATGAATCTACTATTTACGTTCAGGAGTATCCTGAATGGAATATAATTCAGGGTTACGACTCTCTAGCCTTTTATTATGATAGCGTAAGATCATGGGGTGATAATTATATTGCTTCTTCAGGAACCAAGCATCAACTGGTCGATAGAAACACCAAAGCCAAGTCCCATTCATATGATTCGATTTACATTGTAAACGATAAAATTGCTTATGTGAAAAATGCGGCAAACTGGGGAGCTATTAATAATAATGGCGAAGAGATTATTCCGCTTACATTCGCTGAACTGTTTGCTGACCATGTAATTTTAGCCGCAAAAGAGCATGGAGCAAAAGTTAACTGGACAATTTTTGACTTGTACGGTTTCCCTAAGACTAAACTAAAATATAGCAGGGTTCGCGGTAGTTCAGAAGGACGAATTCCAATTAAAAGAAATGGCAAGTGGGGATATTTAGACCATTATGGAGTTGAAATAATCTCTCCCATTTTTGATTCCGTAGGTGATTTTAATAATGGCATGGCTGCGGTAATGTTTTTTGGAGAAGGCGGCATAATAAATCGTTCTGGGAAATGGGTGATGACACCGGAAAAAAATCAAATAATTGACTTTAACGAAAAGGTGATTCTAAGAAAAAACAGGGGAAATCTTGAAGTCTTAGATTTTGAGAATAAGCTTATCTATTTCAGTGAAAATAAGCTGGAGATAGATAGAGATGGCTTAATTGAATATGATTCGATAGGGCAAGAAATGAGAACTATTTCTTGGCAAGGGACAATAACTGCGGCTAAGTATTATGGTCAAGGCTTAAGAACTGGTGGCAATGGCTATTTTATCTTTAGAGAAAATGGCAGGTATGGTTTTAAGGACTATCAAGGTCGGATCCGAATTGCTAATCGCTATGAAGACGTTAAACCCTTTCATCAGAATTTTGCAGCAATAAAAATTAATAATAAGTGGGGCTTCATCGATCTCAATGAGAACATTATTGTACAACCCATGTATGATTCGGTAGGTTATTTCGTCGATATGAACTGTATTACTGTTCGAAAGGGCGGTTTGGGTGTAATAAATTCTTCAGGAAAGGAAATTGTAAAAAATGCTTATCAAGACATCATTCGCTTAAGTGATGGTAAGTTTAGGATTAAGCAAAACAATAAATGGGGCGTATTGAGTAAAAGCGGCGGTGTAATCATTCACCCAAGGTATGATAAACTTATTGATACGAATAGAGGCTATTTTATAGTTCAGAAGAAAGGTAAATACGGTACTATCGATAGCCACGGAGTTAGTAAAATCCCTTTGCTCTACGACTATATTGGTTACAACGAACAAACCAAAACGTTGGTAACTAAAAAGTCGGCAAAACAAAAGTGGACTCCCAAAAAGGAAGTCCACTTCACTGAATAAACTATGTATACCGAAATTACTTTTTCGGTTTAGTTTTTGGGTTGGCAGATGATCCTCCAGAACTACTTCCGGCAATAGAATCTCTCATAGAAGTGTCGGCTTCGATATTACGCATTCTGTAATAATCCATTATTCCAAGGTTACCAGATCTGAATGATTCTGATATCGCTTTAGGAATCTCAGCTTCAGCCAAAATAACTTGTGCCCTTGCCTCTTGGGCCTTCGCTTTCATTTCTTGTTCATGTGCTACCGCCATTGCACGACGCTCTTCCGCTTTAGCTTCAGCAACTTTTAAATCTGCCATCGCCTGGTCGGTTTGTAATTGAGCTCCAATATTGGTTCCCACATCTACATCTGCAATATCTATCGATAAGATATTAAAAGCTGTCCCAGCATCCAAGCCGCGTGATAATACCACCTTCGATATTTTATCCGGGTTTTCAAGAACGTCTTTGTGAGAGCCTGCGGACCCTATCGAAGTAACAATACCTTCTCCTACTCGAGCAATAATGGTTTCTTCGCCTGCTCCGCCTACTAATTGGGCAATATTAGCACGCACTGTTACCCTGGCAATTGCCATAAGTTGGATACCATCTGCCGCTACTGCTGCTACTTTGGGCGTTGTAATTACTTTCGGATTTACCGAAAACTGTACAGCTTCAAAAACATTTCTACCTGCTAAATCAATTGCCGTTGCTTGCTTAAAGTCGAGATCGATATTCGCCTTATCAGCAGAAATAAGTGCTTTTATCACATTGGGCACACTACCTCCTGCTAGATAATGAGTTTCTAAATCGGTAGCTGTAACGGGTATACCGGCTTTTGTTGCCGTAATAAGCTCTTTAACAACCATTCCAGGAGGCACCTTTCGAATCCGCATAAATACAAGTTCGAACAAGCCAACTCGAACACCGGAGAAAATCGCGGTAATCCATAGGCTTATTGGCACAAAATAAAAAAAGACGGCAAGAAGTATTAGTCCACCGAAGATCAAAACTAATAGTCCCATTCCTTGAGTCATATCCACATTCATTAATTTATTGGTTCAACAATTATTTTTCTTTTATCAATTTTAATCACTCTTATAGCGGTATCTGCCTCCACTAATTCACCAAGCGAGGTTACTTCCATCACCTGATTTCTAAATTCTCCTTTACCCATTGGCCGTAAAGTCGAAAGGGCAACGCCTTCATCACCAACTTCCACAATCAAAGGTTTAGATTCATTCACCTTACTGTCCATACTTTGTTTTAGAGCAAATCGGTTCCATGCTCCTGAACGAAAAGAATAGATAAATACACCGGCAGAAACTATAGCGGTACTGCCAGTGACTGCCCATCCTACAGAATTGCCATAATTATTAAAGGTCATTACTAACCCTGCCATAACACAGATCAACCCCAAAATTCCCACAATAGTAGTACCTGGAATGAAAATCAATTCAACCACAATAAGAGCAAGCCCTATTATTATCAGCGATATGATGGAAATCCAGATTAGCATACATTTAATTTGTAATCAAATGTACAAAAAGAGTACTAAAGAAATGTCTATTATTCTATCAAGGATACAGAACTGTAGACTTTTTCGAGATTGCCATCAACAATTATATGCTCATCGTTCGGCCCGATCAAATTGATATTTCTGTCGCTTACTTTATAGAAGGTCGTAACGTCATAACCTTTATCCGAAGAATAGCACTTGATAGTCTCGAGCCCTCCTGTTAACGAAAGTCTCAACAGATAAGCATTAGTGCCGTTGGTAACAGAAAAAGTTCTTCCCGCCTCATTTTTTATACGTGTATAATTACCTCCTATAAGTATATTGTTTTGTGTGGTAAGCATCTTTTCATAGGTGCCACTCAATAAATTATCGTAGTGCCATACTTCCTCACCTAATCCATTATAAGCCCTAACTGTTAAGCTGTTTTCGGCCTTATTATTAACTTTTCTTTGCTCTCCAAAGTAGCTCAAAATAAATAAGTTGGAGTTTTCTACAAATACCAGTTCTCTCGGGAACAATTCTGTTTGTAATCTTTTAGCAAATTTTATTTCACCCGAACTGGTTAAGTGAACGAGACTATTGATTACTCTACTGCTATCTAAAGCTACAGACCTAATTGTGACCGCTATGCCTTCAGAAGTAAGTTTAACATCACCTAAATAGTGATTTGCATCCACACCTGCACTATCAATTTCGAGGTCGATAGCTTTTACCCAAATTGGTTTATTCTCTGCAGAAAGTTTGGCTATACCAATTTCTATATTTTTATTCTTGGGATCGTTAATCTGATGCCCAGCTACATAAACCGTCTCATCGGCAGATTTAAGGATATACTTAGTTTTCAAATATCCTGTAGGCAATTCCTCCAGAGGTTTTTCAACATTAAAAACAGGAATCACCATGCGTCTGTATTTTGCTTCAACCCCGCTTGTATCGATAGGCTCCTTTTCCAGTATGCCTTCTTTAATACTTTTAATCTGTTCTAAAAAGAGCTTGTTATTGGCAACTTTCTCATTGGCCATATACGTTTTCATTTCATCCGGCCCACCAAAAGATGAATTAACAAACTCGCTATGTCGTTGTAGTTGCTCAGGACTAAATCGCGTATCAAACTCATTTAAAATACTATCGGCCTTTTTCGTTGCGTACATCATATCGCTGAAATATGCTAGTTTTCGGTCAATAGCAATATTGGCAGTATCGAAGTACCCTTTTCTTCTTTGTGCTTTTATAAGTTCTTGTTTAAACTCCTGATAGGACAGCAGTGGCACCAAAGCATTCTTATAGTCATACTTCATCAAGTTAAATATCAGGGCTTTATCAACCCTTGCTACTTGAAAGGAATCTGGGTTTTGAACAGATTTCACCTTAACTAAGGCATCCTTTAATTTGTTTTCATTGGCTTCGAGGTCTTTCCTTAAATCGGCAATATTTTTTTGAACTACGGTGTTTACGCTGTCTACCCAAGCTGCGTAATCCCATAGGTTTATTTGGGGTTGCAAAAAATTGATTTGCGTAACTAAGCCATCGAGCCTGTACACTTTAATCGGTTGTTCGGAATAGGACTGTTTAACCGAATTTACGCTGTATGCTTCACGTAAGGCAAGGTAGCTGTCGAAGTAGATTTTTGTGGAGTCGTAATCTGAGGAAAGCTTCGCTAGTTGCTTACTAAGATCTTCGTTATATAACAAATAGAGCTCCTTTAGACTAGCGTGAGAACCAACAATATTGGAAAATGATTTTACGGCCTCATCATATTTCTCTACGCTCCTTGTAAACTCCTTATAAATGGGTGGCACCTTCAGTTCGAACTCATTCGCAGCCAGCGTCTCTGTGTCTATAAAAGCAGAAATTGCTGCAAATGAGAACTGGCCATCATCTAATACTCCCATATAAAACTCTTCGTTCTTTTTTACCTCCCTCTCATCTATGGTAACCTTCGCTTTAATAAGCTTAAATTTCGCCTGCTCTGCCAACGCAAGTGCTCGCTCATAATCACGCAGTACATCGGCCTGCTTGTAACGATCGACATATATTTTCGCCATCCTAAAGTTTGCGTTCGGATGATCAAAATCCGAAATCAAATAATTATTTAGAATATCAAAGGCTACATCTTCGTCGGCAGCGATTATCTGCGGAAAAATATCTTTGTATTTCTGGGCATGGCTGTTTGTAAGGAGCCCAATACTGACTAAGACGAATAGGAGTAAGTTTCTCATGACACTGACAACACTTTAAGTTCTACTCTTCTATTCTTTGCTTGATTCTCTTCACTATCGTTAGGAACTAATGGTTGTGATTCGCCATATCCTTTTGCCGTAAATCGAGTTGGATTAATCTGGTTATCGATTAGGTAATCTACTACACTCTGAGCCCGTTTATCAGATAATGATAAATTGTATTGGTCAGAGCCAACGTCGTCTGTATGTGCCGATATTTCAACCTGCAGCTTTGGGTTTTCCTTCATTAGTTTAATCACCCGCTGTAATTCAATAAACGATATTTCAGACAACTGAAAAGAGTTCGATTCAAATAGGATTTCCTTTAATTCCAGCTTTGCATTTACTTCTAGTTTCATTAATTGCATTGAAACATCAGCTGTGGCCACTTCTTCGCCTGACTCAACATTGGTTAAGTCTAAGGTCGTTGAATTAAAGGCATAACCCTGATCACTCGTCGCTTCAATTTCATAACGGTCGCCTGCCCGAAGTGTTACATATTCATTGCCGCTTACTTCAATCACCTCGTCGCGAGATTTATTACGAATCAAGATCCTGGATCTAACTTTTGAGTTGTTCTTGAGGTCGGCCACATTAATTAATACCTTAACCTTTTCTGGTACTAATTCTATATCGCGTTCATAATTTCGATACATCACGAGTCCCGATAAATCGAATGGAAAAGATGAAGCTTTAAAATTCTCAGCACTAATGAAGACCTCGAACTTTTTTCCCAAAGGCACATCCAATACGATTCTGCCATCTACGGGATTTGTCTTTACTTCAGACAATACTGAAGAGCTACCCTGTTCCTTTATCAGCACTTTGGCTTCCAGGGATTCAAAAAGCTCAATATCACTGACATTTACAGTAAGCTTCGCAGAGGAAAAAAGTGTAAAATCAGCCTCTACTTCCTGATATTCAGCGACTTCACGCAAATCGTAGGACTTGGTAAAACTAGAATACCCCGGTGCTTTTATTTCAATATTATAGCTTCTACCAGCTGCCAGCACAAGCATGTAGCGGCCATCTTCCGGGTTACTTCGTATTGTCATAACTTCATCCGTTGTTAAGGCATCGGTTACCACCAAGTTAGCCGCGATTCCTTGTTCGGAATCCGCATCGATTACGGCTCCTGATACCACATTATTAACGAACTGGCGTAGGTCTTCAGGAATTTCCACGGAATATATATCCTTTCCGGCGTAGACAAAATACATCAAATCACCCGCAGCTGAAATACAAGAAAATTGATCGCTCTCGGCGGTATTCACAAAATCTAAGGCTACCGGGTATGACCACCCCCCTAAAATATTTTGACGAGACTGGTACAGGTCATAGTCTAATTTTTCTTCCGATCGAATTGCAGAAAATATTAACGTCTTGTTATCGGCCATTATCCTGGGGGCTCGAGATGAATAAAGATTAACCGGCACCGGGAGTCGTTCTGGGTCTTGCCAAGAACCATCGATATTTCGTTTTGCTGCATAAATAGCGTAGCTCAAGTTAAGTGATTTACGAATTATTTTATTATCAATTTCTTCCGCTGATTCTTCTTTTACAAAATAGAGCGTTTTACCATCCGCAGATAATGATGGAAAACCTTCATAATCTGGAGAATTAATCGGTTTACCTGCGTTGATGGGCTCACCCCAACCATTGGCTCCTCGAATAGAGTAATAAATATCTTCGCGCCCTTCTCCCCCATCAAAAGATGCGAAAAATATTAGAATGTTTCCATCGAAACTTAAGGTAGGGCCACCAATTAAATCATTGCCGCTTCCAAAGTTATTTATAGGGTCTAGTCCGACCGGATCGGACCAACTTCCGTCCGCCTGCAATTTTGCTTCATATAATTTATAACCGCCCCCTTCTTCTCTATTCGATTGAAAAATCATGGTTTTACCGTCGGCGCTAATCGCTGGAGCGTACTCAACATAATCATCGGTATTTAGCCCAATTGCTGGCTTTTGAACCATTAAGCTATCCTGCGCCAAGGAGGAATTAAAACAGGTGGCAAGAACCAAGGAGAATATGGTAATCGTATATCTCATTTACCAATCATAATAAATGCGCCCCAGTAATAAGGTTCTTCATGCTTTTGCATCATATCAATTTGTGCTTTTTGCAATGATGCATACAGATCGCCTCCGTTAGCCCAGTTGGTATAGAAATGTTGCATGAGTTCCATAGTAGCTTCATCGTTTACTTTCCACAAGCTCATAATCAGCCTTTGTACCCCAGCCACGACTAAGGCGCGTTGCAACCCATAAACACCCTCACCATTTTTAACATCTCCAAGTGCAGTTTCGCAAGCCGATAAGACCACTAATTCGGTATCATCTAAATAGAGGTTCATGGCTTCATAGGCCGTTAGCACCCCGTCATTTTCTACCCCTGTGTGAATATTAGATGCGCCTGCAAATAGGAGGCCTGAACGGAATAACGGATTTTTATCATATTGATTTAATCCTGTCTGGCTTTCGATGTCTGTTATTTTTAAATCAGGCATGAAGAAACCGTGTGTTGCCAGATGGATAACTTTTGGTGATGTTTCGTAATTCTTCAGTTTACTTTCTAATGCATTGCTACCTGTATATTTAAGTACCTGCCAGCTGTTCTGTGTTAACAGGCTATCGATATAATCTACCTCTACTTTGGTGCCGGGTAACGGGCTAATCTGATTCATATTAAGGTGTGAACGCTGTGTTTCATTCAGCACTGCCGGAATTTCAGGGTTTCCCTCTAGATCGTAGGTTGGTGCTCCCATACACAGAATAGACGAAGAAGTTGCAACCGTTGATTTTGTATTAATTAGGTCTTTAGTACTGCTGATGTACTTAACAAAATAGTCCTGAATGAGGTAATTATCGGTATTTACATTAAAAATGGTATTAATGTTTATCTTATTATAAACCCCATCGGCCGATATATATATGGTGTTGGCATCATCGAGTAAATCGTTAATCGGCTTCCAGAATACATTAAATGAGCGCTGGTCGTGGATGCGGTACTTTACGGTGTTCTTATAATAGTTAAAGAACTTGGATTCCATGGTCTGGCCATAAGGTAAAGTGGCAAGCCTTGGGCCTTCAGCATTTGGAAGTAAAACCAGAGCAGCATAAGTTACGGAATCGATAGCACCATTTCGTTCTACACGAAGGAGTTCAACAGCTGCTTCGTTGGTAGTAAGATTTTGAGCAACGCTTTGCCAGGTAATATCTGCTTGCTCAAACTCACTGGCAAAGATGCTCGAGGCCTTCGACAGAGACTTTTCTAAAGTGTTTGCCTGCTCTTCAAGCATTGGAATATCAATTCCATTAGATTCTAGTTCATCTTTAGTGTAGCTGTAATAATTAACCAATTGCTTTTTTAGATTGGTCCACGCGTTAAAGTCCGCGACAAGCTGAGTGTCGCCACTGTTTAATATTCTTTCTCTTGTTTTATTTACGGCGTTGAGTAATAGAGCTTTTGTACTGAGCTGTACATCATAAAGTCTCCTCAGAACTTCCTGATCTTGTTCATAATTGGCATAGTATTCAATACAGAACTCCTTGTAGCGGTTTACCACAGGAGTGAGCTTCGCATAAAAAGCATTCTTCTCAAGTTCACTCAATGAGGGGAAATACTTATTAATCTGTCCTAGATATTGCTCTATTACCTCATTATAGATTTCCCACGCTTCATCGTAATTATTTGTTACTTGCAGCAACACAGCCTTGCTGTACAGGGCAGCAGTATATGAAGGGTGGGTTTTATCAAATAATGCCCCTCTAATAGCGAGCACTTCATCGATTAAGGAGTCGGCAAGAACATAATTTTCTTGCTCTTGAGCCAGAATTGCCAGGTTCTGAAGGCTGTTGGCATAGCTAGGTTGCATTTTACCAATAGAATTTGCCTGAAGCTCCAATACCTTTACTAACATCGCATACGCCTCATCCTTGCGATCTGTTTTTAAGAGCAAAGAGGCGTAATTGTGCATCGAAACTGCGTAATTGGAATTGTCCTCACCATAAATCAATTTATTGGCTTCCAAAGTTTCGGATAATATCTCTAGCGCTTTATCTGCTTCTCCAATAAGCTCGTAGAGCGTGGCCAGATTTTCAAGGCTTAATACATAATCGGGATTGGCTTCACCGAATACTGATTTGTATATCGTTATCGCCTCTTGAAATTTCGCTTCTGCCTTATCGTAATTTCCCATCTGCTGATAGAGAATGCCCATATTATTGGAAACTCCCGCGTAATCTGGGTGATTCACGCCTTTCGCATTGGCAATAATCTCACTTACCTCAATAAACTTCGGTTCTGCATTTTGGTAGTTACCTAAGCTTCTATCCAAAGTTGCTAATCGTAATAAGATATCTGCGTAGAGAGGTCCTTTACCTTGTTCTATGGTTTCTGCTAAATCCAATGCCTCATTAAATTGAGCTGTTGCAGTTGAATAGTCGCCTTTTGCCTGAGCAAGGCTTCCTAAGTTGCGTAGCAGTCCGAGCTTAATCTCAGGCTTGTCATCACCGATCGTGCTCTTGAGGTCCGTTAAAAGCAGTTCTGCTTCTTCGAATCTACTCTGGGCTTGCAATAGCGTTACATAATTAAATAAGATAGATTGATAGAGCGTTAGGTCCTCTTCAACCCCAGGACTTGCAAGTGCTTCGAGGTAAAGATCTGCTGAGATGTTATAACTGCCTTCTATCTGATAAAAAGAAGCCGTTTTGTTTAGTATTTGAGCAGTCTGATTGCCTGGCCAACTACTTCGATCGGCATTTGCAATTATCTCAAATTGCTCTTTAGCTCCTGCAAAATCACCTTGACGACGTAAAATACTACCGAGCTCTGCAACTACAAGATAATATTGGAGGGATGCTTCGGTTTGATTATCCAATAGCTCTGTTGCCAATTCATTTGCTTCCAATAATTTACCGTCTATGTCATAGGCCTTTACTGCATTCAGTCCAATAATAGTATACGTATCACTTCGCTCTAAATCAAGCGATTTCAACATATCAAGTGCCTGCTGGTACGCGGTAAGCGCTGCCGATGCATCACCCGTATTAAGCAGTGCCGTAGCCTGGCTATTTAAAAATAAAGCCTGACTCTCACTTGCCTGTCCATCAGCCAATACTGCCGTACTTATTTCTGCCAGGAGTGCATTCGCCTCTTCGGAGCGACCTTGAAGCTCCAGGTTATGCGCCAGTTGTTTTTTTGCTTCTATAATACTGTTGGAGCCGGGTTCTAAGGTCTCTTCTAAACCATTAATTGCTGTCGTATAATACTTTTCGCCCTTTGCAAGTTCATTTGTATTCGTGTATGCTGTACCTAAGCCAACATTAGCATTTATTATCAGGTCTATTAATTCTGTTTCATCGTACCATTGAAACAGCAAGGTTAGATAAGATATGGCCTCGTTGAATTCGGATAACTCTATACAAAGAATGCCATATGAGTAACAGAAGTTAATATAATCGCCGGGTAATTCTTCTAATTGATCCAATACCTGAAACGCAGATTGAAAATGCACCTTACTGTCGTTCAGCTCACCTGCTCCATATTCTGCCAAGGCTAAATGACCTTCAATCAATGCCTTTTCGTTGGGTTGTTTTTGGGTAGAATTACTCGCTAAATCTAGGCTTTCTCTTAAAACTCGAATGCCCGCAGGAAAACTGTTCGATCCTGTATACATTACGCCCAGGATATCAAGAGCATCAATATAGGTTGCTTCTACTACCATCGTAGCGGATCGCCAGCTCTCAACCTCTTGTTCTGCATAATCTACTGCTAGATTCATATTCTCTAATGCATATGCTGTAACAGAAAGCTGTCTCAGCAAAGCGCGGTAGTTTACATGATCGAGCTCAGCTTCTCTCTTGTAACGAACCAGTGCATTTTCACCTGATTCTAATGCCTCTTCATAACTCTCGGCATTGTAATATGAAATCGACTCTTCATAAAGTTTTAACCAATCTTGTCCTGATGCCGTTCCGGATAGAACGAGTAAGAATGAAATAATAAAAGCGACTTGTCTGGCCATGACCACTTAAAAATATGCCCCTCTACAAAAAAATGCAATTCACATCATGATAAATATAATTAAATAGTGTCATATCATGAAAAGAAAAAATTAAGGCCAACACACGGTTGGCCTTAAGCAAGCAAAGAGGTTAGGTTAAATGTATAGCCTAAGATAAGGCTAATATCATAACTTTCAAATAATTCCTAATTCTTTAAGAGCACAAATGCTCCCCAGTAGTATGGGTGATTGTATTTATCACGGACTGTTCTTTGAGCTTTGGCGAATGAGGTTTCCATGTTGCCGGTAGCGAGCCAATTTTTATAAAAGCTAACCATAAGTTCTTGTGTTGCCGCATCATCTACTTTCCACAGGCTCATTACTAAATTAGATGCTCCTGCTATTAGAAATGCCCTCTGCAATCCATAGACTCCTTCGCCGGCCATCACATCACCTAGACCTGTTTCACAAGCGCTAAGCACAATGAGGTTCGTGTTATCAAGGTTCATATTCATCACCTCATAACTCGTTAAAACACCATTATTTGCGGCATTTACTGCCGAAATTGCGGGTTCCT
This sequence comes from uncultured Cyclobacteriaceae bacterium, assembly GCA_965368405.1. Lineage (GTDB taxonomy): Bacteria > Bacteroidota > Bacteroidia > Cytophagales > Cyclobacteriaceae > S012-113. The sequence continues at coordinate 29,484 of CBDUMS010000026.1, forward strand.
GAGTCCCTGCGCCAGCAAATAGTAACCCGGATCTCAATAAAACGCTTTCATTAACATTATATAGTGGCACACTAAAAACAGAAGTTTGTGTACTGGAAGGATCGGCAACGAAAAAACCATGTGTCGCAATATGAATAATACCACTATGGTCTGCTTCCTTAAAAAAACTCTCCGATGCTTCAGTGCCTGTTTTGATATTCGTTTTATAACCTCCGGTAGTTAAGGTTGCCTTAATGGCATTCACCTCCACCCCAGTACCGGGTAGTGGCGCAATTGCATCGCCTCCATAGGTAGGATTACCCATTAAAGTAGCATGTTTAGCAACCGCCTTCTCCTCTTTGGCTAAATTGGTTATATCGCGGAGGCTCGAGATAGTCGTAAATTCTCTCCGGTCTAAGAGATAGCTATTCTCACTTGATTGTAATGAACCAATACTAATCTGATTAAAGACACCATCCAGAGAGAGGTAAACTTTCTTAGTATCTCCTAGTTTGGCATCTATTTCCTGCCAGTAATTCTTATACGAGATCAGGTCAGCTTTTTTATACTTAATCAAATTTCGATAGAGTTTAAAGTATTTGTCTTCTAAAGAAGCTCCATCACTAAGGTTTACTTTATCCACACCAGACGACGAAACTACCAAAACCAGATAACTGAGTTCATTATGATTGGCCTTATCAATTCGAATAAATTCGAGGGCTAATTCCTGATCATTTAGCTCGGCTTGAATATCATCAAGCTGCGGAACATCTTGCTGATACGCTTGAGTAAATAGTCCAGATCGTTCTGAAAGAGACTTCTCGAGGTTATTGGCAGCGGTGTTAATAGAATCGAGGTTAATTTTTTGATCACGTAATTCTTCTCGACTCATGGCATAATAATGTGCTAATGAGCCTTTTTGATCAAGCCAGGTGCGGTAATCCTCAATAAGGCTGGCATCTCCACTATTTAGAATTTGATTTTTAACTTTCGTGGTACCACTCAGTAGCATAGCTTTTGTAAATAGGCGATATTCAGCGGCTTGGTTCAGTACTTTTTCATCGTCTGCACTAGCTGCAAAAGCATAATAGGTCTCAAATCGTGGTCTTAGTGTTTTCCAATATAATGCCTTCTCTGTATCACTCATTGGGGCAAAATATGATCCAACGAATTCCAGGGACTTATCCAGTGCTTTAGTAAGATGTTTATTGGCCTCATTGGGGTTGCCTTTTTTCCAATTTAGAACACCCAATTGTACCTGTGTGTCCACAGTATTGGGGTGCTGAGAACCGTAAGTACTTGCTAACACAGATTCCGCTTTTTCTAAATATTTCTCGGCGTTATCCAGCTTATCGGTAGTTAGGTATAAAGCACCTAGCCTTGCAGATGCTAATCCATAACCAGAATATTGATCGCCAAACTTTCTATCATAAACTGCTAATGCTTCAAGATACAAATCTTCAGCCTCCTCAAAGCGTCCCATGATTTCATACAAAGCACCCAAATTCTCTATCATATGTGCATAGTCGGGATTCGACTTCTTGCTTTTCATAGGGTTTTTTGCGATCGCATTTATAGCCTCTTGATAAATCTTTTCCGAGGCATCGTATTTACCTTCCTGCTGGTACAATAAGGCTAGGTTTACCTGAAACCGTGTATACTGAATAGATTGAGCCGAAAGAGATTTCAAGGCTACCTCCAAAGATTTTACAAAGTCCCTTTCTGCATCATCGTACCTTCCTAGAGTCTGATATAACACCCCTCTATTATTTAAACCAATTGCATATGCAATACTCTCGTTCCCGAGTACTTCAAGATTAATGTCAACTGCTTCACTAATCTCTTTTTCAGCCTCATTATAATTACCCAGATCCTTGTTCAGTACGGCCATGTTATTGAGTGAGGCAGCAAAGTCTTTGCTTTGTCGACCTAAATACTTTTCCCGGATATTCATTGCCGTTCGGGTAAGTTCTTCAGCGGCCCCGTAGCGACCCATACTGTTATAAAGCAAGCCAAGGTTAGCCAATCCACGACCGTAGAGAGGATTACTCTCGGCACTTTCCGTGATAAGAATAGCATTAGCAGATAGAAAAAATCCTTCCGCCGCTTTGAACTGATTAGTTGAGTATAGCATCTCGCCTACATCCATATAATCGCGAGCAACCTCCAGAGACGTTTTATCTTTCTCCTCATCAACAACCATTGTTGCCAGGTTCAGTACATCTGCTCCTTTTTCTTTGCTTTCGAATTGGGCAGCTTTATCACTTAATGACACTGCATAGCTAAAGCTGGCAGAATCAAACTTAGCTTTAGTCTCATTCAGTTCTTTTGATAGCAACTTTTTCCCTTCTTTTTTTGCAAGCTTTAACCCTTGATTTTTCAACAAATCACCAAACTGCCCGTAAGAAAGGGAGGAACAACACAATACGAGGATTAGGACAGCAGTCTTTTTCATAACTATTCCAATTTTAATTTATATAATAAAGGTACAATACTCTGAACTAAAGGCGTAACAAACATTGCATCATCCATAGGCAAATTACCTAATGGCTTAATTTATGCAATTCACCGAGAAATCTTAGTTAACTACCCCCGACTTTTGAGAGTATGAAAAATCATCTACTATCTTCGGTTATCGACACGCTTTGTAATTCGGCCTACCTAAAACTATTTATGGGTCTGAGCTGGTTAAGTATAATTGGTGCAGCAGGCTACTATAATATAGTTTTAGAGGTTTATCTCTTAACATTGTTCATCGGTATTGGAGCTTATAGCATCTGTAATTTATACCGCACAAAGAGCTCAGAGGAAATTACTAATGGACCTACACAAGCGCATCATACTCCTCCAAAGGAAAACTACCTGGAGGTATTCATGCCTAGAGAACAAACCGAGTATAATAACTAAGACTTAATTCCTTGTTGCAAGCAGATATAGCACAGCCATCCGAATTGCTACGCCATTTTCAACCTGATCTAATATTATCGAGTGATCGGAGTCAGCCACATCACTGTTAATTTCTACTCCTCTATTAATCGGACCCGGATGCATAATTGTAATCTCTTTGTTCAGTTGGTCCAATCTGGATTTATTAATACCGAAATAGATCGAATACTCTCTTAAGGAAGGGAAATACTTTATTTGCTGACGTTCTAGCTGAATACGAAGTACATTGGCTACATCACACCATTCCAATGCCTTTTGTACATCGAGTTCTACCTTTACACCTAACGCACTAATATGTTTGGGCAGTAAGGTGATTGGTCCACATACCATTACTTCCGCACCTAATTTCTGTAATGCAAAAATATTGGATATTGCAACCCTGCTATGCATGATATCACCAATTATAGCCACCTTTTTCCCAGACACATCTCCTAGTCGCTCGCGAATAGAATAGGTATCGAGTAATGCCTGTGTAGGATGCTCGTGAGTGCCATCGCCTGCGTTCACAATATTAGCATCGATATGATTTGCCAGAAAATGGGGCGCTCCAGGGCTAGCATGCCGCATAACAACCATATCAACTTTCATTGCCAGGATGTTATTAACTGTATCGAGTAAGGTTTCCCCTTTCTTAACCGAACTTGAGGATGCTGAGAAGTTCACTACATCGGCCGAAAGTCTTTTTTCTGCAAGTTCGAAGGAAAGCCGAGTTCTGGTTGAATTTTCGAAAAAGACATTGGCGATAGTGATATCACGAAGTGAAGGCACCTTTCTAATAGGTCGATTAATAACTTCTTTAAAGTTGTCTGCCGTTTGAAAAATTAAATTAATGTCATCCGCATTGATGTTCTTGATTCCAAGTAAGTGCTTTTGACTTAGAGGCATTATTCTTCTTCGTTAATTAACCAAACTTTATTTTTCTTACCTTTTCCTATTTCTACCAAAACTTTTTGCGATTCAATGGTATTAACATCCTTGCCAATATAATCTGGTGAAATAGGCAGGTCTCGGGTGTATTTTCTATTAATTAATACTAATAATTCTACTTTATTGGGTCTGCCATAGGCCATCATCGCATCGAGTGCTGCACGCACAGATCTTCCGGTAAAAAGCACGTCGTCCACAATGATTACCTCTTTATCTTCTATGATGAAGTCTATTTTAGTTGCGTTGGCTGTTGATGGTTTTTCGCGTCGCCTGAAATCATCACGATAAAAAGTAGTGTCGAGATAGCCATACTGAATATCGGAGCCGGTAAGTTCTTTTAGATGTTCAACCAATAAGTCAGAGAAATGGATTCCTCTAGGTTGTAATCCCAGAATTACCGTATTCGAAAAGTCTCCGTGGTTTTCAATTAATTGCTGACAAAGACGGTCGACCGTGATAGAGAGAAGTTCGGCATTCAGTATCAGTCTTTTTTGCATGGCAGTACTAGGAGGCAAATATAATAAAGAATCGAACATGAATACAGCGAATCTCTCCATTCATATTCGATTCTTAAGAAGATTTATTCACTGCTTGAGGCAGGCATATGCTTATCTAAAAAGGAAACAACGGCCTCCCATGCCACAATCTGATTCTTCTTTTTGGTGAAACCATGACCTTCGTCATCGAAAACAATATACTCGACTGGCACACCATTTGCCTTCGCTCCTGCAACGATTTCGTCGGATTCTACTTGTAATACCCGAGGGTCGTTAGCACCCTGTAATACTAATACAGGCTTTGTTATGTTCTCCGTGAAGAATAGAGGAGACTTATTATAGAGCGCTACAGAATCTGTAAAAGGATTTCCCAATTCAGCATATAGGGCGTCACGGCTTGCTCCCCACCAAGGCGGGATACTCCGTAAGGTTCTAACCCAATTGGTGACACCATAGATATTAACGCCGGCATTAAATTCTTCCGGAGCAAACGTTAAGGCAGCCATGACCATATAGCCACCATAACTACCGCCGGTAATGGCTACTCGATTCATATCTACATAACCTAGTTCTTCCAGAACTTTTTTCGATTCTACACAGTCACGTAAATCAACATCACCATGCTTTAAATCATCGGCTTTGTAGAAGGTCTTGCCATAGCCAGAGCTACCTCTATTATTAACGGCAAGAACTACGTATCCATGATTTACGAGATATTGTGTCCGAGCATTATAGTTTAAACGCGTTTGACCACCTGGCCCACCATGAATCATTAAGGTTGCAGGAAGTTTATCACCAGGTTGAACTCCTTTTGGCGTAAAGAGAAGCGCGGGTATCTCCATCCCATCGAACGACTTAAACCGTACAACTTCGCCTTTTACCAAATTATTCTGATCGATTTCTGGACTTAGCGAAGAGGTAAGCTGCTTAGTTTCTCCGGTACCAAAATTATGGATGAATAAATTACTGGGGGATGTTGAGCTACTTAGGTAGAAGGCCATTCTCTCCTCAGAATCTGCGATGTTTACCGTGGTAATATTGCCTTCAGGAAGATCTGGGATCGTTACCAGCTCATTGTTTTCATTATAGATTTTAATGGTTGTCTTGGCATCTTCATTAAGGGCCACAACCCGATATTTGCCATTTTTAGAGAGATATGAGTACACAATATCCCAATCTGCTTTTTCTAATAACTCCTTCTCTCCAGTTTTCAGATTGTATTGCATAAGGTAGGTAAACTCGTGCCCTTCATCGGTTAGATAGATAAGGTAGTTGCCATCCTGACTAAAATACTGTGGATCATAGGACACATCACCTTCATGTTCACCTAAATCCATTGTGGTGTTTGTTTCCCTATCCAATAAATACATATCGTTATCGTTGGTGGTATTACGCTTGGTCAGTACTAAATAGCGTTTATCGCGGGATATTGCACTCACATTGCGCCCGTCGTTATTCTCGTAAAGGGTTGAGGTTACAAATAGGCCTTGCTCAGTATCAGATGGTGACGAAGTTATATCAACTTCCACTAAATCGAAATACTGTGGATTACGAGCATTCGATACGTACATAAAACTCTTATCGTCATCTGCCCAGCCCCAAAACGATGCTTTTGCTGTTGAATCAGGGGTTAAGTCGGTAATTGCACCATCTAAATCCCGCAAGAATATGTGGTTAATCTCATCGCCACCATTATCTGAGGTGAAAAGCACACGATCATCGCTCGGGAAATAAGAAAGAGCGCGGGCATATTCATCCTTAGAATTTGTTAGCGCTGTAATTGAGCCGGTGCTTAAATCAACCTCATAAGTGTTGGCAATTCCGGTCTTATCAGAAGAAAAAAGAATTTTCGATTCATCTGGGTTAAACGAGCTCCCAAAGATTCGTTCTGTTTGCAGAAACTGTTCTATAGTATACTGAGGAGCTTTCTCAACAATTTCTTCTGTTGGTTTACAACCTATAATGGCTAACGCTGCTGTAGCAAGGAGTAATTGGAGTATTCGGTTCATAATGAGTTAGGTTAGTAAGAAAATGAAGATACAGAATAATGTTGAGAAATACAGATGGAACTTCATACGGCCCACTTTCTTCAAGGATATTTTTAAGCTATTCTTCAATAGTATTCTGTAATAAAAAAAGCCCCGAAGCATAATACTTCAGGGCTTTCTGGAGGCGCTGAGCGGATTCGAACCGCTGTAAAAGGTTTTGCAGACCTCTGCCTAGCCACTCGGCCACAGCGCCA
>CBDUMS010000027.1:0-36025 GCA_965368405.1 uncultured Cyclobacteriaceae bacterium
TCAAATTGGCATAACTACAGCCAATTTAACGAATGTATGGTATGATAATATATACTTCTATAAATCAAGCGGAGGCGGTAGCGGTCCATCCTCGCCTGCTCCTACTCCAACGGTAGATCCTGCTGATGTAGTTTCTGTTTATAGCGATGCCTATACGGACATAGCCTTTGATAATTTCGATGCCGGCTGGTGTGGCGGAGCGGCAGTTACAGGAGTAATGATTGCTGGTAACAACACCTTGCAAAAGAATACGGGCATAGATTGCCATGGAATCGATTTCTCCAGTGGAAGACAAGATCTATCAGCATATACCAATATTCATTTCGACTTTTATACAGACGATACCGACCTAGTCGGAGATGTTTTCAATGTTAAATTAGTTGATTTTGCCGGTGGTGGTGGCGAAGCTTCTGCATTAGAGGTTAACATCAATACCGGTACAACACCGGGTATAGTAGCCGGTCAATGGGTTTCTGTAGATGTTGACATTACGGCTCTAGGAGGTGTAGTCGGAGGCAATCTGACTAGAAGCGATATCGCTCAAATTGGCATAACTACAGCCAATTTAACGAATGTATGGTATGATAATATATACCTCCACAAATAAATTGAATGATTAATGAAGCTCTGGTTTGGTAGTTATGCGACCGCCAAACAGGAGCTCCAAATAATTTAAAATAGAATTAATTATGAAAAGAAATAATCAGTATTTAATTAGTACACTGCTAGTAGCTTTTGCCCTACTAACCTTTACCGGTTGTGAACGTGATGAGACGCAGAAGGTAGTTAACCTAAATAAGCTTGTAAAAGCTGATGAATTTAATGTTGATGGCGCTCCAGACCCGACAATGTGGACCTATAATATTGGTACGGGACAAAATGGTTGGGGGAATAACGAGCTACAGTACTATACCGATCGACCCGAAAATATAAAAGTAGAAAACGGTATGTTAAAGATAACCGCTTCCAAAGAGTCTTTTGAGGGTGCATCTTATACTTCTGCCAGAATATTGACTAAAGGTTTATTCGAAAAAACCTATGGTCGATTCGAAGCCCGAATGAAACTACCTTGGGGACAAGGTATATGGCCTGCATTTTGGCTACTTGGAGCCGACGACGAAGTTAACATCTGGCCCTTATGTGGTGAAATTGATATCATGGAATACCGTGGTCAGGAACCTACAGTAAATAATGGAAGCGTACATGGACCAGGTTATTCTGCAGGTGAAGCCATTACTAAGAGCTATGATCTTGGCAATGATCGATTTGATACAGGTTTTCATATTTTTGGTATAGAATGGGGGCCAGATTATATTAATTTTTACGTTGATGACGTACTCTATAATCAGATTAAACCGGAGGATTTACCTGGAAAGTGGGTTTACGACCATCCATTTTACATTATTATTAATGTAGCTGTTGGAGGAAGTTTCGTCGGGCCGCCGAACAATCAGACCGTATTCCCTCAGACACTTCTCGTGGATTATGTAAGAATTTATGACTAGTAGTATGACTGGGATTGTTATACTATAAAATAAGGTCTGAACGCGCATAGTACATTAAGTTCCAGATCACCAAAGCCAAAATCATCGAATTCTAAATTAAGTACAATTGTGAAGTTTTCGATCAAAGGATTTATTTATTATACAATAACATGTATTTACTTGTTGCTATCGTGTACTATGAAGGAAACAATAGACGGGAAGAAAAGTGCTTATGAGGTAGAGGAAAAAATAGATTCCTTGATATCCAAGATGACCCTGGATGAAAAAATAGGGCAAATGACGCAAGTCAGGCATTTTGATGATATTTCAGGCGGCGATATTGGCAGCAAACTAATTGGGTCAGTAATACATACACAGGGGCCTCTACCTGGGGAAACAGCTCAAGAATGGCTGAATAAATTCACTAAACTGCAGCAAGAAGCTTTATCCACCCGGTTAGGAATACCACTATTGTTTGGTGTGGATGCTGTGCATGGTCAAAATACGTTCGAAGGGGCTACTATATTCCCTCATAATATTGGCCTTGGGGCTAGTGGCAATTCAGGCCTTGTCGAACAAATTGCCGCAATTACAGCGCTAGAAGCTCGTGCAACAGGTTTTAACTGGGTATTCTCACCTTGTATTGCAATTCCTTTCAATGAAAAATGGGGTCGTGTATATGAGGCGTTTTCAGAAAGCACTGAACTTACCACAGAAATGGCCGTTGCCTCTGTAAAAGGTCATCAGGGAAATCTTAAAGATCGTGTAAAAGTGATGGCTACTGCAAAACATTACGTAGGCGATGGGGCTACGGATTTTGGTGTGGAAGGTGGAGAAACCACTATTTCGATGAAAATGGTTAACGATTTGCTGCTCCCTCCCTATCGTGCTGCTGTCGCAAATGGTGTGGGGTCGATCATGGCATCCTTTAACACACTCGAAGGAATTTCAATGCACGCGCATAAAACCCTTATTACTGACACCCTTAAAGGGAATATGAAATTTGACGGGATTGTCCTTTCAGATTGGAAAGGCTATTATCGCTTTGGAGAAACTGATGTTATTAATGCAGGGGTAGATATGGTTATGGCCGTTGATGGTGATTTGGATAATTATCAATCAGGTTTAAAAGCAGCGGTTTTGAAAGGTACAGTTACAACAGACAGAATTGATGATGCTGTAAGACGAATTCTTAGGCAAAAAATTAGGCTAGACCTATTCAACAACCCTTTTCCTGATTCATCATTAATAGAAAGCATTGGAAAGAACGAACACAGAGCTATAGCCAAACAAGCAGTTCGTGAATCACTCGTGCTACTTAAGAACGAAAACGGTGTCCTTCCCCTAAATAAAAATACTAAGGTTGTTGTTGTTGGCGAATTTGCCGATAATTCAGGCCTGCAATCAGGCGGTTGGACAATAAATTGGCAAGGTACAACAGAGAGCTATAAGGGAGCAACAACAATTCTTGATGGGATCAAGAAGATTTCTCAAGCTGAGGTGATATATGACAAAAATGGAACTGGACATGTAAAAGACGCCGACGTTGCCATTGTTGTTGTCGGAGAAACACCGTATGCTGAGTTCTATGGTGATATTGGTGGAGAAATGGATGCTTATGATCTTACCTTAACACCGGCTCATCAAGAGTATATCGAAACTTATTCCAAGAGGGGAATTAAGACTGTTGTCGTTCTTATCTCAGGAAGACCGCTGGTAACTACTAAACAAATCCATAAATCCGATGCCTTCGTAGCAGCTTGGTTACCCGGTTCTGAAGGCGATGGAATTGCCGAGGTATTATATGGAGATTTTGACTTTAAGGGAAAGCTACCTCATTCATGGCCTAAATCTGAAGATGATTACAATGGCAAATATGGACCTAATCTATGGGACAGTAGTATAGAACCGCTATACCCCTTTGGCTATGGATTAACCTATAAAAAGAAATAAATACCTTATGCAAAACGTATTCATATCATGAAATTAGGAATTAATATATTGCTAGCAGGAATATTGACCTTTATTGGTTTTTCCTGTAATGAAAAAACAAAACCGCATAACGAAAATCAGACAACTAAAAAAAACGAAGTGACCGCAAAAGAAATACTGGGCAATCCTGAATACCTTGCCATATCATATGGTGGCTATAGATTCAAATCTAGAGAAAAGCAACCGACGATTGCCGATCTCAAAGAAGATATGAGAATATTATCCGCCATGGGCATAAAAGTTCTTCGCACCTATAATGTGCAGTTGCCACATGCCGAAAACTTATTGAAAGCAATAACCGAACTAAAACAGGAAGATGCAAATTTTGAAATGTACTTAATGCTTGGAGCATGGATAGATTGCAAAAATGCATGGACCGACCAAGCCCCAGATCATTATGTAGAAAGTGAGCAAAATACAGGTGAAATTGCTAGAGCTGCCAAGTTGGCCAATGATTATCCTGATATAGTTAAAATCTTAGCGGTAGGAAATGAGGCTATGGTAAGATGGGCAACAAGTTATTATGTACAGCCAGAAGTAATCTTAAAATGGGTTACTCATTTGCAAAATTTAAAAGGTGAAGGAAAGCTTCCCAAGGATCTATGGATTACCTCGTCGGATGATTTTGCATCATGGGGTGGCGGAGACCCCTCCTATCATACTGAGGAGCTTGAGCAACTGATTAGAAAGGTTGATTATGTTTCAATGCACACCTATCCTTACCATAATACGCATTATAACCCACAATTCTGGATTGTACCTCAGGCCGAAGAAAACCTATCAGATATCGAGAAAGCAGATGCCGCCATGTTGAGAGCCATTGATTTCGCCAAAGCGCAATTTCAAAAGGTTTCAGAATATGTAGATAGCATAGCGCCAGGAAAACCTGTTCATATAGGAGAAACAGGTTGGGCAACAATCTCAAATGGGCATTATGGTCCTAATGGCTCCAAGGCTACCGACGAATATAAGCAAGGACTCTATTATAAACACATGCGTGAATGGACCAATGATGCAGGTATTTCTTGTTTCTATTTCGAAGCATTTGATGAAAAATGGAAGGATTCCCATAATCCTAAAGGATCAGAGAATCATTTTGGATTATTCAAGATAGACGGCCAGGCTAAATATCCTATTTGGGATTTAGTCGATCATGGTGCCTTCAACGGTTTGACCCGCAATGGTAATAGTATTTCTAAGACCTATAACGGCGATAGGTCGGCCTTGCTAGAGGACGTTCTAGTTCCCCCTGTACAATATGAACCTGCCTATTAAAAACGATTAAACCGATGACTAAGTTAACAACTAAATTATCGATACTCCTTATTATCATGATCAGTGCGTGTAATAACCAAAATAATAAGCTGACGATTGAAGTTTTTGAGACTAATTCAGCAGGGAATAAGTTGACATCTGTTACCAATTTTGAAACGAGTACATCTATAATTAATCTTCAAATTAATCCGGAACAGAAATTTCAAAAGATTACTGGGTTCGGGGGCTCATTTACTGAATCGTCTGCCTATCTCCTGAATAAATTAGGCAAAGAAAACCGTCAAAAAGTACTAGAGGCCTATTTCGGCGAAACAGGTGCAAAGTACTCGCTTACACGTACGCATATGAATTCCTGTGATTTTTCACTTAGCAATTACTCTTACGCCCCTGTAGAAGATGATAAAGAGCTTGTCAATTTTTCAATTGAAGCAGATAAGGATGATATAATCCCCATGATCAAGGAGGCTATGAGCATCTCTAAGGATGGGTTTAAGATCCTCTCCTCTCCATGGACTGCTCCGCCCTGGATGAAAGACAATAAAGCCTGGGTTGGAGGTAAACTTCTGCCAGAATATTACGATACATGGGCCCTCTTCTTCTCAAAATATCATGATGCCTACAAAGCGGAAGGTATTGATATCTGGGGTTTTACAGTAGAAAATGAACCCCTTGGTAATGGTAACAACTGGGAAAGCATGCACTTTACTCCTCGAGAGATGTCAGACTTTGTTGAGAATTACCTAGGTCCCAAACTCGAAGCAGACGGCAAAGGGCATCTTAAAATTCTTGGTTATGATCAGAATCGTGAACATCTCCCTGAATGGGTTGATGAAATGTACAGGAATGAAGCGGGCCGCAAATACTTCGACGGCACAGCTATCCATTGGTATGCTAGTACCTTTATGATCTTTGAGGATGAGTTGCAATACGCCTATAGTAAAGCCCCCGACAAGCATATCATTCAATCTGAAGCCTGTGTGGATGCCGAAGTGCCCAAATGGCATGATGATGCCTGGTATTGGTCTAAAGAAGCCACAGATTGGGGCTGGGATTGGGCCCCTGAAGAAGACAAGCATCGTCACCCCAAGTATGTTCCAGTTTATCGCTATGCCCGTGACATTATCGGTTGCCTAAATAATTTTGTTGATGGTTGGATCGACTGGAATATGGTCCTCGATCGACAGGGAGGCCCTAACTGGTTCAAAAACTGGTGCCTTGCCCCGGTAATTGCTGATCCTGAAAACGATGAAGTCTATTTCACCCCTATGTACTATGCGTTGAGTCATTTCAGTCGATACATACGACCGGGAGCCGAAAGAATTGGCTTTGAACTATCAGATAATTCGGTTCTGACAACGGCGGCGCAAAACCCTGATGGCAGTATTGCCATTGTCTTACTAAACCCAACACTAGTCTCTAAAACCCTATCGATAAACCTTGGAAGTAAGCAGGCATCTGTTACAATTAATAAAGAGGCAATTCAAACTATTCTAATCAAGAACCAAACCTTGTAATCCTATGAGCAATACATCTATTTCTGTAACCAGCAAAGTTCCCTTTAGTTATAAGGTAGCCTTTGGAATTGGTATGCTTGCAAACCAAATGTTTCCTGCATCATTAGGAATATTTATGGTAGTGCTCGTGCAAAATTTAGGGTTTCCTGGATGGATGTGGGGAGTGGTATACTTTTTACCGCGTGTCCTCGATGCTGTAACAGACCCAATAATGGGTTTTGTTTCTGACAATACCAAGTCAAAATGGGGCCGACGAAGGCAGTACGTGATTCTTGGCGGCGTTATTATGGCAGTTGCGTTTGCCGTTATGTGGCAATTATATGGTGCCAACAGTGTAACTTATAACTTCACTTATTTTTTACTCTTCTCATTTGTGTTCTATATCGGGTTGACCATATTTAGCGTACCCTACGTGGCCATTGGTTATGAAATGAGCGATGATTTTCATGAACGCACTCAAATTATGGCCATTGCCCAATGGATTGGTCAGTGGGCCTGGGTAATTGCCCCTTGGTTCTGGGTAATTATGTACGATCCAGACTGGTTTCCAACTGCAGAAGGTGCCACACGCCAATTAGCGGTATGGGTGGCTGTAATCTTCGGCTTCTGTGCCCTTGTTCCAGGTCTATTTATTCCCAGTAAATCTACCCTAGGCGAAGATTACTCCCCGTTAACTTTCAATGCAATAGGTAGTAGTTTCAAGAAAATAATTCGTGGATTTGTGGAAGCATTTTCATTAAAGCCCTTCCGTCAGCTATGTATATCAACCTTTCTGATCTATAACGCCTTTATGACCATATCAGGGTTTACCTTCTTCATTGTTGTCTGGTATCTGTTTAAAGGAGATGCAGCAGAGGCCGGTTATTGGACACCGCTTTTTGGAAGTGCCGGAGCTGTGGTAACAACATTTATGGTTATTCCGATTGTTGCCAAGATGTCTCAAGTTCTGGGTAAAAAGAAAGCCTTTTTAATCTCACAGGCGATCTCGATCTTTGGCTACGCTAGCTTATGGTTCCTTTTTGTACCTGGAAAACCATGGATGTTCTTATTCGCACTTCCTTTTCATTCATTTGGGATAGGTAGCCTCTTCACGCTGATGATGTCGATGACAGCTGATGTTATTGATCTTGATGAACTTAATTATGGTGTTCGCAGAGAAGGTATTTTTGGAGCCATATACTGGTATATGGTAAAGTTTGGTTTTGCAATAGCCGGTGGTCTCAGTGGTATAATTCTTACTGTTGTTGGCTTTGATGGCAATCTTGATGTTCAGCCGGAGGGAGCTATTACTGGTTTAAGACTATTCTTTTCAGGCTTGCCAATCCTAGGAACTCTTACCGCTATTTATGTGATGTGGAATTATGATGTAACCGAAGAGCGTTCACATGAGATTCAGGCTGAGCTTGCTAGAATTAAGGCAACTAAAAAAGGTACAGCCGGCTTTATCCGTAACAAACTACAATCTCTTGATGAAGCGTTTAAAGGGGTTCCGCTTATCGATTTATCCAATAAATGCAATACCGAGTTACAAACATTATTTAAAGAAACACTTAATGAAGGAATGCATGGATTATGTTTCAGCCCATACACTGAAACACAACAGTTAGGCGATATTATAAATAGAGAACAAGTTCTCAGGCGCATGGAGATTATTTCCCCTTCAGTAAAATGGGTCCGTTCTTTTTCATGTTCAGAGGGTAACGAACTGATTCCTCAAGTTGCTAAAGAAAAGGGGCTTAAAACCATGGTCGGCGCCTGGATCAGTCGTGATAAAGATAGTAGTCAGAAGGAAATTGACAAGTTGGTTGAACTGGCAAGTAATGGGTATGTCGATATTGCTGTAGTTGGTAATGAAGTTCTATTAAGAGAAGAGCTTACGGAAAGCGAAATCATCAACTATATAATGAAAGTTAGAGAGGCATTGCCAAAAAATATTCCGGTTGGCTATGTTGAAGCTTATTATCAATATATCGAAAGGCCTGCACTAGTTGAAGCTTGCGATATAATCCTGGCGAATTGTTATCCTTTCTGGGAAGGCATTGATAATGATAGTGCAGCTTATAGTGTCCAGCGCATGTATGAACTTACAAAAGCGAGCGCTAATGGCAAAAAGGTAATTATAACTGAAACCGGCTGGCCAACAAAGGGTAAGAGTGTTGGGGAAGCAGTGCCGAGTGAAGAAAATGCAATGAAGTTCTTCATCAATATTCAGAAGTGGGCCAAAGAAAGCGCCGTTGACCTACATTACTTCTCTTCTTTCGATGAGCCTTGGAAAGTTGCCTATGAAGGAGAAGTTGGGGCACAGTGGGGACTGTGGGATAAAAATGAAAAAATTAAATACTAAAAAAGCTTATGCTTAATAATAGGCTGAGCTTGTAATTAGGGCTGATTTATTAAACAAATACATAAAACGATATGTCGTTAAGAAAAGAAAAAATGATGTCCCTTTTAGGGATCGACAATAGAAATCTAGATCGAGAAAAACTCACCGAACTTTATAAGAAATACCTGGAGATTGGTATGCACGGGCTTTGTGCCAGTCCTTATGTTGAAGGCCAGAATCCTGGTGATCAATTAACAGAAGACCAGATTCGACGAAGAATTGAAATTATAAAGCCTTATACAAAATGGATTCGTTCCTTTTCCTGTACCGAAGGCAATGAGCTTATTCCTAAGATCGCTAAAGAGTATGGTTTAAAGACATTGGTCGGAGCATGGTTAGGTAGTGACTCAGAGATCAACAAACAAGAAGTAGAAAATCTAATTAAGATTACTAAGGAAGGATATGTTGATATCGCCGCGGTTGGCAATGAAGTGATGTACCGCAAGGACTTAACAGAAGACGAATTGCTTGCATTTATTTATCAGGTAAAGGAAGCCATTCCTAATACGCCAGTGGGATATGTAGATGCTTATTATGAATTCTCTTCTCGTCCTAGAATAACAGATGCTTGCGATGTGATTTTGGCCAATTGCTACCCCTATTGGGAAGGTTGCCATAATGACTACTCTTTGCCATATATGAAAAACATGTACTATCAGGCGAAAGAAGCCGGTCAGGGCAAAAGGGTTATCATAACAGAAACGGGATGGCCAAGCGAAGGTACTCCGTTACATGGCGCCCAGCCTTCGGAAGAAAATTTTATGAAGTATTTTATTAATACTCAAAAATGGTCGGCCGAAGATGATATCGAAATATTCTATTTCTCATCCTTCGATGAAGGCTGGAAGGTGGGTGCCGAAGGTGACGTTGGTGCCTATTGGGGAATATGGGACAAATTTGAGAAGCCAAAATTTTAGACTTTCTATTTGTCGATGTCGGTAAGTAGTAAGCTGCTACTCTACAAGAATGTCCTCCATCTTTAGCTCTACCACTTTACCTAGTTTACGCAACTGGTCAAGATCGAATTTAGAAGCATCGCCGTAAATTGTAATAACTGCAGGCTTTCCCTTGATATTGTCTTCGTAAAATGACTGAATATGCTTGAACTCAAGCCCTTTGAATAAATTAAAATTGATTTGGTTAGGGTCTTTAGAATATCCCGTCTTTAAAAAAGTATCAACCGTACGCGACATACTCCGGAAAGAAGGTTTGCTCGAACCCGCTGTTAAAACAAGGCCTTCGCTTATCGATGGCACCCGAGTCTCATAAGCTGGCATATTATTGAGAAGATCCATTACAGTAACTACAGCATCTGTTGTTTTATCGGCTTGCGAACCCGTAAAAAGCACTAATCTGCCTTTTTTGTTAGGCTCATAAATAGGGTCGATATAGTTGCCCCCGGTAGAATAAGCAAGAGACCTGAATTCTCGAACCTCCTGAAATAATAACCCAGAAAGACTATTTGTATAGTACGCATTAAAGGCTTCTTTCTTATAGTCCTCTTCATAATTTAATGGTTCGCCATTTACAATATAGTACACATAGCTCTGAATGGCTTTCTTATCATTTACAATGTAAAACGTGGTTTCATCAACCGCTCTGGCTTCAAGAAAAGTATACGAGTCTGTTACATTATTTTTATACATCGCTTTGCTCTTAAAATAATCTACAACCACATCCTCATCAAGTTGCCCTACATAATGAATTGAGTTAAAACCATTGGCTATTAGCTCATTTAATTTTGTCTTGAGCATTGATGGGTTAACCTTTTTAAGCTCTTTTATCGGCAAACGGGTTTTGTAGCTCGACTTATCATCAAATAGCCCATACGAATATAAGATTCGACCACCTGTAGAAGGGTTATTCTTGCTCAACTTATTATCGGTGGTACGCTGGTTTGCCAAATATTTAATGGATTCCTCCGTTGGATTGAAAGAAGAAAACACATGTTCAAGTAGCGATAAAGTCTCTTTAAAATTGTCATCAAGTCCCGTAATTGTAATTTCAAAAGAATTATAATCAGCAGCAAACTCATAGCTTGCACCAAGAGATGCAAATTTCTTTTTTAGCTCCGCAGCCGAATACTCTGTCGTGCCGGCACTGTTTAAAGTCGCGGCCAAAAGCGGATATTTATTATCCTTAGTTAACCCACCTGCGATCGATAGATTAAGGGTAAAAATATCATTCAAAGGATTTTGGGTATAATATATATAGTCGTCTACGATATGCAGATCTTTTTGCAGATCTATAAATTGTGGATCTGGCTCTAATTCTTCGAGTGCCTTGAATCGTTTGGCATATTCTGAAGTTGACTCCGTTCGAGCAGAAATAGGTTTATAGGGCGGTTTCTCGAGTTTAGGTTTTTTAGGGAAACCTGTGCGCGACTGTAGTGTAAAATAGTTAGTGCTATAGTATTTGGCCGCGGCGGCCTGTACTTCTTCTTTGGTTAGCGCTTTAATCTTACTTGGATAGGCAAACATATCCTTATAATCAAGACCATAAACAAAGCTTAAACCTAAATAACGCCCCCTGCTTCCTAGTTCTTCATAGGCTAGATTGTAGCTACGATACAATCCGTTTTTTATGGACTCGAAGTACTCATCAGTGAAATTGCCGTTCGCGATATTTGCAAAATTTCCGCTAATCCTCTTCTCGAAATTCTTTAAGCTCTTCCCAAAAATCTTTGGCACATAAAAAATAAAAGTAGAGCCATCCTCCTCCAAAAATTCTTGATATCCCCCGGCAAATAAAACTTCGTTATTTAAACTAAGCTCATCTAAAAAGCCTGTTTGATCATAATTGGACATCATTTCTCCGACTATTTTTAAAGCAGGTTGGTCAGGATGACCTTCTGGCACTAATTTATAGCCCATAAACCCAGCTTTAACCGGTGTAATCCTCACTTTTTCAACTACCCTACCCGAAAAACTGTTTTTAGGATATGATGGAAAGGAAGGGCTTTTGCCTCTCTCTAATACACCGAAACTGTCTTCAATTAACGGCTTTATTTTTTCAGCATCGAAGTTACCGCAGATAACCAGCGCCATGTTACTAGCAACATAATAATCTGTGAAATACTTATACATTTTGGTTAAGGAAGGGCTTTTTAGATGTTCTATGCTCCCTAATACCGTTTGGGTACTATAAGGTTGATCGCCATATATGAATTCATTAAACTTTTCGCCAACTCGCCTTTCGAGATCATCTCCAGCCCTGTTTTTTTCTTCATAAACAGCCTCTAACTCGCTTTGAAACAAGCGAAATACCGGTTTTTGAAATCGGTGAGCATATATATTTAGCCATTTTGGCAGCTGCTCTGCTGGAAAATAATTGTAGTAATAGGTGTAATCGTTACTTGTTCCAGCATTGACTCCGGTGCTACCAATCGATTTGATTAATCGATCGAATTCATTTGGAATCGCGTATTGTGATGCTTTTAGCTCTTGTTCATTAATACTTTTCTGTATCCGTAATTTCTCATCTTTATCTTCTGTTATCGCAAGTCTATCGTATAAGACCTTAATACTATCGAGATGCGGCTTTTCTAAGGAATAGTCCTGGGTACCCAACTCTTCTGTGCCTTTAAAAAGCATATGCTCCAAATAATGAGCTATTCCTGTAGCATCTGCTGGGTCGTTCTTTCCGCCTGCATTTACCCAAACAGACCCATAGACATTGCTGGCATTTCTATCTTCGTTCAAATAAACTTTGAGTCCGTTCGATAATTCATATACATGAATATTTAATTTAACTTCCTGAGCAAACAACTGATGAACAGAAAGAATAATTAAGACAGTAAAAAATGATCGCATAGCAATTGGAGTTTTAGGTGATCAGTAAAATTAACAAGAATCTAAGGACTGCAAAACCATAGCCGTCCTTCATATAAAAAATTGAATATCTTGGTTGAGCGCCTGACATTTTAATCATCAAAGTCTTCGTGTAAATCGTAGCTCAACCCCTTCAAAATCCAATATTTCGTAACAAACACCCGAAGTACAAGCCGGTCCACCTCTCCTTGTACCAGCAAATAGCAGAAAGGTATTTTTAAAGTTTGGTTTATACTTTACGTTACTTCCTAGCCAAATTTTATAATCATTTTGCTCTAACATAACGGCATCATCGGTGCTGTATTCAGCAAGGGCTGCTACTGTAAACTTAGAGCCTTGATTGAATGCCAAAGAAACAAGCATATTTGTCACCGATGTTTCTGATCGTTCAAATATTTGATATTCATATTCTATATTGATGGACCTTCTTTTTTTTATGAGCACATCCATATCAAAGCCAAAGCTCGTTCTGTTTTCTTCAGCTTTTATTGCATCATTTGCATAGTCTGCAAATAACTTAAGGTCATATTTATTATTGATCAAACGACTATATTCAAGAAAATACTCTTCGTATTTAAAGTCGACCCCTAAATCATTTAGAGTCCGGGCATGATTAAAGGTAAGGATGCTGGCATCATCAAAATAATAGGTTGCTTCAATCTGCCAGCCAGATTCATTAATTGGAATAGGAACATGAGTACTTCGATTTAAAAGTCGATAGGTATGTTGTTTTATTAAAGCTGGAGGTTCATTCACCGCCTCGCCAATTAAGATATTATTATAATCCTTTAACTCAGTAGAAATACTCAACTTCTCAAAGTCAAAGTTGAGATTGAAATAAAACCCATACTCATCGTTCTCTCCAAACAATCCATCTTTATTATCAATTGTTAGCTCAGAGTAATAGCTTAGCCATGGCAACAGGGTACCCGAAATATTCAACATAGAGTACCATTTGTTTACCTGTTGATTTCTGAGGTACATAGCGTTATATTCAATTCTATGGGTTTTTATTTGATAGTCTCCGCCTACAACTGCTACGGAATCTGGTCTCCTATTGCTAAACCCTTCCGGGGGCGGAAAAACGTTATTCAGAGGCTGCCCAGCCAGTGCCTTGAGGCTCCATGATTTGGATTGATACTTAATATAAGCTCCTAAAAAGTCACGATGAAAATAATTACGCGATCGATAGGCTACATCCTCTAGTATTGCTCCGGGGACTTGATAGGTTCGCATCAAAGTACCCCTACCTAAGGTTTCATAGAAATTTCCAAGCTTAATATCCCATTTGTTAGTTTTATACTGTAAACGAACTTGATTTAAGGCTATGTAATTTCTTTCAGAATAGGGTGACCAGAATTGCTCAAGGGTAGCCCCAATTTTAAATTCTTTGAAATCGTAATCTATTAAAAGCCTGTCATAGATTGAAGCAAATGCTGTACTATCATCAGGAATCTTTCCGTATTGGAATTCTGCTATGTTTTGTCCGTTGAGTTGAGCTTGTACTTCAGTAAGAAATACGAATGATGAAAGAGCAATAATGCTCAATAAGCCAACTTTTTTACCTGCGAACAGACGCAATTATTTTAATTTCTTTAATTGATTCTGGATTGCTTCTGCAATTTCTTCCTCATCTCCTGGAACAAAACCTTCGTGCATGTACTTAACTTTATTATTGCTATCTAGAATTACCAAGGTAGGAAAATTACTTAAGTTTAATGCGTTGAGGATATCTGAGTTAATATCAATTAGAACTGGGTATTTTATTTGAAGCGACTGGCTTACACCGGGTACTTTAGCTACCGTACGAGGCCCATCACAATTAATCCCTATAATTTGTACACCCTGCTCTTTGTACTCATCGTACAGAATATTTAGCTGAGGTATGGCCTTCTTACAAGGTTTACACCATGTTGTCCAAAAGTCGAGAACTGTAATCGACTCACCCTTTAAATCATATAAGTCAACCTTCTCATTGTTCACGTTTTGCAAAGTATAATTCCTAACTGTCTGGGCTTGCGCTAGAAACGAAACTAAAAGGAGCAGTGGAAGTATTATAATGGTACGACCCATTATAAGAGGCTATTCAAAACACCCACAACCGTATCGACGTCATTTCCTGCAGAGGTAGTTCCTGTATGAACAATGTTTCCGTCTTTATCAATTACAAATAAACGATCATAGGTTGTTCCGTAGGCACTTTGAACATCAGACCCATTAAGTAAGAGGTCAAAACTAGTACTAGTAGATGTTCTAAAGCGTTCTACAGCAGTTTGAGTTCCGTTCCAGGTGTCGATACCTACTATGCCAATCTGGCTGTCCGAAAATACATCATTGATCTTAGTTTCTATACTTGGAGCTGATGCAATACAGAGGGGGCATGTAGATCCAAAAAAGAAGATTACCAATGGTTTGCCTGTAAAATCAACAAGTTTTACCTCATCTCCTGTTACCGAAGTTAGGACGAAATCAGGAGCTTTATTCTCATTCATATCATCACCCATGGTGTCGTCGACCATCTCTTTCATCTCTTCTGCGTTGTCGTCAGAGCAACTGGAGATAAACGGAATAAATAATACTGTTAAAAATGCTAGTGTAAGGTATTTTATAGATCTCATGCTTTTTTAGATTAATCCATAAAACGATTAATTTGAAAAAATAGTTCAATTATTAAAGAAGTGGCCTATCGTCAGCCTCAAATCTATTAGTTTGTTGTATCAGCAGTGGCTGCAGTATTCATTTCCTCCTCCGACAACCAACCGCCACCGAGTGCCTTGTAAAGCTTTACATATCCGTTGAAAAGCTTTTGAGTAGTTTCTGAGAGGCTTAGTTCAGCTTCAAAGGCCTGCCGTTGGCTTTCAATTAACTCCAGAAAACTTGTTACTCCTTTGTCGTATCTTTCACCAGATAAGCGCTGGGCATTTTGCGCAGCTGTAACATGTTGTTGCCGCGCTAATAATTCATTTTTTAAGGTTTCAATCTCAACTAAGGCGTCTTCAACATCTCGAAAAGCATTAATAACTGTACGCTCGTATTCATACATCATTTGCTCGGTCTTTTTACGTTCAACCTCTACCCTTCTCTTGTTTTTACCAAATTCAAAAAGAGGGCCTAATAGGCTGGCACCAAAATTAAACGCTGGGCCATTTGCTGTTAATGATGATACATCTGTGCTCGCAACACCTAGCAATCCAGTTAGGCTTATCGATGGAAACTGTTGAGCCACCGCTACTCCAATTCTTGCATTCTGAGCGTGCAAGGATGCCTCGGCCTGTAATATATCAGGTCTACGTTCCATAAGCATCGAGGGTAATCCCACAGGTATGTCAGGGGGGAGAACTTGATTTTCCAATTCGCTGGTTGTTAAAATCGGTTGCGGATTTCTACCTAGGAGAACACTTAATGCATTCTCTGTTTGCGCTACCTGCCTATGGTAGAACGGAATGGATGAAGCAGCTATTGCTCGCTGAATCTGTGCCTGATTTAAGTCGATTTCCGGAACGATACCCTTATTATATCTTGCTTGAATTATATTTAAGGATTGATCCCTTAAGGCTAAGGTTTTTTTCGAAATCATCAAACGCCAGCGATAATCTAATAATTGATAATAAGTGCCTGTAATGGACGATATTAAACCAATTTGTATGGTTCGCTTTCCAAACTCCGTTGCAAGTAAATCTGCTCTTGCTGCTTCATTTGCTCTTCGAAATTTACCCCAGAAGTCTATTTCCCATGAAACGGACCCAAAACCAGTGAAAACATTTAAGGCGTTATCATTAGGTAAGCCCTGAAAAACATTGCCTCGCACCGCCCCTGCCTGATAGGTAATTGAAGGCCACATGTTAGACTTTGTTAATCCCAGTTGCGCCCTCGCTTGTTCGATTCGACTGGTAGCAATAAGAACATCTTTATTCTCTTCCAGTCCAATTGCAATTAGGGTATCAATTACTGGATCATTAAATAATTCCCACCAGCTAACATTGAGAACAGAATCACTGGTAGCAAGTTGCAAACTGTCATAACGATATACGGCGGTAGAATCAATTTCGGTTCTTTGTGCTTTAAAATTAGGCCCAACTTTACAAGACTCCAGAAGAAGTATAGAACCAATTAGAATAAATAGAATTGATAATGTATGTCTCATTGCTTAAGCTTCTTTACTTATTTGAGTTTCAGCTGCTAAATCTCGCTTCTTTTCATAGCCGGCTATTTTACCAATCAGAATAAAAAGCATCGGGTAGAAGAATACTCCCAATAAGGTTGCAATACTCATCCCCCCTAGTAAGGCCATACCCATTACCTTTCGTGCTTCCGCACCTGAACCACTAGCCACTACCAAAGGAAAAACTCCTAAAATGAAAGAAAAGGCCGTCATCAGAATGGGTCTAAACCTTGATTTCGCTGCCTGAATAGCCGCATCGAAGAGCGAAAGGCCTTTCTTAAACTCATCATTAGCAAATTCAACAATTAGAATCGCATTTTTTGCAGCCATACCTATCAGCATAACAAAGGATACTTGAGCAAAAATGTTATTTTCAAAAGATGGACTAATTTGACGGGCAACCCATAGGAAAAACAAAGCCCCAAATATTGCAAATGGAGTGCCTAATAAAATGGCAAGTGGCAAAGACCAGCTCTCGTATTGGGCTGAAAGAATTAAGAATACAAATACCAGGGAGAATGTTAAAATTATCGCGAGAGAGCCAGAAGCCTTATTTTCCTGAAATGACATAGCATTCCAACTAAAGCTCATATCGGGTGGTAGTACGTCAGCAGCCACGGCTTCCAATGCACTCATGGCTTGAGCAGATGTATAACCTGGGGCTGGGCCACCCGTAACCTCAACTGCTCGATACAAGTTAAACCGGTTCGTATAGTCAGGGCCAACAATAGGTTCTACTGTTGCAATCGTTGCCAGCGGCACCATCTTTCCTTCTATGTTCTTTACAAAGAAGTTATTAATCTGGCTTTCATCAACTCGATATTCCGGTTCAGCCTGAATGTATGTTTTGTACAAACGGCCGAAGCGTGTAAAGTCATTAACATAGGCGCCACCCATAAATGCACCTATTGTGGTGTAAAGGTCATTTAAAGAAACCCCTAGCTTCAAAGCCTTCTCTTTATCGATATCCATAAAGCGTTGTGGAACCTGGGCTTGAAAAGCCGTGAACGCCATTCCTATCTCTTCACGCTGATTAGCTGCTTGAATGAATTTTTGAGCATTTTCAGAGAGGTATTCTGGCGTATTCCCCGCCCTATCTTGAATCATAATACTGAAACCTGATCCGTTACCTAAACCGGGAATAGCCGGTGGACCGAAGGCAAAGGCTTGAGCTCCTTTAATCTTCATTGCAAGTTCCAAATTGATTTTGTCAATCATTTCCTTAGCCGTGAACTCCCGATCGCCCCAATCGTTTAACGTAACGAACATAAAGCCATTATTCGGTGTCATCGAGCCAGAGAGCATACTATAACCTGTCGCATTAGTTACAAAATCTATTTCAGGATAAGCCATTAGAATGTCTTCCACTTGTTCTGAAATCACTGCCGTACGTTGGAGTGAGGCTGCATTAGGTAATTGGATATTAACGTAGAAGTATCCCATGTCTTCTTCAGGGATAAAGCCTCCGGGAACTAGTTTTCCAAAAACAGCAGCACCTACTGTAAGAATTAGTATGAATATTACTCCTCTTTTTAGCTTACGAGTAACGACATTGGTGAAATTCATATAGGAATCAGTAGACTTGTCCATTCCCTTATTGAATTTACCAAAAAACCATCCTAAAGGTCCTTTATAGGGTTCTGGTTGCTTTAATAAGATTGAGCATAATGCAGGACTTAGCGTTAAGGCATTGACAGATGATACGATTACTGAAACGACGATCGTAATGGCAAACTGCTGATATAGAATACCTGTTATGCCGGCCATTCCTGCAACAGGAATAAATACGGCGATCAATACCAGGGTTGTTGCTATTACAGGCGCTGTCACCTTATTCATAGCATCAATGGTCGCTTCTTTGGCCGTCATACCTTTCGCAATATTCACCTGAACCGCTTCTACTACTACAATAGCATCGTCTACCACTATACCAATAGCAAGTACTAAGCCTAATAAAGACAAGACATTAATGGTGAAGCCAAGCATTGGGAAAAATATGAATGCCCCAACTAATGAGACAGGAATGGCAAGGGTGGGAATTAAAGTAGCCCGCCAATCTTGTATAAAAACAAACACAACGAGTATTACCAATACAAGCGCAATTACCAGGGTAACAATAATATCTCGAATACCGGCAGTAATCGGCAAGGTAGAATCTAGTGCAACATCGTATTTTATGCTTTCCGGAAAGTTATTTGCAAGCATATCCATCTCAGCAATAACATTGGCCGCTAACTCAACAGCATTCGATCCCGGAGCCTGATAGAGAGCAATCAGCGCACAGGTCTCTCGATTCACTCTTGGAATCATGTTGTAAGTCTCCACCCCTAAGTTTACACTGGCAACATCCCCTATTTTAACTTGTGAGCCACCTTCTTCTGTACGAATTACGATGTTTTCAAAAGCCTCAGCAGAGTTGAATCGCTCCGGCAGGCGAACCGTATAAGTGTACTCAGTACCGGGAGGAGCAGGCTCTCCACCAAATTTACCACCGGGTACAATCACATTCTGAGCATTAATAGCACTTAATATTTCGGGTACTGTTATACCCATCTTTGCTAATCGATCAGGCTTTACCCAGATACGCATAGAGTAATTTGCTGCGCCCATCACATCTACTCTACCAATTCCAGGTACTCTCGCTAATTGATCTTTGATATTAATCAGAGCGTAATTACCTAGAAAATCTTGGTCATAACGACCATCGGCAGTTAGCGTAATGGCCATCATAATATTAGGGAGTGATTTTTTGGTAGTAACGCCATATTTGGTTACTTCCTGCGGCAATTTAGCCGATGCTGCAGATACTCTATTTTGAGCAAGAACAGTATTCATATCGGGGTCAGTACCCACATCAAAAGAAACCTGAATTACCATTGTGCCGTCATTGGCGTTGGTGGATTTCATATAAATCATATTGTCGACTCCATTGATTTCTTGTTCTAATGGAGTAGCAACAGACTCTTCCACACTAATAGCATTTGCACCGGTATACGTAGCTCTTACTTCAACAATTGGGGGTGTAAGGTTAGGATATTGCTCTATAGGAAGCCCTATCATTGAAACCGTACCTACAATTACAATAATTATAGCAATCACCATAGCCACAATAGGCCTATGGACGAAAAAATTACCTTTATTTTCAGCCATAACTACTATTGATTCGTTTTGTTGTTAAAATCTACAACTTGAGGATTTACTTTCATATTCGTTCTCACCTTCTGTAAGCCTTCATAAACGACATGTTCGTTTGCTTCTAACCCTTCAGTTATAAGCCATAAGTCATCTATCTTTTCACCAACCATTACCTGGCGAGAATTAACAACTCCTTCACTATTTACAACATACAATGAATATTGGCCTTGTAATTCCGTAATACAGCGTTGCGGTACTAATAATGCATTCTTCACAGTCTCAAACTTCACCTTAACTTTAGCAAACATACCTGGTCTTAAGAGCTCATTGGAATTTGGGAATAATGTCTGAATCATTATAGACCCTGTTGACACATCTACATTTCTATCGATAAAATCAAAGGCTCCTTTATTTTCATAGGGTTGCCCATCCGACAGAATTAGTTCAAATGTTCCTGCCTCCCGTTCTTCACCACTCCTACGTTCTTTTTTTTCATTCAGCAATTCTCTAGAAAGAGTTATATAATCCGCTTCTGTAATAAAAAATTGAACTCGTGTGCTTTCTATATTTGAGACCATGTTTAAGATCACTGGATTGGGTTCGCGACCAACAAACTCTCCAACCCTTGCCTCAGTTTTACCAATAAGGCCACTAATCGGGGATTTAATTGTGGTATAACTCAAGTTGATTTTGGATAATTTCAGATTGGCCTTGGCTGCTTCTAAAGATGCCTCAGCGGCATCCCTTGATGCCTGAGCGGCATCTAAATCACTTTTACTCACCGCGTTGATCTCGGCCAATGGTTTATATCTTGCGAGTTCGTTCTCAGCATTAACTAAATACGTTTGAGCTTCTGCAACTTTACTTTCATAAGATGCTGCTTCGGCCAGAAAAGGCTGTGAATCAATAGTGTAGAGCAATTGCCCTTTTTTAACTGGTCTCCCTTCATCAAAATGAATCCCTTCAAGATACCCTTCAACCCTTGCGCGTATTGGTATATCCTGTAATCCATACACCTGCCCAACAAACTCCTTGTAAATAGGAACATCTTTCTGAATAACCTTAATTACCTGAATTTCAGGAGGAGGCATTTCTTTACTTTTCTTTTGGCTACAAGACCAAACGCTTGCGAAAAGAATAATTGCGGTCAGTTTAATGAATGCAGATTGATGGAAGTTCATGTAATGAGTATTTATGTCCTCAGCGATTGATAAAGCGTAAAAGTATTCAATAATCGCTTTAACAGAACATCAAAACTAATCTTATTGACAAAAGCGATTATTGTACGAATGATCAATTTGAACTTGCTTTTATAGTTTTTATTAGGGTATTAAATATAATATTTGAGCGGGGAGTATGGCAATTAGTATTTTTGTTATAAATCCGACTTAACTTTATCCTCTAGCAAGCATCAAAATATGTCTCAAGTCCAAAAAGTAATTTCTTCTTTATTTATAATTATGCTTCTGGCACTACCGTCTAAGGGTCAAGTGCTTATATCTCTCCTTTTTGGTGATGCACTAAATTCCGAAAAAATTGAATTTGGTATTAACGTAGGGCTAAATCGATCGAAGTTCTTGGATATACCGCAAGCCAAGGGTGTAAGCAACCTAAATCTTGGGTTTTACTTTCATTTTCAATTGAAGAACAGTTCTTATCTCAGCACTGGGGTTATGGTGAAATCGATCATTGGTACTGCGGGCCTTGATACTTACGCTGTTGGTAATGCTGAAATCGATTCGGTTTTTGAAAATGGCTCTCTTACTAAGCAAATCAGCTGTTTTTATGTGCCTATTCTTTTTCATCAGCGCCTTTTTGATGATCGCTGGTACATAGAAGCCGGCGGGATGCCAGGACTTCGAACAAAAGGGAAGGACATTTTTAATACTAAGGTCCAAGATGGTGATTTAGAATATATACTGGATGTTAGTGACCAGTATACTCGTTTGGACTTTGGATTAATGGGTGGTGTCGGTTTTAAATTTAGAAAGCATGCCAAGAGTGTTGCTGTTGGTGCAAGCTATTATTACGGTCTCGTGAATATTAGTAAAATTCCAGATGTCACTTATCGAAACTCCTCTTTATACATCTATGCTAAAATTCCTATTGGAGCCCAACCAAAGAAGAAGAAAGAGTAGGCTATTTAAGTTTTCTATTAAAGAAATCGAGCACAGCTTTATTCACCGTCAACTGGTTTTGATGCAACATAAAATGATGCGTGTCATCAACAATTACAAGAGTTTCCATATCAACTCCTTTCTTCTCTAGCCTCTGCACAAGGTCGGTGCTCTGGCTAAAAGCAACATTACGGTCGTCGTCTGCATGTATTATCAAGACTGGCGATGTCCAGTCAGGTACACTCGAGACTGGAGATGACACCCATGCCACTTGAAGGGCTTTCTCTCCATCGGGGTATTGTTCATATCGATTTGCTCGAACTAAAATATTGGTACGATTAGCGGTACGCTCATGAACACCATGAATATCCACACCAGCAGCAAATAATTTTGAATCGCGGCCCAATGCCATCGCTGTTAAATAGCCACCGTAGGAACCGCCATAAATACCAATTTTAGATGCATCCACAAAATCTTGTTTAGCAAGCCACTCTGCTCCTGCCTTAACATCCTGATACTCAGAAGCTCCTCTTGTACCGCCATCAACTGGCCGATGAAACTCGTAGCCATAACCAATTCCTAGCCGGTAATTAACAGATAATACTACATAGCCCTGACTGGCAAGGTATTGATTCGTAGCGTAAGCATTCGAATAGTAAGATGAGTAATGCCAGCCCAGTAACATTTGACGTGGAGGCCCTCCGTGTACATAAATAATCGCGGGCTTCTTATCGTTCTTATTGTTTGGTCTGAATAAAGTGCCATGTACTGTAGTACCATCGGGGGCCTCAAATACAACTTGCGTTGGCACAACGAGCTTCTTGGTTGGGAAATCTGCCGGAATAAGGTCTTCACCAATGAGTCGGTACTTCTTGCCTTTTAGGCTCATTACTGCTGGAACTGGCGGTCTTCGGGTGGTGGCGGATATAAAAGCTAAAGTTTTACCATCGCCGGTAATCACTGGCATCCATTCTATTCCTTCGCCAGGCGTAAGAACTTCTACTTTTTGTTCATCAACAGAGACTCGAACTATATGACGTCTATCAATATCGAGTGGATCGTTTTTGTCAGTTGCATTACCCGCGAAAACTATTGATTTACCATCGCTGCTTAGGCTGATGTATTCGGCCATATAATTACCAGGTGTTAATAAAAGAGGTTCGCCACCATTCTCAGAGATTGAGTATAAATGTGGCCATCCGTCGTGGTACGACAAGAAAACGATTTTATTAGCTGCCCAATTAAGATTTGTTCTGCCATGCGTTGTTGGCAATGAGCCTCTTAGTGTTTCAGGGGCCTTCCATATTTCTTCGGCCCCACCTGTTACCACAGAGGCTACCATTATCTTCCATGGGTTATGATGTCCTTCCAAAATAGTCTCTGGGGCTCCTCCCCGACCTGGTTGCCTAATAAAGGTAAGTTTTGTACCATCTGGCGACCAACGGGGTGTATTGTCACGATTAAAAGATGGACTAATCCACTGAATAGGTTTATCGGCTTGATATACGCCAATAAAAGCATGGTCACTTCGATTTGAAGTGAATGCCAACTTAGTACCATCGGGTGACCAATTCGGCTGACTATTATTGCCACGAGCGGTAAAGAGTTTCTTTGGTTCACTTGAGCCATCGATATTGGTCATCCAAATCTGACGTGCTTTGGTAAAGACGATATGCTTACTGTTTGGTGAAATTGTAGGGTTTTCTCCTTCACCAAGGGCCACTGGCTCCCCTCCTGCAAATGGAATACTCCAAATCTGAACTTTCGGTGGATTAATATCAAAGGTCGGATTGACTGGAACTGCGTCGTCCCAATTTGAGCCGAAATCACCCCCACGAATAAAGGTCACCCATTTACCATCGGCGGATAATGAAATGCTAGATAGTGCTTGACCATCGTCTGTATTATAATTTGTAAGCTTACGTGGTTTAAAATCTGGTCCCTCCGCTACATATATATTGCGAGCACCTACTTCGTTAAAGGTCCAGGCGATTCTCGATCCTTCTGCCGCGGCGGTAAGCCCTTCAGGAAATGGATAAGATTTTATTTGGTCTAGTGTAAAAGAGGAATTTTGTGCAGAGCTGTAATTCGGTAAGAAAATGAGCAAGAATATGACCGTCAGGCTCCTAATTAGTCGATTTCTAGAACTTTTCATAAATTTTATCTTTAGCTGGTCAAGTTAAATAATTCTTTTGATTAAATACTTAAAATTATATGAGTGGGCAATTTCAATGTTGGATCAATTTTTCGAATCTTTTTTTGAGAAATTCGTATCAATAATTTATCTATTCAGTGAGTGAATAGGTTTTCAGGTACTTAGTTCTAAACAATAAAATATTGGTTTCTCAATTAGGTTCTAGTCATCAGCAGCATTGGGAAACGAAATATTAAACTCGGAGCCTTCATTGGGCTTAGATTTAAGAGAAATATTAGCCGAAAGCTTATCTAGCGTCTCCTTCACAATATAGAGTCCAAGACCAGAACCAGTTGAATGATCGTGCGCCCTATGAAACATCTCAAATACGCGTTTATGATGATTGGCATCAATTCCGACGCCATTATCTGAAATACTCAAAATCGTTTCTTTATCACCTTTTCTGCCTTCCACCCTAATCCATTTCTCTTCTTTATCCGAATCCGCATATTTTACCCCATTCGATATTAGATTGGAGATAATAACTTTGAGTCTCGTGTCGTCGGACTCTAACAGTAACGACTCAGGTATTTGATTAGTGATATTAATGGTATCGAATTCAGGCATGTACCGCAGCTCTTCTATTACTTCATTCACAAGATGGTAAAGATTTACAGGATGTTTTAAAACCTCGGCTCTAGTGTTTCGGGAATAATCTATTATCTCGCTGATAAAAACCTCCATTGCGTGAATCCTAGATACCATTAGATTAAAGTAGTCATGTTTTGTTTCCTCATCCTTTTCATCCTTGGCTAAACTTATCAACCCTAATAATGTGCTTAAGGGTGCTCTTAGGTCATGCGATGCACTATAAACAAAACGGTCGAGCTCATCATTGGTTTTCCTAAGCTGCTCATTTTGCTGTTGAATAACCAACTCATTTTGATGCAAAAGCTTCTCGCTTTCATAATTAATTTTCGAAATGAGTAAGATAGTATAGACCGATACCGCAGCTGCAATTACTGTATTAAGAATAAAAAAGATGTTGGCCTGTTCTTCAGTTACTTCTCGGTATTGCAATAATGAAAAATCAGTTTTAAAAACCAGGATATTCAATACCAGTGATATTAGCACGAAACCTAAAGCCTCCTTCCATTGTTCAAATCCAAAAACAGCCAGTGCAACTGCTCCAGCCGTTACAAACTGAAGATGCATACCGGTTCCGAAAGGTTCACTTGAGGCGATTAAGAAAATAATGCCGTTGAATACCAATAAACCGGCATATTTCGAAAGTTCAATATAACCGCGATTTAGAAGAATAAGATTAATAAGAGCGAATACCAGAACAGCAATGTAGATATAGGCATCTACATCAATATCCATTAGATTGTCGAGCAAAGCATAAAGTAAGGTGGTAGTAATAACCAGATAATACAGCCTGGTCATTAGTAGACGATGCTTGTACTTAGGACTGTGTTTAATCCCTTCAGCCATTGTCACTTTTTAGAAAAATCACATTAATAAGCCAAAATGAATGATATGTAATATTAATAAATATAATTCTAAGAAGAAGATGTCCTAGAATGAAAGATGGCCAAACGGCTGGAGTGATGAATTATTAATAGTTCTCTATCTTAATAATATTAAGATTATTATCTTGCGTGCTAATTTTTACTATTCTGCAATATGAAATTAATAATTAAGAACTTATCTAAGACCTATAAAAACGGGGTTAAAGCGATAGACGATCTGAATATAGAAATCGGGGCAGGCATGTTTGGCCTCCTTGGACCGAATGGTGCCGGCAAATCAACACTGATGCGAACAATTGCAACCCTGCAAAGTCCAGATGTAGGCAGCATAACATTTGGCGATATTGATGTGCTCAATGACAAGATGTCCTTACGTAAAGTTTTGGGCTATCTGCCACAATCATTTGGCGTATACCCTAAAATGTCTGCAGAGGAGCTTTTAGACTATTTTGCAACACTTAAAGGAGTCTCATCGCAATCAGATAGGGAGAAACTGGTTAAGGAAGTTCTTGAGATTACCAATCTTTATGAGGTACGCAGAAAACATGTTGCAGGTTATTCTGGGGGTATGAAACAACGTTTCGGTATTGCCCAACTGTTATTGAATAATCCCAAATTGATTATTGTCGATGAGCCAACCGCAGGTTTAGATCCTGCCGAGAGAAATCGTTTCCTTAATGTACTACGCGAGGTGGGCACCAATTGTACTGTAATATTCTCAACACATATCGTTGATGATGTAAAAGAGCTCTGCCATGAGATGGCGATATTAAATGGTGGCAAAATTTTAAGCCATACTACACCGGAAGAAGCCACGAAGGTCATAGAAGGACAAATTTGGACACGCAGAATTGACCGAACGGAGTTGGAGGAAATGGAAGCAAGCTTTAATGTACTTTCTTCGAATTATAATCAGGATAATTCCTTGAATATTAGAGTGCAAGCCTTGAGCTTGCCTTCCGAAGAATTTACGGCTGCAACCCCACAATTAGATGATGTTTATTTCATGGCATTGAAGTCGGAAGAGACTCCTGCTTAAACCATATCTGATAAAATCTTATAAAAATCTCGTATGTTTTTAACGATCTTCAAACACGAAATACGCTACTGGTTTAAGCAACCGGCGTTTTATATCTATTTGGGTGTGTTTTTTGCACTATCTATTTTCTTTGCCGGTAGCTCGGCTGGGTTATTCGATTTCCTTACCGTAACAACAGGATCTTCACGTATTGTTAACTCACCAATCGGCATAAATGGCCTGCTCAATGGACTTGCCATATTCATATTTTTCTTATTCCCATCGATAATCGGAGCATCTATCTACAGGGACTATAAGAGTGAAATGCATACGATTCTTTACTCCTATCCTTTTACTAAAACTGATTATCTCTTTGCGAAATTCTTGAGCTCATTGGTTATCGTAACGCTTATTGTTCTTGCTATTGGCATAGCTATGTTCATTGGTTTTCGCTTTCCTGGTACAAACCAGGAGATTGTAGGCCCTTTTGTTTTCTCTGCTTATCTACAATCCTACCTCGTTTACGTGCTGCCGAACGTAATCCTTTTTGGTGCGATAGTATTTGCGGTAGTTACCTTCACGCGTAATATAGCCGCTGGCTTTATTACGGTAGTAATGTTAATGCTGGTTCAAGGCATCGTGGCGAATATTCTTTCGGATCCAGATTTGCGCTATTTATCAGCACTGATCGACCCGTTTGGAGAACAAGCCGCGAACTATTATACAAAGTATTGGACCGTAGCTGAGCAGAATGAACAACTACTACCTGTAACAGGTGTTATTATCTATAATCGGCTAATCTGGCTCTGTGTCGCCTTATTAGTTTTTGGGTTTGTTTATAAAGTGTTCAGCTTTAGTCAGGATGCAATAAGCTTTAGTTTCCGTAAACAAAAAGGTGAAGTTGTTACTAAGCGAAATTTCGGTGGTATTACACGAATCAATCTGCCCAAGGTTACTTTCGATTATGGTTTTAAACAGCAGTTACAAACCCTTTGGCGACTGTCGGTTATCGATTTTAAGTATATCATTAAAAATTGGCCGTTTTATAGCATTGTTCTCGTAGGTCTAATATTTATCCTTCTGACATCCATGGTGTTAGGAGAACTTTTCGGAACTAAAACTTTACCTGTTACCTGGCAGATTCTATTGGTACCCGGAAACAGTTTTGCTCTATTTATTAACCTTACAACTTTTCTCTATGCCGGCATGTTGGTTCATAGAGCTCGAATCGATAGGATAAACCATTTAGTAGATGTAACACCAGTGCCAAATTGGGTACTAATACTCTCGAAGCTTCTTGCGATAATGAAAATGCAACTGCTATTGCTATTCGTAATATTGCTTGGAGGTATTGCTATACAGGTTTATAACGATTATTATAATTTCGAATTAGGACATTACCTGTTCGAACTATATCTTCTGAACTTTATTCATTTTGTAATCTGGGCATTCCTTGCACTAATTGTTCAGACTATTATCCGAAACCCCTATTTAGGGTTGTTTATCCTTTTAGTTCTGTCGATTGGTATTCCATTATTATCATCTGCCGGAGTCGAACAATCTATTTTTAAGTACAATCAAGCACCAGGATTTTCGTATTCGGACATGAATGGATATGGCACATCCATTAGGCCTTACATGATGCATAAGTTGTATTGGCTATTTGTAGGATTATCTTTCTTAATCATAACGGGATTATTTTGGGTAAGAGGACTGCCGCAAACCTTTAAAGAACGCTTATTGATTGCGAGTAAGCGTTTTCAGGGCAAAACAGTCATCGGTTTCTTCGTTTGTGTAATTATTGCTTTAAGTATTGGTTCTTGGTTGTATTACGAAAACAACATTGTTAGAACTCGCTTATCCTCTAAGGAGCGCGAAGAACAGACGGTGGAATGGGAAAAGAAGTATAAGAAATACGAAGATATGACGCAGCCTCGGATCATTGGGGTAACGGCACATGTCGATTTATTCCCTGAAACGCTTGACTTTGAGGCAAAGGCTGAATATCGAATGATTAATAAGACCAATGAATTAATTGATACCTTATTACTGAATTATACCGATTTCCCTAGTGAATTTGAATTTGACAGAGCCCTTACCTTGGTTTCCGAAGACACGGTTTATAATTTCAATATCTACACCTTCGATAGGTCACTTGAGCCAGGAGACAGCTTGGAACTATCCTTTACTGTAAAAAATAAGCCTAACCGCTACCTGAGAACAAATTCACCAGTACGTGAAAATGGCACGTTCATTAATAATAGAGCTATTTTCCCCTCGCTTGGTTATAGCGGTGGTGAGCTCACGGATGATGAGATTCGTGAAAAATACGGCCTTCCTCCGAATAAACTTAAACCACATCCATCGGATACCACAGCGCTTGGAAATACCTATATTGCTAAAGATGCCGATTGGATAGAATTCGAAGCTACCGTGAGTACCTCTCCCGATCAGATTGCTATTGCTCCGGGTTACCTTCAAAAAGAATGGAATGAGAATGGCAGACGCTACTTTCATTATAAGATGGATAGTAAAATCTTAAATTTCTACGCCTTTAATTCAGCGCGATATGAAGTAAAGAAGGATAAATGGAATGATGTCAATATCGAAGTTTACTACCATCCTGGTCATGAATATAATCTAGACAGAATGATCGCCGGTGTTAAGGCATCGCTCGATTATAATTCCGAAAACTTTAGTCCATATCAACATCAACAAGTTAGAATCCTCGAATTTCCGAGAACCGGCGGTGGCTTCGCCCAGTCATTCCCGAATACCATTCCTTATTCTGAAGGACTTGGTTTTATTGCTGATGTTGATGATTCTGAAGAAGGCGGTGTAGACTATCCGTTTGCAGTAACCGTTCACGAGGTGGCACACCAGTGGTGGGCTCATCAAGTGATTGGTGCTGATGTTCTGGGAGCAACTATGCTTTCCGAGAGCTTATCAGAATATGTTTCATTAAAAGTTCTTGAGCATCAAAATGGTAAGGAGAAAATGCGAAAGTTTTTAAAGAATTCTCTCGACACCTATCTACGGCAACGCACAACAGAACGGAAACGTGAAAAAGCACTAATGTATAATGATGGACAAGGATATATTCGATATCAGAAAGGCTCATTAGTGTTTTATGCCCTTAGCGACTATATTGGAGAAGAGCGCTTAAATAAGGCATTGAAAGGCTATGTAGAAAAGGTTAAATTTCAAGAACCTCCCTATACGACTTCCATCGAAATGGTTGACTCGATAAAAGCAGTTACGCCAGATTCGTTAATGTATGTGATAACCGACATGTTCGAAAATATCACGCTCTATAAAAACAGAATTGTTGATGTTTCTTCTACCCAATTGGATAATGGAAAATACCAGGTAGATATAGAATTCGACGTAAGCAAATATCGTAACGATGAAAAGGGTAAGCGTTATTATACTACAGAAATGGGCGATTCAATTTCTTATCAAACTGAAAAAATGCGTAAACCTGAGTATTCGGCTCCATTAGCAGATTATATAGAAATCGGAATTTTTGGCGAAGAAGAAATCGAGGGTGAAAAGAAAGAAGTCGAACTCTACTTACAAAAGCATAAGATAACCGAAATCAACAATAAAATAACGCTTATTGTAGATCAGGAACCAAAGGAGGTGGGTGTTGATCCGTTTAATAAACTAATTGATACGAACTCGGAAGATAATAGACGGACATTATAAAGAACTTGGCTGCTGGATAACGAACTTTCTGAATCTTTGATTAGTTATAATAAAGGCATGCATAAGCATGGTTATTCAGTCAATAAAAGAAAATCCAGGTGCTCTTCAAAACGTCTTACTCCTCTAAAGAAACCAAAGAGGCTATTGAAAATTTGGTTGGGAAGCCCTTTGGCATTATTGAACGATTTAAACTAGGTGGGGTTGGATCGCAACGGCTTTTAGTTGATCATGCCGATAAGGAGGTGAACGCAATAATAAAAGCGCAAAACACACCACCATTCACGAATATAGAACTTCGACCTAATGGCATTATCCTTTGGTTTAGGGTAAAACTAGATAATTGGGCGCTTGTACTACCCTATTATCAAGTGAATATATTCAGAAACACCAACGATATAACCCTTCACGCAAATCAATGGAAGATAAGGATGGTAGCCGCTAATAATCTATCGCTTGACTTAAGGTTTTTTCAAAAGCTATTGCAACTCAAAGGCAGTGCCCAGAATTCAATCTAATTATTTAGTATGCCAAAAAGACCACGCAATAAGCAAAGGGTGCACTACAACAAGTCGCACCCAGGCTATAAGTAATCCGGTACACAAGCCACCATCCACACAACCATCTAACTGAATGAAATAGACATGAGAAGGAATAAATGCGATAAGCATAAGGAGAATTCCCCATGCCGACAACTTTCTGGTTCTTTCGAAGATTAACCCAAGCGCTAACAACATCTCTGCAATTCCACTAATCGTATTGATCAGACGCGGATAACCTAGAAACTCTGGAATTAAGGGAAAGTAAAATTCTGGATTTACAAAATGATTGATGCCAGCAACAGCATAAAATACAATTATTAACCAGAGGCTTAGTTTTTTAAGCCGATTCATATTGATAATCGCTTTATAGTAAAGACTAAGCTAAGGCATCTATTTTGTCAAGTACTTCTTGCGCTTTGGCCGCTACTTTATCGCTTTCTATTCGATTAATTGTCGATAGGCGATGAGATTCTTTTAGAAGCTTATCATATTGAGCAAAGAGAATTTCCTTTTCTGATTTCTTTTTAAATAATCCGAACATTAGTCTAATCTATTAGTAAGTAAATGATGAGGACAATAGAATGCCTCTGTTATTGTATAAACAAAAAATATTCACAAAGAGTTTAGAAATGCTCGAGATAGCTTATAAGATTAGTGGAGCGCTAATCTTCGTCTTCTTCTTTATTCTTTTTCTTGGCGGGAGGTTCTTCCTCAGGGGGTGAATCTACAATATTACCATATTCATCAACATAGGCAATCATATCATCAAAAGATGCAGTAGATGCATCACGCTCCTCTTTTTTTTGTCTCTTCTCGTCTTTTTTCTTCTGTTTTTTTTGTGCTCTCTGGTTCTTTAAAAAAGCATTAAAGTTTTTTCTACCCATAAATTAGTGATTTTATCAAAGATTGATAGAATAGGCCGTTTTTCCTATTTATATCCGATAATTAAGTTCCCGAAATAGTTTTATTGACTATTTAACCATTATGTCTTAACTCAATTTGCTTTGCTAAGGACAATTATAACCAGTATTTTAAGAGTATGGTAAACGTTGTCTCGGTAAAGCAGAACGCTTGGCTATTGTCGGGATAATGCCAGCAGACCACTGCTTATTACTAATCCATTCATCAAGCTTCATTTGTTCTTCAACTGTTAGATATCTTTTCGCTTTCCGGTATTCTTTTTTGAATAAATCAACATCAAATCTTACTTGGTCAAGTACATGCTGATAATATTCCAAGAATGAAGTTTTCATGGTCAACTAAGATTATAATCAGTAATTAACAATAATGACCCCCAATGTATTTTGGAAGTTAGTATTGAGGTTGGCAAAAAGCCAACCTCAATAGTGCAATTAAGAAATTTTAATTGTTTTTAGAGGTTTCTTCTTCGCTTCCTCACGCTTAGGAAGTACCAGTTCTAAAATACCATTATTATATTTTGCAGCAATTTTATTGGCATCTACAGTCTCTGGTAAGGTAAATGTCCTTTGAAATGACTGAAAACTAAACTCTTTCCTAGTATACTGCGAATCAGAGGTATCTTCATCCTCTTTTCGCAACTCAGAGGATATTGTCAATAAGTTATTGTCTAGAGTTACTTCAAAGTCATCTTTGCTCATTCCAGGAGCCGCCACTTCTACAGTAAATCCACTTTCCGATTCATGAATATTTACTTTCGGAATTGAAGTCCCAGTATCCGAGCTAGATAACCAGTCGGTGTCAAAAAGATCTCTAGTTAAGAAATCATCAAATAAATTTCTCATTAGTGGAGCGTACCCACTATTTCTCTTAATAATTGTCATCGTTTTATTCATTTTAGAGTTAAACATTATACCATATACATCTTCATTAAGATGAATTCAAGCCACAGCATCGGTGCTAAAACATTTACAATAAGTCAGAGTAAAACTTTGGTCGTTACCAAAAACTATATAGCAAGTGATATGCCAAAAATCAGGAGGCCAATAAACAATATAGCTCTCATTTGGAAAAGGAAAAAATGTCAGATTGCCGCTTATATATGACAAGAAATATTGCCAAAATGACACATTATGAAGCTTTGATGTCGATTTTGAAAATTACGAAGATATCAGATTATATCCCGATCTAGTAGGTGCCGCCCACGCCCATAGCGTTCGTGAATTCCTCCATTGTCATTTTTTGATACCCTTCTGGAATTACAAAGAGGTTATCGGGTTGATCACCTTTAGTAACATTAGTTGCAGAAATTTTCATTTTCATCCCCTCTTGAAATGTGAAATACTCCAGCGGAAACCCATCCAGTGACTTAAACTCTTTATGCATCGCTCCGGTTATTTCCTTTGTGTACCAAACTTCTACAATACTGCCTTCGGCACTAACAGTTGCCTTATTACAGGTATAGCCAGCTATCTTCTTTGTATCGTTGAAGTACTTTATTTCTGGAGTGCCTGCTTCCCTTGCTGCTTCAGCTATCTCATCTTCGCTCATGGTAATGGCAATTTTCTGACCCATCATGTTCATCTTGATAAATGACTCATTAGTTTTTGTATCAGAAACAACCGTCTGAGATCCTCCCATCATATCCTGCACCATGGCAAATTTATTGTCCTTTAAATAAAAGACCATTTCTTTTGGAAGCATCGATTCCATAGCTGCGGCTTCTGCAGGAAGCTCTTCATAGCTAATGGCATACGTAATCTTACCTTCGAAACTATTTTGAGCATAAGCCATGGCAGTGACCATAACAAATAATAATGCTATTACAATAGATCTGATTCTTGGAAAATATGGCATATTTCTTAAAGTTTAATGGAAAAGTTGTTAATCAAATTTACATAAACTTTCCGGCAAAGACTTGCAAAAGCACGCCCATTAAATGTAACGTCTTTACTCGGTACACCAACTCGCCTGATTTTTCGCTTGATATTGATTATTTAAACACTGCCCTCCAAAGTCGAGCTAAAATAACTATCCCTTTAAATTATCCTGAAGATATATATGATTGATTACCACTGGGATATTCACTAAGTTTTACCGTGGCTTGATACTAATATCGGTACGTTAAATCTTAAAAATAGTTGACGTTTCTATGGTTGTATCGTTAACGGTTGTTGCCTCGCATTTCCCAACTAAACTAAAAGGTACAAAGTCAATAAACTCATCCAAATTAGTAAAATAGTCGTTCCCATATTTTTGAGTCCCTTTGTAAAAGACCTGATTTACAATTAGATATTTATCTTTGAAATGCTCTTCTAATGTTGCAAATATTTTTTTTAGGTCAGGAAGTATGTACCAAATTATTTCTGATAACATCACACACTCATGGCCTTTATAATTTTTAAGTTCAATGGAGATATCGGCAACCTCAAAGTTAAGATCTGGAAATATGGTTTTGGCTTTCTCAATAGCAACCGGAGAAATATCCACGCTTGTCGGAATTATATTTGTTTCACGCCTGATCCAATCCGCATAATACCCAAGTCCGCAACCACACTCAAGAATAGATTTAACATTAAAATTTTCAATATGAATTATCCCGCTTGTTCTTGAGTACTTATTCGGCTGTACCGACTGTGTCCACGGATCATTAAATTCAGAATACATTTCATCGAATTTACCAATGAATTCACCGTCTTTAATAACGTAATCGTGGTATGATTTTTCTTTTTCGCTCATAACCTAAGGTTAACTAATTGGTAATAATAATACTATTACTCATAGATGCATGAAACTGACAATTATAGAAAAGGTTGCCAGGTGCATCATTCGGCACCACAAAGGTTATATTCCCTACTTCAGTTCCATTATTAGTTACACCATTCGCGAAAGCCATACCTGTTCCAGTACCCTGCGTACTATTAATGAAAAACGGGTGGCCGGGTGCGTTAATTTTAAACACATAAGTCGTGCCTTTCTTTAGATTAAGCATAGGATTAGAGGCATCTGAGAATCCATTACCATTAAAAATATAGGCAGAGGATCCACTACTGGTAACGTCATACTCAATAACAGTTCCTTCTCCAGTGTTAGAACCTATATCGCCTTGAGCCACTATGGTTGTTAATTCATTTTGGCTTAGGTGCACATTAACGTGCCCATTGTACGCCAAAAGTTCGCTATATGTAATCTTTGTACCAGCATTCAACTGATCAACCTGTGTATAACTTTTGCCTGTTGACCCGTCAACATTATTCAATGAAATTGCGACTCCTCCCCCTGTTAGAACATCATTATCGTGAATGTGCGCAGGATGATCGCCAGACGGTGGGGTTCCCGATACTGTAATCGTTATTAATGTACTACTATTCATTCTTTCGAATAAACTAACGGAACCACTGACCCCCGAACTTTGAATTTCCGTGAGTTCAAACGTCTTTGATTCTCCAGTTAGTTCGTTTTGTCCGATGTCTTCGGCAAAAACAATTGTTTGGAGCTCATCTGCACTTAGATGCGCCTTTATATGGGCATTCAATGCGAGTATATCATCAAATAATAATGGGGCTCCGTTATCATCCTCGGCAATATGGGTAATACTTAACCCTGTATCGCCATTAATAGGGTTAAGAGTAAAGATTATAGCTCCTTCTTCAATCACAGTATTGGAATGAATATGAGCCGGATGCACCCCACCTTGAGGCGTATTCTCTAATGAAATAGTCGCTAACGTTTCGCCACTCTTCCTTTTCGCGAATGTTGCAGTCCCCGTTATCTCGGTAATATCAACACTGTTTAACATATAAGATTTAGTATCTCCAGTTAATTCATTCATTCCAATATCGGCCTGACCAATTAATGACTCCAGATCTTCTTCCGATACGTGGACATTCAGGTGACCATCAAAGTTTAGGAAATCTGTGTAGCTGAGCAAAGTTCCATTATCTAGTTGCGTTACCGTTGTAGAGCTTGTTCCAGTTGAGCCAGCAACTGGGGTTAGCGTAAGCGCTATTCCACCGGTTTCCGCGGCACTATTAAAATGCAGATGAGCTGGATGAGTGTCATTTTCTGAGGTAGTCGTCATCGATACCTCGATAGTTGTAGAATTATCTGAATTTTCTATGAATTTAATGCTTCCACTAATTGTGGGGTCAACAACAGGATTAATGGTATAACTCTTAGATTGGCCTGTTGGTGCAGGTCCTGGCACCGCGTTTTCGTCATTACACGAGAACAGCAAAAATAGTAGGATCGGCAGAACGTAGTATTTCATCTTCATTATTGATA